>JBGPFS010000269.1:0-2513 GCA_041483455.1 Candidatus Limnocylindria bacterium | reverse complement strand
CTGCTGACCCAGCCGCACCGGCGCTACAACCCGCTGACCGACGAGTGGATCCTCGTCTCGACCGACCGCATCCAGCGTCCGCTCCAGGGGCGCAGCCGGGATTCGCGGCGACCCGTCCCACGGGTGGCCTACGACCCGGGCTGCTATCTCTGCCCCGGCAACGTCCGGGCCAGCGGCGAGTGGAACCCGGCCTACCGCGAGACGTTCGTCTTCACCAACGACTACGCGTCCCTCCGCCCGGATACCTCCGACGACCGACTCGAGATCGGCCTCCTCCGCGCCGAGGGCGAGCGGGGGACCTGCCGGGTCATCTGCTTCTCGCCACGCCATGACCTCGACATGGCCCGGATGTCGCCAGCGGCCGTTCGCTCGATCGTCGACCTGTGGGCCGACCAGACGACCGAACTCGGGGCGTCGCTCCGCTGGGTCCAGGTGTTCGAGAACCGGGGCCAGGCGATGGGCGCCACAAACCCCCACCCGCACGGCCAGATCTGGGCCGGCAGCGCCCTCCCCGTCCAGGCGACCCGCGAGGACGCGACCCAACGCCGCCACTTCGAGACGACCGGGCGACGCCTGCTCCTCGATTACGTGGACCAGGAGCACGCTGGCCCGCGGGTGGTCGTCGAGAACGACGAGTGGCTGATCGTCGTTCCATTCTGGGCCGCCTGGCCGTTCGAGACGCTGGTCGTGGCCAAGCGCCCGACGGCCCGCATCGCCGACCTGACCCCGACCCCGCGCGACGCGCTCGCCGTCACCCTGATCGAGCTGCTCAGCCGGTACGACAACCTGTTCCACCATCCGTTCCCGTACTCGATGGGCTGGCACCAGGCGCCGTTCGGCGGCGGCTCGAACGAGCACTGGCAGCTCCACGCGCACTTCCTGCCGCCGCTCCTGCGCTCGGCGACCGTGCGCAAGTTCATGGTCGGCTACGAACTGCTGGCCGAGGTGCAGCGCGACCTGACCGCCGAGGAGGCCGCCGAGCGCCTGCGAGCCGTGCCACTGATCCACTATCTCGGCCACGAGACGGCCGGCGACGGCTGACTCCGCCGTCGCCGGTGGCGGGATCCTTCCACCGACCGTGCCGGTGGAAGGAGCGAACCTCTGTCACTCCCAGCGGATGTGCCGCGCGGTCACGCCGAGCGACACCCGCCAGGCGACGGCCGGGTGCGACGTCCGGCTCGTCGAGGAACAGGCCGACGGGACCGTCCACCGTGTGACCCAGCGGGGCGAACCCGCCGGCGAAGTGTGGCTGATCCACACCTGGGTGGGCCCGGCAGGCTCGACATCAGGAGCGATGCCACGCCCACGATCGAGGCGATCACCAGGGCGATCCAGCGGAACCATCGGCGATGCGTGCTTGCCGGATCGGGGGCGTGACGAGCGTCGGGTGGCGGCGCATCCCGACTCTCGAAGATACGGCCGCAAGAACAGCGATCGGGCGCGTGGAAACGCAGCGGTTACACATTCTGAGAAGGCCCGATCAGAACCGTGAGAACCGGGTGGCACTTCCGCGAGAGCCCTACCGGTCGGATTTCTGAGATTTCACACGGCACCAGCCGTCTCGTCCTCGCGACTCAGCGCATCGTGAGTGCCATGACCGCCTTCTGGACGTGGAGTCGGTTCTCCGCCTGGTCGTAGACGACCGAGTGCGGCCCGTCGATCACGGCGTCGGCCACTTCGATGTTCCGGTCGGCCGGGAGCGGGTGCATGTAGATCGCGTCCTCCGCCGCCATGCCGATCCGCCGCTCGTCGGCGATCCAGTCCGTGTAACGCTTCGCGATCTCCGCGCCCTCGGCCTCGTCCTTGGCCGTGAGCATGGCCCCCCAGCTCTTGGCGTAGACGACGTCCGTGCCACGCACGCCGGCCTCGAAGTCGTCCATGAGCTCGAACGACCCGCCCGATCGCCGGGCGTTCTCCGCCGCCTGCTCGACGATATCGGCAGGGAGCCGGAACTCCGGCGGGTGGACCAGCCGCACGTGCATCCCGTAGCGGGTGGTCAGCAGCGACAGGTCAACGGGCACGCTGAGCGGCTTCTGGTAGCTGGCGGCATAGGCCCAGCTGATCGCGATCGTTCGACCCCGCGGATCGCCCTTCTTCTCCTGGATCGTCAGCAGGTCGGCGAGCGACTGGTGCGGATGGAACAGGTCGCACTGCATGTTGAGGACCGGCACCCGGCTGGCCGCGGCGACCTCCCGGATGTACCCGTTGCCGACACCCCAGTCGACGTTCCGGATGGCGATGCCGTCGTTGTAGCGGCCCAGGATCTCACCGATCTCCCGGGCGGTGTCCCCATGCGAGATCTGGGTCGTGCGACTCTCGATGAACTGGGCGTGGCCGCCCAGCTGGGCCATGCCGGCCTCGAACGAGGCCCGGGTCCGGGTGCTGGGGAAGAAGAAGAGCATGGCCAGGACGCGGTCCCGCAGGAGCGGATGCGGGATCCCCAGGGCTCGCTCCCGCTTCAGCTGGCGAGCGACGTCCAGGATGGTGTCGATCTCCTCCCTGGTCCACTCCTG
>JBGPFS010000268.1:0-2536 GCA_041483455.1 Candidatus Limnocylindria bacterium | reverse complement strand
GAGGAAGACGGCCATCACCACGCCGCCGTTGGCCGGGATCCGTCGGAGGATCTCGTCGGGGACGTTGCGCCGATGGTCGGTGATCGCCCGTGCGCCGGAATGGGAGAAGATCACCGGGGCCTCGGCCGCCTCGAGCGCGGCGGCCATCGTCGTCGGGGCCACGTGGCTCAGGTCGACCAGCATCCCGAGCCGGTTCATCTCCCGGACGACTTCGACCCCGAACCGGGTCAGGCCGCCGTGCCGGGGCTCGTCCGTGGCGGCATCCGCCCAGCGGGTGGTCCGCCAGTGGGTGAGCGTCATGTATCGGACGCCACGAGCGTGGAACTGGCGCAGGACGGGCAGCGAGCTCGCGATCATCGCGCCGCCCTCGAGACCGATCAGCGAGGCGATCCGGCCGGCCGCGAACGCCCGCTCCACCCCGGCGGCCGTCGTCGCGAGCTCCAGGGTCTCGGGATAGGCGCCGACGAGGCGGTGGACGGTGTCGAGCTGCTCGAGCGCCATCGGCAGCGCCCGCTCTTCCGGGAGGTCCGCCGGCACCCAGACCGACCAGAACTGGCCCCCGACGCAGCCGGCCCGGAGTCGCGGAAGGTCGGTGTCGAGCCCCACGACCGGTCGGCCGAGGTCGATTTCCGAGATCCGCAGGCCGACCCGCTCCCGGAGGGCGTAGGCAAGGTCGTTGTGGCCGTCGATGAGCGGCGCCTCGGCCAGGATCGCCCGGGCACGCTCGAGGAACGGGTCACTGGCGGAGGTCATCGTCGACGAAGCATGGCGCATCCAGTGACCGGACGGATCAGCCGGGACGTGGGCGGGACTTCGGCGAGCGCGCCGGCTGGCCCGCCCCGATACCTCCGGCAGCGTCGGCTACGACCCGGCCGGCAGACCGCCGAGGGCCGCCCCGAAGAACGCGACCATCCGTCGCTCGTACTCGGCCGGATAGAGGCGCAGCGCCTGGGTGTGGGTTGCGCCCTGGACCAGCCACGGATCGACCGTGCCACCCGAGGCCCGGACCCCGGCGGCGAGCTCGTCCAGGTAGCGCGGGCTGAGCCGCGTGTCGGCCGATCCCATGGTCAGGAAGATCGGCCGCCCGTTGAGCTTGGCGGTCGCCTCCAGGGGACTCCGGGCCGCGATGTCATCGCCGGTCAGGAGCTTCCCGACAAGGACTCCGCCCACGTCCAGGAAGGTCGGGTAGCCGTTCCTGCTCAGCTCGTCGCGGATCGCCTCGCGGACATCGGCGTAGCTGCTGTCGGCCCAGACGGCCGCCACCTGAGGCTCCTCGCCGACCGCGATCATCACGGTCGCCGCCCCGAGGGAGAACCCGAGGAGGCCGATCCGGGCGGCGGGCACCCCCTGCGCCCGAAGCCAGTCGAAGGCCCCGAGGACGTCGAGATACTCATCGTTCCCGCCCGCGAACCGCCCGTCCTCGACGGTGGAATCGCCGTGGTTCCGCATGTCGATCAGGAGCACCGCGATGCCGTGGCGGTGGAGCATCCCCGCGGCGAGGAGATTCGGCCCGTTCCGGCGGCAGCCGTTGAGGCCGTGAACGAGGATGACGGCCGGGGCGTCGACCCTGGCGACGGGCTCCCACCAGGCGGCGATCGTCACCTTCGCGTCCCCACGAGCCGGGAACGAGACGGTCTGGGGCGCGGGCATGAGGTACGGCGCCGTGTCGATCTGGTCGACCGAGAACGACGTCGGATCCTGGATGTCCGTTCCAGGGCACTTCGCGTCCGCGTGGGTCAGCTGGTCGTAGACGTAGGCGCTGGCGGCGCCGTAGGCGACCGTCGGGATCAGCACGATCGCCACGATGAGGGCGACCAGCCAGCGGCGTCGGCGGCGCACCCTCGGGCGGGTCGCCTCAGCGGGGAAGCGGTCCGGGACCTGCTCCCCACTCGACTGCTCCCGATGATCGCCGGCCATGTCGCTCCGGCTAGTACCGCTTCGAGCGGGGCTCTTCCTTGACCGGCTTCGGCTCGCGCCCCGGGCGCGGCGGGCGCGGCGCCGTGCCGGGCGCCATGTTCGGTGGCGGCGCGATGGGTCCGCGCTCGCGCGCGGCCTGGACGGCGGCGGCGAAGGTGGCCGCCAGGGCGGGCGGTGTGCTCCTCGTCCAGGCGGACTCGATCTCGAGGGTTCGGGCCGACTCGGCCTTGCGGCGCTCCCGCTCGTGGAGCGAATGCTTTGCCACTGGGACCTCACTACTCGACCGCACCGTCGTCGACGGCCGGGTCTCGCCCAGTCTACCCTCGATTCGAGCTCAGGCTGCGTTGAAGCCGGTCGCGACCTCCGGCGCGCCCCAGGCGGCCGGGTCGTCGCGCACGGTGGTCGACCGGTCGACGGGTGCGTCGGCTGCGAACAGGGCGAGCGCGAGACGCGCCCGGGCGGGATGCTGCCCCTCGTCGAACTCGAAGCCGACCATCGTCCGGCCTCGCTCATCCGCCCAGATCGCGCGGCTCGCGCCGGTGAATCCCAGCGGGAGCCCACCCGGCACGTCGACCGTCAACCGGGCGTGCTCGGCCATCGCGACCGGCCCGGGCATCTC
>JBGPFS010000267.1:0-2580 GCA_041483455.1 Candidatus Limnocylindria bacterium | reverse complement strand
GATGTCGGCGAGATCTCGTCCGCCGCGCTCACCGTGAGGGTGGCGAGCAGCCGCCCGCTCGGCGAGCGCGCCTCGACGGTCCAGGGCCGGGCGGGCAGGACGGTGGGGACTGCGAGTCTGGTCTCGCCCGCCGGCACGGTCTCGACCACGGTGCCGTTGACTGCGACCGAGACGGGGACCGTCGTCCCGTTGGCGACGCCCAGCGGGGACCCGGCTCCTGTGGTCGGCGAGGCGGCCGGTGTCGGCGTCGGCCCGCAGGACGCCGCTGCGATCGTCACGATGACCGCCAGTCCGATCCGCCCGAGCATCAGACTCGCCCTCCCATCAACCCCGCAGCATCGATCCTGCGGTTCGGTCAGACCGACGTCAACCGCTAGCGGCAGGTTTCATTCACAGGCCCTGAGCCCCGCGACCCGCGGTCGCAAGGGGTCAGGAGCGTCGCGCTGCGTGAATCGAACGAATCGCCCGCCGGATTCGGGAGCCCGGCGACTACGGTTCCGGTATGTCGAACGACGCACGCACCGAGGCCGCCGCCGCAGTTCCGACGCGGACCGTCCGGCTCGTCGCGATGCTGGCGATCCTGTCCTGGTTCGGGATGATCGTCCACGACCGGATCTCGCTCCCTGAGCTGAGCCTCCTGGCTCCGGACGTCGTCCTCCCGACGCTCGTATCCGTCGCTCTCTTCGCCGCGTGGTGGGCCGGGCCCGGGCGCCTCTCGTTCGGCTTCCTGTTCGGCTGGACGGTGCTCCAATTCGCGGTGGGCGGGCTCCTCTCGGTCCTTCCGTGGCCCTTCCTGCCGTTCGTGCCCGAGCTGACGCCGCAGCACTACATCGCTCACGCCGTGTACGCCGCATGCCAGGTCCCGCTGCTCGTCGTCCTCCTTCGCAACCGCCCGGGCCAAGCCACGTGATCCCTACCCGATAGAGGAGCAAGGAATGTCCGCACGACCGCATGCGCGATCCTTCCGTTGGTCGCAGGTGTACGGCGCACTGTTCATCTCCGGGGCTGTGATCGGCTTGGTGGGGAATGCGCTGCACCCTCACACCGCCGATCTCGACGCCGCGGCGACCGTTCAGGCGATCGCCGGGAACGGCGCCTGGGTCGCGATCCACCTGGCGATCATCGTGGCGATCCTCTTGATCATCGGGGGTCTCGTCGGCCTGGCCGAACAGATGGAGGGAACGTCCGCCGAGCCGCTCGCGCGGCTGGGCCTTGCGGCAGCCCTGCTTGGGGGTGCCGTCGTCACCGTCAGCAGCGCCATCGACGGGTTCGTCATGAAGGCGCTGGCAGTCTCCTCCGCAAGCGCTGCCGCGCCGGACGCAGGCCTTGCGCTACGGATCTCGATCGCGGTCAAAGAGGTCGACTTCGGGATCTGGAGCATCGGCATGCTCGCCTTCTTCGGGGTGGCGTTCGCTTGCTTCGGGGGCGCGGTCATCGGCAGCCAGCGACATCCAGCTTGGTTCGGCTGGATCGCCGTCGTCGGCGCTGCCGGATCCGCGATTGCGGCGATCCTCCAGATCGCCGCCAGCGGAGAGGTGCAGGCTGCCGAGACCCTGTTCTTTGCTTCGTCCCTGGTCCTGACCCTGTGGGCCCTGGCGCTGGGGATGCTGATTTGGCGTGGGCACGAGGGCCCCATTGCTGACTCGCTGTCACTCGCTCCCACGGTTGCTGACCTCCGGCCGTGAGTCAGGCGTCAAGTGCCCAGAGTCGTGCGGTCGACCTGCGCAACGAGCGGTCCGCCCCGTTAACCTCGATCTTCAGCGGCAGCGGGACCGGGACATCGTGCCGCAGCTCGGCCTCGATTGGGCATTGGACGTCTCGTACCCAGATGGGCAGCACGGCTGGATCGCGGCCAGCCGCCCGACGCCGCTCCTGTTGGACACCACAGACGGCGGTGCGACCTGGCGGCGGGTCGGCCTGCCGTAGGACGCTCCGGCTGTCCGCTCGCGCGACGCCGTCGATGCGGGCCCACCGCCGCCAGAGCACCAGCGCAACGAGGTCGGTTCCGCCGAAACGAGGTCCTACCCGTGATCCCCTCAGGGAAGGCCCACCTGCCATGGCAAGAACCAAAAGAGACGGGCCTGTTCAGGGGCGGAATCCCTTAGGACTTCGCTTTCTTCGAAGGTTTCGACTTGCCAGAACTGTTGAGGGCGACCGCTTGGCGAACGAGCGCCTTGAAGGCGGACTCGTCAACCTCTTCTCCTTCGTGGATGTCGATCGCGCGGCGTACGTTTCCGTCGAGACTCGAGTTGAAGAGACGGGATGGGTCCTTCAGGGACGCGCCCTTCATGAAGGTCAGCTTCACGACCCTCTTGTAAGATTCGCCTGTGCAAATGATGCCGTCGTGTGACCAAACCGGAGTGCCCATCCACTTCACCTCCTCGACGACGTCCGGGTCCGCTTCCTTGATGAGCTTGCGCATTCTGCCGAGAGTTTTCCCGCGCCAGTCCCCGAGTTCGGCGATTCTTTTCGAGATCAGCTCCGATGCCGACTGGCCTTGGCTCGCGTCCAACTTTTTCATGTTCTCATCCTGGAAGTTCCAGTCTCGCAAAGGACCCTTTATGAGACACGGTAATCGTT
>JBGPFS010000266.1:0-2583 GCA_041483455.1 Candidatus Limnocylindria bacterium | reverse complement strand
TGTATCTCGGCAAGGTCACCCGGATCATGGGCTTCGGCGCCTTCGTCGAGATCCTGCCCGGCAAGGAGGGCCTCGTCCGGATCGGCGAGCTGGCCGACTACCACGTCCCGACCGTCGAGGACGTCGTGTCGGTCGGCGACGAGGTGATGGTCGTCGTCACCGAAGTCGATCGCCAGGGCCGGGTGAACCTCTCGCGCAAGGCGGCGATGCAGCGCCACCTGGCCAAGGACCCCGCCTGACCGAAGCCGGCCGGAGCGGCTGGCGGACCGGCCGAAGCGGTCCGTCCGCACCCCTCGCAGACTCAGCGCACCGCCGGAGCTCCGGTGGTGCGCTGCTATACTCCGGCCGTGCCCGGACCCAGTGACCACCGCAGCGGAGCCACGCCCGGGATGCCCAGGAATGCCCTCTCCGTCGCCGTCGTCGGGGCGACCGGTGTCGTCGGCCGGACGATGATCCAGGTGCTCCTGGAGCGGGGGTTCCCGATCCGCGAGCTCCGCCTGCTGGCTTCCGGGCGCTCGGCCGGCTCGACGGTCTCGGTCGACGGCACCACCCACGAAGTGGTCGAGGCGACACCGGAGGCGTTCGACGGGATCGATATCGCGCTCTTCTCCGCGGGTGCGACCGTCTCCGGGGAGCTTGCGCCCGAGGCCGTCGCCCACGGCGCCACGGTCATCGACAACTCGAGCGCCTGGCGGATGGGGCCTCGCGTGCCGCTCGTGGTCAGCCAGGTCAATCCTGACGACGCCGCGCTCCACGAGGGGATCATCGCGAACCCCAATTGCTCCACGATGCAGCTCGTCCCGGTCCTGATGGCCCTGCGCGACGCGGTCGGCCTCGAGCGGGTCGTCGTCGACACGTACCAGTCGGTCTCCGGTACGGGGGCGGAGGCGCTGGCCGAGCTCGAGGCCCAGATCCGGGCCCATGCGGCCGGCGCGCCCAAAGTCGCCGCGGTCTACCCTCACCCGATCGCCTTCAACGCCATCCCCGAGATCGACGTCTTCCTCGAGAACGGCTACACGAAAGAGGAGTGGAAGGTCGTCGCCGAGAGCCGCAAGATCCTCCACCTGCCCGACCTCCGGCTGTCGTGCACGGCCGTCCGGGTCCCGGTCTTCGTGAGCCACTCGGAGGCCGTCCACGTGGAGACGCGCGACCCGATCACCCCCGAGCGAGCTCGCCAGCTCTTCGCCGCGGTCCCCGGGGTCGTGGTCGAGGACGACCCGACCGCCCACGTCTACCCGCTTGCCACGGCGGCGGCCGGGCGTGACGAGATCTTCGTGGGCCGGGTCCGCACCGACCCGTCGATCCGGGACGGGCGAGGCCTCGCCCTGTGGGTCGTCTCGGACAACCTGCGCAAGGGCGCGGCCACCAATGCGGTCCAGATCGCCGAGCTCATCGCCGAGCGCGGCTGGGTCCCGCCGGCGGCTCGGCGGGCGGCGGGGACCGTCCCGGTCGGCGTCGGCGTCGCCGAAGGCCGGGCGTGATCGAGGCCGAGCGCGCGGCGGCGCTCGAGGCGATCGCAGCCGAGATCCGCGCCTGCACCCGCTGCCGCCTGCACGAGGGTCGGACGAGGGCCGTGCCGGGGGAGGGGACGCCGTCGACCGAGGTCGTCTTCGTCGGCGAGGGGCCCGGCTTCAATGAGGACCGCGAGGGCCGCCCGTTCGTGGGCCGGGCCGGCGCCCTGCTCGTGAAGCTGCTGGCCTCGATCGGCTGGCGGCGCGAGGAGGTCTTCATCACGAACGTGGTGAAGTGCCGGCCGCCCGATAACCGCGACCCGGAGCCGGACGAGATCGCGACCTGCCTGCCCTACCTGCGGCGCCAGCTCGAGGTCCTGGACCCGGCGGTCGTCGTCACCCTCGGCCGGCACTCCATGGGTCGGTTCATGCCCGGTGCCCGGATCTCGTCGGCCCACGGCACCACCCGCCCCGCGGATCCCGCGACCGGGGCCCCCGCCGCCATCGTCTACGCGATGTACCACCCGGCGGCGGCCCTCCGGTCGCCCGAGGTCGAGCGGGCGAGCTTCGAGGACATCCGGGGCGTCCCGGCCGCGCTCCTCGAGTCCCGCCGGCGCCGGTCGGCCGTCCCGCAGCCCGAGACGGAGCCCGAACCGGTGGCGGCGTCCACCCCCGGGCCCGCCCCGGACGCCCCGCGCGCCCCCGAAGCGCTCGCGAACCCTCGCCCGGACGACGGCCCCGCCGACTCGCCGGCCGGACCGCTCGTCACGCTCGGCCTCGGCGGACCCCAGGCCGAAGCCGGTCCCGACGACCAGCTCACCCTCTTCTAGCGGAGCCGAACGACCATGGCCGCCGAGACGAAGCCGCTCCGGATCATCCCGCTCGGCGGGGTGGGCGAGATCGGCAAGAACATGTACGTCTTCGAGTACGGCGACGACATCGTCGTCATCGACTGCGGGCTGATGTTCCCCGACGAGGAGATGTTCGGGATCGACCTGGTCGTGCCCGACATCAGCTACCTCAAGGAGCGCCGGGCGAACGTCCGGGCCTTCCTCATCACCCACGCCCACGAGGACCACGTCGGCGGCTTGCCCTACGTGCTGCCCGAGTTCCCGGGCGTCCCGGTCTATGC
>JBGPFS010000265.1:0-2660 GCA_041483455.1 Candidatus Limnocylindria bacterium | reverse complement strand
GGTCGCCCGGGAGATCGCCGACCGGGCCGTCACGGTGGACCGGGCGATGCGCTGGGGTTTCGGCTGGCAGCTCGGCCCCTTCGAGACCTGGGACGCCCTCGGCGTGGCGCGCGTGAGCGATCTGCTGCGGAGCGATGGTCGGCGCGTGCCGGAGCTGGTGGAGCGGGTCGTGGCCGGCCCCGGCGCCTTCTATCGCGACGGGCCGGGCGACCGGCAGGAGAGCCTCTCGTTCGCCGACCTGACCTTCCAGCCGATCGCCGGCTCGCCGGGCGGGATCGACATCGCCGCCCTCCGGCGCGGGCGCCCGGAGCTGCCCTCCAACACGGCCGCCTCGGTCGTCGATCTGGGCGGCGGGATCCTCGGCCTGGAGCTCCACGGCAAGCTCAACGTCATCGGCCTGGATACGCTCGAGATGATCCGCCGGGCAGTCGACCTGGCGGTCGAGCGGGCCGACGGGCTGGTCATCGCCACGCTCGCGTCCGACTTCTCGGCCGGGGCGAACCTGGCCCTGCTGCTCATGGATGCCGAGGAGGGCGAGTGGGACGAGCTCGACCGCGCCGTCCGGCGCTTCCAGGCGGCCACTCGGGCGATCCGCTATGCGCCGGTCCCGGTGATCGTGGCTCCGCGCGGCCGGACCCTCGGGGGCGGAGCCGAGATCTGCCTCGCCGGTGCGCGCTGCCAGCCACTCGCCGAGACGTACCTCGGGCTGGTCGAGACCGGTGTGGGTCTGATCCCCGCCGGCGGGGGCTCGACCGCGCTGGCGCGCCGTGCCGCGGAGCGGGCCGCCGGCGCCCCCGTCGACGGCTTCGCCTTCTTCCGCGCCGCGCTCGAGACGATCGCCCTGGCCCGGGTCTCGTCGAGCGCCGAGGAGGCTCGCGCACTGGGCCTGCTCGGCTCGGCCGACCTCGTGACCGCCGACCCCGACCGGCAGTGGACCGACGCGGCAACGGCCGCCAGGACGCTCTGCGAGGTGGGCTATCGACCACCGGCCGAGCGACCGATCGCCGTCCTGGGACGGCGTGGGATCGCCGCCGCCGAGGCTCTCACCTACAACCAGCGGGCCGGTCGCTACCTGAGCGAGCACGATCGAACGGTCGTCCTCGAGCTGGCGCGGGTGATGAGCGGCGGCGACGTCGCCGAGGGGACCGAGCTGCCCGAGGCGTACCTGCTCGACCTCGAGCGTGAGGCGTTCCTGCGGCTGCTCGGCGAGCGCCTGACGCGCGATCGGATCCGCCACACCCTCAAGACCGGCAAGCCGCTGCGCAACTGACCTGGTAGGAGCGAGCCATGCGAGACGCCGTGATCGTGAGCGCCGTCCGGACGGCGATCGGCCGGGCGCCGAGGGGCACGCTGCGCGAGACGCCCTCCGAGGAGCTGGCCATGGCGGCGGTGCGCGAGGCGCTCGCCAGGGCGCCCGGACTCGACCCGGCCGAGGTGGAGGACGTGATCCTCGGCTGCGCGCTGCCCGAGGGCGCCCAGGGCCTCAACATCGCCCGCCACGTCGCCCTCGGCGCCGGGCTGCCCGTCTCGACGAGCGCGATGACGGTCAACCGGTTCTGCGCGTCGGGCCTCCAGGCCCTTGCCCTCGCCTCGCAGGCGGTGGCCGCGGGCGTCGCGGACGTGATCGTCGCGGGCGGTCTCGAATCGATGAGCCTGGTGCCCATGACCGGCTGGCACTTCGCGCCCAACCCCGGGCTGGCCGAACAGTGGCCGCAGATCTTCCTGAACATGGGCCTCACCGCGGAGGAGGTGGCCAGGCGCGAGGATGTCAGCCGCGACGACCAGGACGCGTGGGGGTTGCGCAGCCATCGGCGCGCCGTCGCTGCGATCGACGACGGCCGCTTCCGCGACGAAACGGTCCCGATCACCGTCCGGCGCACCGTCGTCGAGCATGGCCGCCCGCGGGTGGAGAGCGCGGTCTTCGAGACCGACGAAGGGCCCCGGCGAGACACGGACGCCGCCCGGATGGCCTCGTTGCCGGCCGTCTTCGCGGTCGACGGGTCGGTCACGGCCGGCAACAGCTCCCAGGCGAGCGACGGGGCGGCGGCGATGGTCGTCATGACCGGGGCGCGCGCCGCGGCCCTGGGCCTCACTCCGCTCGGTCGGCTCGTCTCGTACGCGACCGCCGGCGTTGCGCCCGAAGTCATGGGTCTCGGTCCGATCGAGGCGGTCCCCAGGGCGCTCGCGAAGGCCGGTCTCTCCCTGGACGACCTCGCCGTCATCGAGCTCAACGAGGCGTTCGCCGCCCAGGTCGTCGCCGTCGTGAGGCGGCTGGGCCTCGACGAGGAGCGGACGAACCCCAACGGGGGCGCGATCGCGCTCGGGCACCCGCTCGGCGCGACCGGCGCCAAGCTGACCGTCCAGATCCTCTCGGAGCTGGCCCGGCGCGACGCGCGCTACGGGCTCGTGACGATGTGCGTCGGCGGGGGCCAGGGCGCGGCTGGGATCATCGAATGGCTCGGCGGGCGACAGCCCGCGAGCCCGATCCAGGCGGCGGCGCCCGGGAGCCACGACCAGGCGACGGAGGAGCTGCGATGACGACCCGGACCGACCCTCCCACGACCGGCACGACCGACCGCCCGGCGGACACTCTGCCCGGCGGTGGCTTCCTCATCGGGCCGGCGACACCCGGCACGGTCTTCACTCCCGAGCGGCTGAGC
>JBGPFS010000264.1:0-2687 GCA_041483455.1 Candidatus Limnocylindria bacterium | reverse complement strand
TAGTGGCCCGGCATCTGGCGCCCGCCCGACGACGGGTCGATCGCCTTGGCGTACTGGGCGAGGAGGATCTCGCGGGCGCTCATCCCGAACGTCAGGCAGGCGGCCACCGAGCGGTAGTACGGGACCATCCAGTCGTGGTTCGGACGGAGCGCCGAGACGATCCCGACCTGGGCGCCCTCGTGGCCCTGGCCGCTGATGACGAACGGCACCCGGCCGGAGCGGTTGAGGATCCACATCCGCTCGTCGACCGTCCGGGCCAGGAGGAGCGTCCGGTACATCTCGACCAGCCGCTCGTTCGAGAGGCCGAACGCCTTGCCGAGCTGTCCCCTGGCGGCCATCGGTCCTCGACCGGTCAGAAGTTGATCGAGCGGCCGTCGACCGCCAGCGCGGCCTCGCCGAGGACCTCCGCCAGGGTCGGGTGGGGGTGGGTGGCCGCCCCGATCTCGGCCGGGGTGGCCTCGAGCTCGGCGGCCAACGAGGCTTCGGCGATGAGGTCGGTGGCGTGCGGCCCGACGAGGTGGACGCCCAGCGTGTCGCCCGTCTCGCGGTTCCCGATGACCTTGGCGAAGCCCTCGTACTCGCCCCCGATGATCGCCTTGGCGATGGCCTGGAACGGGACCTTGCCCACGGTGTAGGGCAACTCACGCTCCTGGCACTCGCGCTCGGTCAGCCCGACCGAGGCGATCTCCGGCCGGCAGTAGGTTGCCCTGGGCTGCTTCACGTAGTCGATCTCGTGGACGTCCGGGTCGCCGGCGATCGTGTGCGCGGCGACGATCCCCTCGTGGGCCGCCGTGTGGGCCAGCCACAGCCCGCCGACGATGTCGCCGACGGCATAGAGGTGCGGGTCGCGGGTCCGCATCCGGCCGTTCACCTTGAGCACGCCGCGCTCGACCTCGGCCTTGGTCGTCTCGAGACCGACGTCCTCGAGGTTGGCGGCCCGGCCGGTGGCGACGAGCATCAGCTCGGCCTTGACCTCTTCGGCGGCTCCGCCCTCCGGGCCGACCGCGAGGCGGATTCCGTCGGGCCCGCTCTCCACCTTCGCGGCGTCGAAACGGGCAGTCGTGATCACCCGGATCCCGCGTCGTCCGAAGCTCTTCTCGACGAGCTGGCTGACCTCGTGGTCCTCGAGCGGCACGATGGCCGGGAGGTACTCGAGCAGCGTGACCTCGGTCCCGATGTCGTTGAAGAAGCTGGCGAACTCGACGCCGACCGCGCCCGCCCCGACGACGACGATGCTGGCCGGTGCCGACTCGCGGCGGAGGACGTCGTCGCTGGTCAGGATCCGCTCGCCGTCCGGGACGAGTCCGGGCAGGCTCTTCGGCCGGCTGCCGGTGGCGAGGATCACATCGGTCGCCTCGAGGAGCCGCTCGCCGCCCGCGCCGGGCGTCCCGTCCTCGCCCGGCTGGCTGACCCGGACCCGGGTCGGGCCGTCGAGCCGACCGCGTCCCTCGACCCAGGTGACCTTGTTCTTGTCGACCAGGCTCTTGAGGCCGGTCCACATCCGCTTGACGACCTGGTCGCGTCGCCGGGCGATGGCCGCGTAGTCGATCCCGACCTCGCCCGGCAGGAGCACGCCGAACTCCTTGAGCCGTCGTGCGCGGTTCGCCATGTCGGCCGACTCGAGGAGCGCCTTGGTCGGGATGCAGCCCCGATGGAGGCAGGTGCCGCCGATCTTGTCCTCGTCGACCAGCGCGACCCGAAGGCCGAGCTGGGCGGCCCGGAAGGCGGCGGTGTAGCCGCCCGTCCCCGCGCCGAGGACGATGAGGTCGAAGCTGTTCGATGAGCCGACGGCCATGGGGACCCTGGGACCTCAGGAGCGGGGGGCGGACGACGGCAGCGCGCGGTCGGCGCGGCGGGCGCAGGTCACCGCCGGATGGTACGCGCCGCGTCCCGCCCGCCGCAACCGGACCCGTCTCCAGGGGCGATCCCTGCCGAGAGGCAGCGGAGGTCCGTGCTCATAGCCACCAGGCGCCGCCCGGCCAGGGGAACGGACCGCTCGCGTCGGCGGGCGGCAGGACCACCGGGCAGACGTACCGGGGATCGGGACCGGCCGACTCGCAGAACCTGATGTGGATGTGGTCGTCGTGGCCGGCCCTGTAGACCGTCAGCCCTTCGCGGATCAGGACCGGGTCGTTGAAGTAGATGACCTTGACGTGGTCCGGAAGGCTGGCGCGGAGAAGCTGGAGGTAGGCCCGGGTCGCGGCCCGGTCGTAGCTGGCCGAGAACCAGCGGGTGCCGGCACAGGCTTGGCGATCGCGGCGGATCGCCAGGATGTCCGCGTCGAGGCCGAGCCGATGGCTATCGTGGCCGGAGATGCTGCCGCCGCGCTCCAGGCTGACGTCCCCGACCCCCGTCCGCCCGAAGCCGCGCTGCCTCGCGTCGGCGGCGAACCGCTCGAGCCAGCCGACCGTCGAGCCGGTCCCCCAGTTCGCGAGGCCGTTGCCGGTGTCGTAGTCGCAGAAGATCGGCCGACCGACCGCCAGGTACTCGAGATGCCGGACGAGCGCCCGCCAGGTGCCCGGATCCGCGGCCCCGGTCGGCCCCAGCCCGAGATCGCGCTGGAAGGCGACGAGCGCTGTCCGGGTGGCGGTCCCGAAGACCCCGTCGACCGCGAGGGCGACCTGGCGCTTCTCGGCCAGCTCGAGCTGGAGGGCCCGGACCGCGTCGCCCAGGGCCCCGGCCTCGAG
>JBGPFS010000263.1:0-2729 GCA_041483455.1 Candidatus Limnocylindria bacterium | reverse complement strand
GGGGCCCGGGGGTCAGGCGGAGAACCTATGAGCAGTCTGGCCTCAGCCGTCAAGCCATTCAGCGCCAGTCGCGCGGGTCGAATCCGCGGCCTGGCAGCCTCGAGACTCGCCGACCGGATCCGCGGAGACCTGTTGGCGGCCGTTGAACCCCTCGAGTGCGCGGCATTGCAGGCCGCATCGCGGCGGCTGGACGAGCTCGCCGACCGGGCCCGGGGCGAGAGAGGCCGGGCATGACCTCCGACAAGACGGAGCCGGCCATCCGGCTCGCCCCGGGCGACCGAATCGCGAGCCGCTCCACGTGCTGGCGGCCAGCCTGTCGCGAGGCGTTCGGCGACTACCGACCGGTCGTGTTTCTGGCCGGCGGTCGATTCGTGGTCGCGTTCTGCCATCGACGGGTCCACGACGAGTCGGGCCACCGTGCCGACGTCTGGAAGTACGGCCCGGCGCCCGAGGCGACATCGTGACGGCCGACGAGCTGCCCGCGCCGCCGGATGCTGTCCCTCTCTTCGGCGAGCGGCCGAGGGCGGCGAACGCCGGCAACGGCGGGCCGGATCACGATTCGGAGATCGTCGTCCAGAACGACGACGACGAAGGCGACAACGGAGCCGGCTATCAGGAAGAGCTCGAGGTCACCGGCCGCCAGGATGTCGAGGACGTCGCTCGCGAGGCCGGGATCGGAGAGCCGGAGGATCCCCGGGCCGGGATGGACGCCGCGGACCTGCTCGCGCTCAACCTACCGCCGCTCCGCTGGATCGTGCCCGACCTGTTGCCGGAGGGGACGACGATCATCGCCTCTCCACCGAAGGTCGGGAAGTCCTGCCTCGTCTATCAGATCGTGGCCGAGGTCGCCATCGGCGGGTCCCTGCTCGGCCGGCGCGTCGAGCCGGGGAGCGCGCTGTACCTCGCCCTCGAGGACGGCCGACGTCGAGGCCAGGACAGGTTACGGGCCGTCCTAGCCGGTCGCACGATGCCACGGGGTCGGCTCGAGGTCCGGTGGGGCGCCCGACGGATCGGCGGGGGGCTCGAGGATGACATCGCGCGATGGCTCGAGGCGCATCCGGACGCCCGAGTCGTGGCGATCGACACGCTCGGCAAGGTCCGTCCGCGGAGCGACGGCCGGCGCAACGCCTACGAAGTCGACGTGCAGGACCTGGCGCGGCTCCAGGATCTGTTCAGGGATCGGCCGGTCGCCCTGGTCATCGTCCACCACGCGCGGAAGGATGCCAGCGACGACTTTCTCGCCAGTGTGAGCGGGACCTACGGCATCACCGGATCCGTGGACACGATCGTGGTCCTCCGTCGAAAGCGGCTCGAGGCGTTCGGGACCGTCCTCGTCACCGGCCGCGACGTGCCCGACGCCGAGATTCCCGTCCGCTTCGATGGACTGACGTGGCAGCTGGCGCCGGAGTCGCTGCCCGAGGCGTCGTTCGAGCGGCTCGAGGTCTTCCGGGTGATCGAGACGAGCGGCCCGATCTTCCCGGCGGCGATCGCTGAGCAGATCAGCCTCGGGCGGACGTCGGTCCAGAACATGGTCACGAAGCTCGTTGAGCGGGGAGCGGTCGCCCGGACGTCGGGAGGCTACGTCGCCGTGGCACCGTCTCGCGCGCGTGCACAGGGATCCCCCCATGACTCTGATGACTGGGGGAGTAACGGGAGTCATCGCGGACCCCCGCGCGCATCCGCGCGCGAGGCAGGGGCCAGTCTGTCTGTCGGCGATCGGATGGCCGAGATCCTGCCCTCAGTAGAGGAGCCCGAGGACGTCGACGACGCGATCGCGGCCGTGTTCCCTTGGCCCGGCGAGGCGTCGGCATGACCGCCGAGCGCCCCGCAACCCGGGCCGACCTCCGCGCCGCCACCTGGCAGGCCATCCGCTGGTACACGTCGCCTCGGATCGTGGGCGACGACACACTCAGCCCCGCGATCAAGGTCCTCCGCTACCTGCGGATGCTCGCCGTCCTCGACGCCGAGGAGGCGGGCGATGCCGGGGCCACGCGAGAAGTGGCGCGTTACCTCCGCGGACGCGTCGTGGAGACGGACTCGGCCGGCTTCATCGTGGACATCCGACCCCACCGGCCGTGACGACCAGCACCCGCCCCACCAACGAGCCGGGCCCGTCCGGGCGGCCCATGGACTGGGCGCGCCTCCTCGAGGTCGTCGAGATGGCCAGCCGCCGGATCCGGCGCGACACCAGGGGCAAGCCCGACCGCGGCTATCAGTGGGTCTGCTACTGCGTCGTCTGCCGTGAGATTCGGCGGGCCGTCACGTGACCACTCGCCCCAGCGCAGCACAAGGAGACAGCCAGATGGCCAGCACCGACCGAGACGCACTCACCATCCAGGGCATCAGCGCGCGGCTCGCTACGGCGACCGCCAACCTGGCCGCGGCCACCGAGGCCGAACGGCTGGCGTCGCTCCGGGTCGACGAGCAGCGCGAGGCCGTCGCCCTGGGAGCGGCCAAGACCGGCGACCTGATGAAAGCCAAGCAGGCGCTCGCCCGGGCCCAGGAGGCCCAGGCTCAGGCCGCCTCCGCGCTCAAAGTATGGAGCCGCCAACAGGCCGCCGAATCCGAACGCCTCGCCGCCGCCGAGCGCGATGAGCGCCACGCCCGGGAACGCCAGCTCCGCCAGGCCGGCCTAGAGCTCGCCGGCCGCGTAGCCGTCGCGTTGAGGGACGTCGAGCAGGAGCTGGACGCGGCGTCGAGGGCCATTGCCGAGTATCACGCCGAGGCTC
>JBGPFS010000262.1:0-2826 GCA_041483455.1 Candidatus Limnocylindria bacterium | reverse complement strand
GGGGAAAGGCAGGGGGCCGCTCGATGCCCCGGTTGCGGGTCAATCGGCTCTAGTCCTCCCGTCGGCGTCGGAGCAACGTCATCATGGAGGTGCCGAGGGTGCTTGCGACCGGTACGCGCCGGGCGGATCAGCAGCAAGAGAGAGCCGCTGGCGAGATCGATCAGCTCGAGATGAAGGCGAGGGTCAGCGAGATCCTCAACCGCTGGCCCGCCGTCGGCCTGGCGGTGGGCGTGGTCCGCCACGGACGGCTCGAGTTCTTCCACGGACACGGCCTGGCCGACATCGCGTCGAACACGCCCATTACCGAGGACACTGTCTTTCGGATCGCGTCGATCACCAAGACCTTCACGGCGATCGCCGTGATGCAGCTGTGGGAGCAGGGGTTGGTCGACCTCGATGCTCCCGCCAACGACTACCTGCGCGCCTACCGGCTGGTCCCGGCGAAGGCCAGCTTCCGGCCTGCGACCGTGCGACACCTGCTGACCCACACTGCCGGGATCCGTGAGGTCCTGCACCCCTCCGGCCTGCTCAGGCCGCTCTTCGGCGAGGCCGTGAAGGCGGGACGGCCCGTGCCGTCCCCCGCCGAGTACTACCGAGGCGGTCTTCGCCTCGACGCCGAGCCGGGTACCAGGTTCATCTACACCGATCACGGCTTCACCACGCTCGGCCAGATCGTCGAGGACGTGAGTGGAAAGCCCCTCGACCGCTACCTGCGCGAGCACATCTTCGAGCCCCTCGGCATGGCCGACACCGACCTCCTCCGCTCCGAGCGGATCAAGTCGCGCCTCGCAACGGGATACGAGCTAGGCTCCGGTGGCGCCAGGGTGGTCGCCGACTACGAGGTGGTGACGGTCGGCGGTGGCTCCGCCTACTCCACTCCGAGGGACATGGCTCGCTACGTCGCAGCCCTCGTCGGCGGTGGCGCCAACGAGCACGGCTCAGCTCTCAAGCCCGCGACGCTCGCGACCATGTTCGAGCCCCAGTACCAGCCCGATCCGCGGGTGCCGGGCATCGGGCTGGCCTTCTCCCGGTTCGACCTCGGCGGGCATCTCGCGGTCGAGCACGGGGGGATCCTTCCCGGCTTCAACTCCCAGATCTTCGCGGCTCCCGACGATGGAATCGGGGTGATGGCCTTCACCAACGGGGCCAGGCTCGCGATGTTGTGGCTGCCGGGTGAAGTCGCCGGACTGCTCAAGCACGTGCTCGGCGTCCCAGATGAGGTCATCAGGACCGATGTTCCGCAGCACCCCGAGATCTGGGGCGATCTCTGCGGTTGGTACCAGCTCTCCGCCCGGCTCACGGACGCGCGGACGCGGGCGATGATCGGCGCCGGAGCGGAGGTCTTCGTTCGGCGTGGTCAGCTCATGGTTCGAGGTCTGAGCCCGATACCCGCGCTGTACAGGGGCTTTCCGCTACACCCGGACGACGACATGGACGGCTACGTCTTCCGGATCGACCTCTCCGAGTATGGGATGGGGACGGGGAGGGTCGTGTTCAGCCGCGACCCCGAAGGGGCGACGACGGGAGTCCACCTCGATCTCTACCCGCTGTCGCTCCAGAAGCAGGCGGCCATCCGGAACCCCAGGTGGTGGGTCACCGGCGCGCTTGGTGCGCTTGCGGTGGCCGCCACCGCGTCGGCCGTTCGGCGGTCGCGTCGCAGGCCATACAGGGAGGCGTGACATGAGCGTCGCGACCACCGACCTCTGGCGCATGAGCGCTGTGGACCTGGCCGAAGCGATCGGCCCTCGTTACCGCGAGGACCTGTGCCTCGATGCCGCGGCGGCGCTGGAGGACAGGCTCGGCATCATCACGCCGATCGATCCTAGCTAGCCGAGCGGTCGACATCGTGCCGGATCAACGGCCGTATGTGTCCTGAGAGGAGTCAAGCATGTCGATCGACAGGCTGACCGCCGAAGATCGGCTGATGCTGGCAGCCAGCGAGGCCTGGCCGCAGGACGTCGGTGCACTTGCCCTGCTCGACGGTGGCTGTCTGTTCGACGCCACCGGCCGCTTCCGGATCGAGGCTGTTCGCGACGCGATCCAGTGCCGGTTGCACCTGGTGCCTCGATTTCGGCAGGTCATCCACGTACCGCGGCGGGGACTGGGAGGGCCTCTGTGGGTGGACGTCCGCGACTTCGACCTCAGCGAACACGTGCGCGTTCTGCCGCTCGAGCCGCCTGCTGGCGAGACCGAGCTTCTGCTCGCCACCGAGCAACTGCGATGGAGGCGCCCGGATCCGTCACGTCCCCTGTGGGAGATGTGGTGCCTGACCGGACTGCCGGATCGGCAGATCGGCCTGTTCGTGAAGATCCACCATGCCATCGCGGACGGCATGGCCGCGATGGCGATGCTCGGACTGTTCTTCGATTCCGTTCCGGACGCACGCGCTACAGGTGCACCTCCGTGGACCCCCCGGCGGTTGCCGTCCGCTCGTGAGCTCCTCGCAGACAACCTGCAAAGGCGCGCCAAGGGGCTCGCCGTCGCGTGCTCGATGCTTGGACGGCCTCGGACCACGCTGCGACGGGTGCTCAAGGCGTGGCCGGCGACGCGCGAGCTCCTCGCGGAAGAACCGGCACCCGGGACGAGCCTTGACTGCATGGTCGGTCCTTACCGCAACCTCGCGCTGGTCCGAACCCGCCTCGACCTGGTCAGGAAGATCGGACGCACCTGCGACGCGACGGTGAACGACGTCCTTCTCGCGGTGACGGCCGGCGGCCTTCGGGCACTCCTCCTCAGCCGCGGAGAACAGGTCGAGGGCGTGACGGTGCGGATCTACGTACCCGTCTCGTTGCGCCGCAGGCTCCGTGGTCAAGTGCGGGGGACACT
>JBGPFS010000261.1:0-2844 GCA_041483455.1 Candidatus Limnocylindria bacterium | reverse complement strand
AGCCGCCGCCGCAGAGGTCCATGACCAGGAACGGCTCTGCGCCGGTCTCCGGGTCGCCCGGTTCGACGTCGTGGACGGCGACGACGTTCGGATGGTTGACCGCGGCGAGCACCCGAGCCTCGCGGTCGAAGCGCGCGGCGACCACCGGGTCCGTCGCGTGGTTGGCGAGGAGCACCTTGACCGCGACGTCGCGGTCGAGCCGCAGGTCGCGGGCGCGAAAGACCGTGGCGAACTCACCCGACCCGATCCGGGCGTCGAGGCGGTAACGCCCGGCCAGCCTTTCCCCGATGCTCGGCATGTCCCGAGGGTACCTGATGCGGGACGGTCAGAGCCCTGTGGGGTCGGGAGGCCGCCGAGGGTCTGCCACTCCCATGGATATCGCCATCGGATGGCGGTCGCGCCGGCCCGATCGGCGTCGGTGTCTCAGTCGGCGGGTAGTCCGTAGACCCGCCGGGCGTTGTCGCCCGCGATGAGTCGGATCGCCCGCTCGGCGTCGGCGGCCGACCAGTCGCCGCGATCGACCCACTCGCCGACCACCCGGCTCAGCGCGCGCCGGAAGAGCCAGCTGCCGAGGAGGTGCAGCTCGGGGGCGCCCCAGGCGTCGGACGAGAAGAGGATCTTCGTGAACGGCGCAAGCTCGAGTGTCTCGGCCACGATCTCGGTCGAGCCGGCCCCGGCGTAGTTGACCGCGAGGCCGACGTCGATGAAGACATGGGGGAACATCTGGGCGAGGTAGCCGGCGCCCCGCTGGAACGGGTAGGTGTGGAGCAGCAGGACCGCGCACCGGCTCTCCGTCGCCCGGAGGAAGTCGGTCAGCAGGAGCGGGTCGGCCCGGTGGAGGTCGAGATCGGGGTCGCCGTAGCCGGTGTGGACCTGGAGCGGGCGACCGGTCTCGACGGCGGCCCAGATCCCGAACCGCACGAGCACGGGGTCCGCGAGGCGGGCCCGGCCGGCTGCCGCCCCGGGGAGCCAGGCGGCAGCGGCGGACGCTACCTCGGCTTCGGTCGGCGCGGCGAGGTCGAGGTCGAAGCCGGTCCGGTAGGCGAGGATCGTCTTCGTGCCGACCGCGCCGGCGGTGAGCTCGGCGGCCAGGGCCGCGCGGAAGGCGGCAGCGTAGTCGGCCGGCCGGGTGCCCGCGACGGCGAGCCGCTCGGCCAGGGCCTCGAGACGGACGACCCGGTGGGCTGGCGCCCCGGCCAGCCTTCCGAGCTCGTCGGGGCCGGTGACCTCGTGGCCGCGATAGCCGGTCTCGACCACGAGCCGGGCGAACCCTGCGAGCGGTAGGAGCCGGGCAGCGATCGCCTCGTTCGGCCGGCTGAGCCGGGCGGCCAGGTAGGCCTCGATCGGCGCCGAGGGCTCCAACCCGAGGAGCGGAGCGCACCAGCGTCGGGCGGCATACCAGACCTGGGTCTCGAATCCGGCGACCGTCGCGGCGGACCGCCGGTCCGATTCGATCAGCAAGTCGGCAAGGGCCGCTGCGTCGAGCGACCCCCGGACGACGCCGTGAACATGGTGGTCGACCAGCCCGATCGTCGCGAGGAGCTCGTTGACGCCCTCGTGAGGGCCGTCGCAGACGCGAGCGGCGCGGATCGCCGTGGCGGCTGTGGCGCCGGCGGCTGGAAGCGCCCCGGCTGGAAGCGCCCCGGCTGCCGAACGGGTCCCGGGCGAGCGCGCCTCAGACGACATCCGCGTAGCGCGCACAGCGCTCCTCCGGGCTGGCGTCCGCGAGCCGGCGAAGCTCCGTCCGGCGGATCGCCAGGTGGGTGGCGAGGAGATCGGGGTCGAACCAGCCGCGGGCCGTCTCGTCCGCCTCGAGTGCCGCCTGGGCCGCCGCGAGATCGGTCGGGAGCGCCTGGATCCCCCGGTCGGCCCGGGCCGCGGCGTCGAGCTCCTCGAGCTCCTCCTCGATCACCGGCGGGGGAGGCAGCTCGCGGGCCAGGCCGTCGAGGCCCGCCCGGACGATCGCCGCGAGGACGAGCCATGGGTTGGCCGTCGCGTCGGCGGCCCGATACTCGAGGTTCGCCGCCTCGAGCGGATCGCTCCCGCCGAGGGTGGGCCCCGGGCAGATCCGGATCATCGCCTCGCGATTCCGGCGGCCCAGGAACGCCGCCGCAGCGCTCCATCGATGGGGAACCAGGCGCAGTGAGGAGATGACGCTGGGGGCGGTCCAGGCGATGAGCGCCGGCGCGTGAGCGAGGATCCCGGCGGCGAACCGGTTGGCCGGCGTCGTGAGGTCGCCGGCCGGGTCGAGGGTGATCGGCCGGCCGTCGAGAGCCCACAGCGAGAGGTGGACGTGGACGCCGTTCCCGACCGCGTCCGGGCGTACGAGCGGGGCGAAGGTCGCGCGCAGCCCGTGGGCCGTCGCCAGGTCCCGAACGAGCGCCCGGGTGAGGATCGCGCGGTCCGCGGCTTCGAGCGGGCCGGCCGGCCGAAGCGTGATCTCGAACTGGCCGGGGCCGTATTCGGGAAGCCAGGTCTCGGGCTCGAGACCGGCCAGCCGGAGCGCCTCCACGAGCGACGAGCCGAACGGCTCAGCCTCGCGGTGCGCCTCCAGGCTGAATGGCGGCGGCAGGTCCGCAGACCCCGGGCCAAAACCGCCACCCCGGGCGAGCAAGCCGAACTCCTGCTCGAACGACGCGCTCAGCCGGAGCCCCTGGCCCTCGAGCTCCCTCACCGCGTCGACCAGGGCGGTCCGCGGATCCGGTCCCCAGGGTCGGCCGTCGGGCTCGACCATCGAGGCCAGCACGACCTCGGTCTCGGGCCGGCCGCCGACGGCCGGCAGCGTGGCGCTGGCGCCGTCGGGGAGGAGCCGGAGGTCGCCGAGCGAGCCGAACGGGTTCGGCT
>JBGPFS010000260.1:0-2857 GCA_041483455.1 Candidatus Limnocylindria bacterium | reverse complement strand
GTGATCACCCAGACCATCAGCTCCGGGCGGGCCGCCTTCAGGCCCGTGGCCAGCGTGGGGGCCCGGCCGTGGATCGAGTGGAACCCGTACGTGTTCATGTAGTACGGGAGCCGGCCGGAGCAGCCGATCCCGCTGATGAACACGATGTTCTCGCGCGGGTAGCCGAAGTCCGGCATCACCTTCTGGGTCTGGGCCAGGATCGAGTAGTCGCCGCAGCCCGGGCACCAGCGGACCTCCTGGTCCGACACGAAGTCCTTGCGGGTGAGCTGGACCGCCTCCCCGAGGGTCATCGGCCGGTCTCCTGGGCGGCGAGCAGCCGCTCGGCCTCGCTCACGATCTCGGCGATCCGGAACGGCTTGCCCCGCACTCGCCCGTAGCCCAGCGCGTCGATGAGGTAGCGAGCCCGGATGAGCATCAGGAGCTGGCCCAGGTTGAGCTCCGGCACGAGCACCTGCCGGTAGGCGCCGAGCACGTCGCCCAGGTTCCGGGGGAACGGGTTGAGGTGGCGGAGATGGGCATGGCCGACGGCGTGGCCTTCGGCCTGGAGTCGCTCGACGGCGCTCCGGATCGCGCCGTAGGTGGAGCCCCAGCCGAGGATGAGCAGATCGCCGCGGGGCGGGCCGAAGACGTCCAGCTCGGGGATGTCGTTCGCGATCCGGGCGATCTTCTCGGCTCGCAGAAGGACCATCCGGTGGTGGTTCTCCGGGTCGTAGCTCACGTTGCCGAGGGTCTCGGCCTTCTCGAGCCCGCCGATCCGATGCTCGAGACCGGGGGTCCCCGGAACGGCCCACGGCCGCGACAGGGTGACCGGGTCGCGCTGGTACGGGTAGAACCCGCTCGGCTCGGTCCGGTTCGGGACCGAGATGTCCGGGATCGCGTCGACATCCGGGATCAGCCACGGCTCCGCCCCGGCGCCGAGGAACGCGTCGGACAGGTACATGACCGGGGTCATGTAGCGGGTCGCAAGGCGCACGGATTCGATCGCCAGGTCGAAGCATTCGGCCGGGGTCGCGGGCGCCACGACGGCCAGCGGCGACTCGCCGTTCCGCCCGAACATCGCCTGGAGGAGATCCGTCTGCTCGGTCTTCGTCGGCATCCCGGTCGAGGGTCCTGCCCGCTGGACGTCGACGACCACGACCGGCAGCTCGGTCATCACGGCCAGGTTCAGGGCCTCTGACTTGAGCGCCAGGCCCGGCCCCGACGTGCCCGTCAGCCCGATCGCGCCCCCGTAGGCCGCTCCGATCGTGGCACCCATCGCGGCGATCTCGTCCTCGGCCTGGAACGTCTTCACCCCGAACTGCTTGTAGCCGCTCAGCTGGTGGAGGATGTCGCTGGCGGGGGTGATCGGGTAGGAGCCGTAGAAGAGCGGCCGGCCGGCTTTCGCGGCGGCCACGACGAAGCCGAGCGCGGTCGCCTCGTTGCCGGTGATGCTCCGATAGGTCCCGGGAGGCAGGTGGGCCGGCGCCACGCGGTAGTGGGTGTGGAAGATCTCGGTCGTCTCGCCGAAGGCGTAGCCCGCCTTGAGGGCCCGGGCATTGCTCTCCGCGATGACGGGCCGCTTGCCGAACTTCTCGTCGATCCAGCGGAGGGTCGGCTCCATCGAGCGCTCGTAGAGCCAGAACATCACCCCGAGGGCGAAGAAGTTCTTGGTGAGGTCGACCTGCTTGCTCGTCAGGCCGAGCCCGTCGAGGGCCCGGGCGTTCAGCGTGCCGATCGGGATGTCGAAGACGGCGTAGGACGCCAGCGAGCCGTCGGTCAGCGGGCTGGCGGCGTAGCCGACCTTGGCCAGGTTGGCGGGGGTGAACGCATCGCCATTGACGATGAGCGCGCCGCCGGCCGGCAGGTCGCCGATGTTCGCCTTGAGCGCGGCCGGGTTCATCGCCACCAGGACGTCCGGCTGGTCGCCCGGCGTGTGGATCTCGCTCGAGCTGAAGCTCAGCTGGAAGCCCGAGACGCCGGGCAGCGAGCCGGCGGGCGCCCGGATCTCGGCCGGGTAGTCGGGGTAGGTGCTGATGTCGTTGCCGAAGACGGCCGCCGTCCGGGTGAACTGCGTGCCGGTGAGCTGCATGCCGTCGCCCGAGTCGCCGGCGAAGCGGATCGTCACCCGGTCGAGCTCCTGGGTCGGCAGCTCGCGGTGGGGCGCCGGGGTTTCGATGGTCACGCTCCCTCGGACTCCTTCATCGTCTGGTGCGGTCGGGGCGGCAGGTTGAGCAGGGACTCGGGGAACGCCTCGGCGAGGTACTTGAGGATGTCGACCTGGCGGACGATCCCCAGGATCCGGCCATCGTCGTCGACGATCGGCACGTTTCGGTAGCGCCCGGTCTCCATCAGGGCGATCGCCTCTCGGACGGTCTGCCCGAGGCGGAGCGTCCGCGGCTCGCGGTTCATCATCGATTCGACGGGCCGGTCGAGCCGGACCGGCTCGCCCACGATCCGGCTGAAGATGTCGCGCTCGGTGAGGACGCCCAGGAGGCGCCCATCGCCGTCGGCGACGAGGACCGAATCGCCGACGCCGGAGCGCTGGATCGCCCGGAGGCACTCGGCGATCGACGTCCCGGGCAGAACGGTCAGCGGCTGGCGACGCCGGACGACCCTCAGGGTCTCGCGGGTCAGGGCGGGCACTCGCGCGCTGATGGCGCGCTCGGAGATCTCGGTCACGCTGAAGAGTGTAGCCCGTCCGCCCCTTGGTGCAGGCGGGGGCCCCGGCCCACCGATCCGGTCCGCAAAGAGGACCGCCGGGCGAGCCGGCGGTCCGGCCTGCTAGCCTCCGATCATGGACCGACGACGGCTCGCGGGGATCGCCCTGGCACTCGTCTCGGCCGCCTCGTTCGGCTCCGGCGCACTCTTCAGCAAACCG
>JBGPFS010000259.1:0-2872 GCA_041483455.1 Candidatus Limnocylindria bacterium | reverse complement strand
GCGGCCGCGGCCCCCGCGAGCGCGTCGGGGAAGTTGTAGCCGTTGGCGATGTAGACGAGCGGGACGCCGGGGGTCGCGAAGGTCGCGGCGCTGATCGCGGCGGCGGTCGCGAAGCGGTCCGCTCCCGCGAGGCGGCTGACGGGCAGGAAGGCGTTCCGGAGCGCCGTGTCGAGCTCCGGTCGGGCGCCGTCGTAGCCGAGCGCCCAGATCCCGGCCCCCCGCAGCCCGGCGCCGAGGACCAGGTCGTAGCGGCGGCCGAGCGAGGCGGCGTCGTCGTAGTAGACCTCCCGCCAGCTCGTGACGCAGCCGTAGGTCGTCGTGCAGTTCTGGCGCTGGTAGGCGAACCACGGCGAGACCTCGGTCGCGTCGTAGCGCCGGCCGTACTGGGCTGCCAGGTCGGCGACGATGTCATAGGTGACGGCGGCCGAGTAGCCGTACTTCAGGCCGGTCTGGGTCGGCGCCCGGAGCGCATCCGAGACGGTCGACCACGCTCGGCCGTAGTACGGCACGCCGAGGATGAGCTTCGAGGGATCGACCCGGGCCGTGTACGCCTGGACGGTGTCGGTCAGGTCGTAACCGGCCCCGACCAGCGGGTCGACCGAGCCCGCCGACGCCGCCGAGGCCGTTCGGTAGTCGTAGCCCATGATGAGGATCGCATCGGCTGCACCGGCGGCCGTCGCGTCCTCGATCGGGTAGTTCCCGATCCAGCCGGTCGTGTCGAAGGTGATCTGAGGGTTCGTGACGACCGCCGCGAGCTCGGTCCGGATCGCCCGGATGAGCGCGACGAACTCGGCGCTCCGCCCGTCGACGAGCGGCTCGAAGTCGAGGTTGACCCCGTCGGCGCCTCGGGCCTGGACGGCCGTCGCGATCTGGTGGGCCAGGTTGGCTCGCGCGGTCGGGCTGCCGAGCAGGGCATCCTGGTCGCTCGCCGAGCCGGTCGTCCAGGCGAAGGCCTGAACGGTGAGGACGACGCGGACCCCATGAGCGTGGGCCGCGTTGATGACCGAGGTCAGGTTCGCGCTCGTCCAGCCGCTCCAGTCGACCGGGGTGGCGCCGGATGCCGTCGTCGCCTCGAGATTCCCGTTCCGATCGGCTCCCACGCCGAAGTAGGCGATCGTGGTGAGGACGTCGTAATCGAGGACGGTGCCCGGGTCGCTCAGCTCCCAGTACGGCAGGAACCCGAAGACCTCTCGGCGGGCCGAGGCTGCGGTCAGCGCGACGGCTGTCGCACTGGGCGGGGACGTGACGGCCAGCCTGGCCATCGCCGGTTCGGCGAGTGGCGCGGCCGCGTTCAGCGGAGCCCTCGCTGCCACGGCGACCGGGTGCGGTGAGACCGAGCCCGTCGGCTGGCTGGGCGCGGGCGCCACGTCGCCCGGGCGCGGTCGGAACGGCACGGACGCTCGGCCGCCCGGCTTGAATGCGATCCGGTCTGCCGCGTGGGCGAGCTCGTCCTCGTACATCGTCGATGGCCCGTTCAGATCGGCGCCGGTCCCGTCGATGGCTCGATCGCTCGGTGCGCCGGTACCGACCGCGACCGGCCGCTCGGCAGTGGCCGATGTCGCCCTAGTCATCGCCCGGTTCATCGCGGCCGCGGTCGCGGGTCCCACCATGGTGCCACCGACCAGGACCGCGGCGAGCAGGAGTCCGGCGCCGGGGAGGCGGAGCTGGCGAGGGCCGGGCGAGGGGCGGCGAGGGGCGGATGTCACGATGAGCCTCGTCTGTGCGGATGACTGTAACCGTACGGCTGCGCGACCGGCTCGACCACCGGACGAAGGTCCCGGGGGCCGACTAGTACGGTACGGTGCGGTCCGGTCGCGACCGGTGGGGTCGCCCGGCGGCCGACACCGAGCGGGACGACGCGGTCGGCCCGGTCGCCGCTCGGGACGCCTAGTGCGCGCCGACGATCTGGTCGGTCGTCAGGTCGAGCCAGCCGGTGACCGCCCGCCAGTAGCCGTTCGGCGTGCCGTCCGGGTCCATCTCGGCGGTCGCTCCAGGCGTTCGGACGGAGGGGAAGCTGAAGGCATGCCCGTTGAACGTGGGTGAGGCGTGCCAGACCGCATCGATCGTCTGGTGGCTGGTGAAGAGCTGGTGGACGTACCAGGCCGGACCGTAGTGGCCTTCTGCCACGACCGCCCGGGCTCCGGCCGCCAGCCAGCCCGCCGCCATGTTGTCGACCCGCTGCTTCGCCTGGCTGAGCGTCGGCGGGGTCATCCCGGATTCGGAGTTGCCCGAGGCGTAGCACAGGTGGTGGAGCAGCACGACCGCGTTCGGGGCCAGCTTCACGTCGCGGGCGAGGTAGAGCTCTCCCCAGTACTGGGTCGTCGCATCGTCCGTTCCGGCGCTTGGATTCAGGCCGAGCCCGTCGACCCGGTCGGGCATGAAGGTCGACGAATACGGGCTCGGGAAGCCATTGCCGTGACCGAGGTAGATGACCACCGACGCGCCCTGGAGGGCCGCCTTCGCCGCCGCCCAGGTCGCCGTCGGGGTGTAGATCTTGACCACGTTGCTCGTGAACTGGGCCGCCTCGGCCGCTGCTGCATTCGCATCGGACCGGTAGTAGTCCGAGGACGAGCCGACCGGGCCGACGATGATGACGACCTTGGGGCCCCCGATGCTGGTCCCGGCCAGCGTCGCGTCGATGCTGCCCTGAGCCGCCGCGCCGAGGGCGCTCACGAGCGCGTCGGCGACCATCCCGGTCCCGCCGAGGACGACGATCCGGGCGGGCTTGAGACGGGCGAGCTCGGTCGCGGTCACGGTCGGGATCACGCCCTGGGCGACGAGCAGGAGCGGCGCGCCCCCCGCGGCCGCGGCCCCCGCGAGCGCGTCGGGGAAGTTGTAGCCGTTGGCGATGTAGACGAGCGGGACGCCGGGG
>JBGPFS010000258.1:0-2875 GCA_041483455.1 Candidatus Limnocylindria bacterium | reverse complement strand
CCGATGCGCTGACGGCGGCCAACTCGGTCTACTCCAGGCTCACCGACCCAAGCAGCAACGGGCTCCTCGAGCGCAACGGCTCGGGCTACGCGCTGGGCTCGCTGGTGACGACCGGTAGCCCGCGAACGCAGGTCTGCTACTACTCGTACACCGACGCGACAGGCGCGATCTCGATCATGGCTAGGGTCGAAGTCCAGTACAGACATCCGCTGTTCATCCCGCTGATCAGCGGGATCCTCGATGGCTTCGACGGCCAGACGGACCAGGCGTATCGACTTGGGACGAGCGAGGAGATCCGCGTCTCCAACGCTCCGCTGAGCACGACGGACATCCCCACCAGTCTGGGTCCGACGTCATGCCGGCCATCGCCATGAAGAGAACCCGGACCCGGCTGCCCGCTCCCGAGCCCCGGAAGGCCCAGCAGGGCCAGGCTCTCGTTGAATTCGCGCTGCTCCTGCCGCTCCTGATCGTGATGTTCTTCGGGATCATCCAGTTCGGTTTCCTGTTCGGCGGCCAGATCGCGCTGGTCAACTCCGTACGGGAAGCGACGCGCTATGCGTCGACCTCTCCCGTGAACTCGGATCCGACGTCCCAGATCACGAACGCCGTGGCGCGTGGAGTGCCCGGATACACGGGGACGGCGACCGTCGCCTACTCCTACTGCTACTACCCCGACCCGGTGCTGAGCAACGGAGTTCCCACCTACTCGGCACGCATCCACGTGGACGTGACGTACGGACATCCCCTCTTCGTCCCGATCGTGGGCCGGATCGTGGACCGGTTCGACGGCAACTCCACCGACAACAAGTTCACTTTGACCGTCCGCGAGGACATGCGAGTCGAGTCCCAGCCGTACAAGTCGCCCCCAGGGCTCTCCCCGTGCGCGAATCCATGATGAGGTTGACCGTGAACGTCAAGCCGATGGGCACGCGCCGTGCCACCACCAATGAGACGGGCCAGGTTCTCGCGCTGTTCGCGCTGTTCCTGGTCGTCTTCGTGGGCTTCGCCGCGCTGACGATCGATTATGGCTCGTGGCTCAAGGCTCGCCGCGACTACCAGAACGCCGCCGACTCCGCGGCACTGGCGGGCAGCGCATTCCTGAGCCGGCCGATCGACGCCACGAAGCAGCGGCAGGCGCGCCAGGCGGCGTGGCAGTCCCTGCAGCAGCAGCTCGGCCTGGCGCTCGACCCAAACAACCCTTCGCTGTCGAACAACAGCACGCAGGCAGGCACTCCGGTCGTCGACAGCGGCTACAACCTCTGGGTGAGCACGCCACCGATCGACGCCACGACGAAGTATCCGGGTGCGTTCACCGGGGCGACCGACCGCTATCTGTTCGTGTGGGTCGAGAAGGCGAACCCGGCCTTCTTCGCGCGGATCTTCGGCCAGGCGAACCAGACCGTCAGCGCCTGGGCAACCGCCGGGCAGTTCCCGGGCCGGTTCGCAGTGATCACGCTGCGGAAGAACGGGCAAGCGGGCCCCGCCAACGCGACCGACATCGACCTCAACGGCAGCAACTCGACGCTGACGGTCCTGAACGGCGACGTCGGCGGGAACTGGGGCATGAAACTCAACGCCTCATCTAACTTGTATCTTCCCGATGCTCCCAGTGATTCGCAGGCATACCTGATCGACAACGTCAGTTGCGGGAACAGTTGCTGGTCGCCACAGCAGGTCAACAGCGGACCGCCTTCGAACACGATCAAGAGCGTGCTCCCCCTGCCCCAGCCCATCGACGACCCGAACTACCCGCTGCCCCTTGCCCTGACCGGGCTCCCCGCGACCGGTGGTACGGCCACGGTGCCCAAGGGACCGGGGACTGACGCGCAGGGGGACATCACGATCAACAAGGGTGCGGTCAGTGGCGTCGGGTGCGCGGCGAACAGCCCGAAGCTGGGGCCAGGCTGGTATCGCAACATCATCGTCCAGAACAGCAGTTGCGTCCTGCTCGACCCGCTGAACAACTACGCCACGCCGAATAGCCTTTCGCCTGTGGGCACGCCCATCGGAAGCAACCAGCAGCCTGGGATCTACTACATCACCGGTGCCCTGAACGTGAACGCGAACGCGCTCGTCGTGGGCGACGGCGTGAGCGTCGTCTTCCTGCCGGGCGGCAACAACGACGGCCTGATCGTGGGCTCGCAAGGAGTCGTGGACCTGAACACCGGCGCCAGCGACCGCTTTACCGGGTACCCGCCCGACCTGCACAAGGCCGCCTTCCAGACCGATGGCTCCTACTCCTACTCATGGGGCGCCTCCGGGCCGTGGACGTACACGGCGAACAACGCCGACAACTCCAAGGTCGGGGTCACGATCTACGTGGCCAAGCCCTCCCAGTACGGCAACAACGTCGCGGACGCGAACACCAACGTCATCAAGATCAACTCCGGTGGGGGCCTGGCGTGGCAGGGCGTCACGTACGCGCCGCATGACAATATCCAATTCGCGGGCCAACCGAATCATGACGGCATCGGCCAGTTCGTCTCATGGACGTTCCAGTTCGCCGGTGGAACGGAAGTGACACAGGTGTACGACGGCCCGGACAACTCGACCCCGCACCTGGTCGAGCCGCACCTCGGTCAGTAGCAGTCGCGCTCCTTCGGTCGGCGCCTCACCTCGGGTTCTCGGGAACGCGAAGAGCCGTTCTCCCAGCGGAGACGGCTCTTCGCATATTCCGGCCCTTGTTCGGGTCCGTCGGGGGATCTCAGCCCGCCGGCTCGAATGGGCGCCGGTTGGCGAGGGCCGGGATCCAGCGCCGCACCTCCGCAACCCGCTCCAGGTCGAGCTCGGCGCGCACGATCCCCACCCGGTCCGGCGCCTGGGCGATCACGATCCCCCACGGGTCGACGACCATCGAGCGGCCGAACGCCGGCTG
>JBGPFS010000257.1:0-2879 GCA_041483455.1 Candidatus Limnocylindria bacterium | reverse complement strand
GGTCGTGGTCGACCCGGGGGACCCCGGTGAGGCCTTCCTCGATGCACTCGAGGCCGAGGTGGCGGCCGGAGGCGGACGGATCGTCGGCATCGTCCTCACCCACGTCGACCCGGGCCACGCCTCCGGGTCCGAGGAGCTGCGCGCCCGGACCGGTGCGCCGATCACCTGCGGGCCGGGCGGGGGAGGGTCGCTCTGCTGGACGGTGGACGAGGTCGGGGACGGCGCGGTCGTCACCGCCGGCGACCGGCCGATCCGGCTCCTGGCGACGCCCGGCCATCGGCCCGACCACCTGGCCTTCGGCCTCGACGACGGGTCGGTCCTGACCGGCGACGCGCTCGGCTCGCAGCCGACCCTCGTCCTGGGACCGGAGGGCGACCGCGGTGCCCAGCGGGAGACGCTGCTTCGCTTCCGCGAGCTGGGGATGCCGCGCATCCTGCCGGGCCACGGCCCGGTCCTCGAGGGGGCCGCGGTGGCCAAGGCGATCGAGCGTGAGCTCCGCGCGTCCGCGTTCCCCGGCTAGACGGTCCGGACGGGCGAGCCCGGGTCAGCGGTCGACCAGGCCGCCGTAGGTCGCCGGGCGCCGGTGGCGCAGGTAGGCGCCCTCCCCGCCCGACGCCGCGACGGCCGCGTCCGACAGCTCGGCCACGACCAGCCGGGGTCGGCCGTAGCCGGCGGAGACGAGCGTCCCGTCGGGCCGGGCGATCCCGCTCCCGCCGAAGAAGTCGACCCGCTCCCGCCGATCGACCGTGTTCGCCAGGGCGACGTGGACGTTGTTCTCGATCGCCCGGCTCATCAGGTTCGCGGCCTGCTGAGCTCGGTACGGCTCCATGTCGGCCGACGGGACGCACAGGAGGCGCGCGCCCTCGAGGGCGAGGAGGCGGGCCACCTCGGGGTACTCCAGGTCGGCGCAGATGGCGACCCCGACCGGGAGGGCCGGCCGGCCAGGGCGGATCCGGAGCTCGAAGACCGGGTAGCTGTCGCCCGGCGTGAAGCCCTCCGGCTCGCTCCCGAACAGGTGGGTCTTCCGGTAGACCCCGACGAGCCGACCCGCCCGGTCGATGACCAGCGCGCTGTTGAACGGGCGAGCAGCGTCCGCCGGGTTCCGCTCCACGAACCCGGCGACGAGGGCGACGCCGGCGGCCGCCGCGATCGAGCGCAGGCCGGTCGCGATCGGTCCGTCGGTGGGCTGGGCCAGCCGGAGGACGCGCGGGTTGAGCGAGTAGCCGTGGCTGAAGCACTCGGGCAGGACCAGCAGGTCGGCGCCGCGCGCCGCCGCGCGGCGCAGGAGCGTCCGGGCCACGGCCACGTTCGCCGAGGCGTCGCCGACGGAGGCCCCAACCTGGCCGACGGCGACCCGCAGGCCGTCGAGCGGGAGCCGACCGCGGGCGGTCGCGCCGTCCGCCGTCACGGCGCCGTGGCCGGCTCGACCGCCGTCGGCGCCGGGCTCAGCGGCCGTGGCTCGACTGCTTCGGCACCGGGCTCAGCGGCCGTGGCCGACCTCCTCGGGCAGCTGGTACCAGGCGACCCGCTCGCCGACCCGGGCGCGGAGCTTCCAGCGGGTCGACTTCGGGGCCGCCTCGATCGCCGCGTCGAGCGCCACGACCTGCTCGACGGCCGAGTGGCGCGGCGGCCGGCCGGTGTCGAGGTCGCCGGACGTCAGCTCCACCTCGTGGTAGAGCCGCAGCGTCTCGAGGTTCCGGGTGAGCGTCCGCCACCAGCCCCAGTCGTTCGAGGTGTGCTCGAGGATCCGGGGCACGCTGATCCCCTCCCGGTCGTCCTGGGCGAGCGGGTGCTCCTGGAACAGGATGAGGGCGTCGAGGACGTCCTTGCGGTTGAGCTTGACGATCTGGAGCTTCGAGAGGAGGAGCTCGGCCAGCGGGAGGGTCGGCCGATCGACCGAGAGCCGGCCCCCGAACTCGAAGGCGTGGCACATCTCGAGCCGGTCGACCAGGACGTCGACCGGCCGGCTGCGGGCCGGGTCCACGAAGTAGAGCTGCTTGTGGCCGTACAGGGCGTTGTACTGGCGATCCGGCTCGTAGCCCTCGCCGACCAGGAGCTCCTGGACCGCTTTCCGATCCTTCGAGCGGGTCGCCAGGTCCATGTCGCGACCCGACCGGTCGATCCGGGCGGTCCATTCCGGGGCGCGGGCGTGGAACGCGAGACCGCCCATCAGGCGCACCTGGAGCCCCTTGGCATCGGCCAGATCGATGACGCGCAGGGCCTCGGCGAGGGGATCCTCGAGCGTCTGGATCGGCATCGTCATGGCCTCTGGCGGCTCCTGTGATCCAGCGCGGGGACCCCTTCCAGCCGTGATCGGTGGTCAGTATACTGGCCGCGCCTTCGACGTTCGAGGGCGCGCTCCGGGCGGGCCCTCGAGGGACGATCCGCCGGACGCAGCACGGTGACCGCCTGGCGGTCCTGCCGGCGCGGTCGCGAGCGAGAGGAGGGCTTGCGCCGCATGGCCACCGGATCCGAGGGTCGGACGCTCTTCACCCGCCAGTCGTCGGGACTGGTCCGTGAGGTCAGCGTCGTCAACGCGCTGTTCTTCAACACCTCCGCCTTCATCGGAGGCACGCTGGGCGGCGCCTTCCAGATCGCCGTCCTGGCGGGCGTCCCTGTCGTCGTCACCGGCGGCCTGACCAACTGGTCGTGGGTCGCCTTCATCGTCGGCGCGATGTGCGTGCTCCTGGCGGTGATCTTCGCCTCGCTCACCAGCGTGATGCCGCGCTCCGGCGGCGATTACGTCTTCTCGAGTCGGATCGTGCCGAAGGTGGGTCCGCTGCTCGGCTGGCTGGAGAGCTGGGGCCTTGCCTTCGCCTCGATCGCCCTGCTCCAGTTCGAGACGGTCCAGACCTTGCGCAGCACGCAGGTCGAGGGCC
>JBGPFS010000256.1:0-2894 GCA_041483455.1 Candidatus Limnocylindria bacterium | reverse complement strand
GCCGCCTCGTCGTGCGCCGAGAGCTCCAGGAGCGCGTCGAGCGAGCCGACGGCCCCGTCGATCCCCGCCCCCGGGTCGCCGATCGCCGCGTAGCGCGCCGGCATCGTCGCGACGGTGAAGTCGCCGAGCTCGATCGTCGCGAGGTCGTCCCATCCGAACGGCGCGGAGACGCGGGCGTCCGGCGTCGGCCGGACGGAGTAGGCGGACGCGACCGTGCGGTCCTTCGCGTTCTGGGTGTAGTCGAGGAAGACGCCGTGGCGCTCTTCCTTCCACCACTTCGAGGTGGCGAGGTCGGGCGTCCGGTGCTCCACGTCGCGGGCCAGGGCGAGGGCCGCCCGGCGCACCTCCGGGAAGGTCCAGCGGCGCGCGATCCGCACGTTCACGTGGATGCCCCGGGATCCGGACGTCTTCGGCCAACCGACGAGCCCGAGGTCGACGAGCGCCTCCCGGACGACGAGCGCGACCCGCCGGATCTGCGGCCACTCGATCCCGGGCACCGGGTCCAGGTCCACCCGCAGCTCGTCCGGATGATCGAGGTCGTCGGCCCGGACCGGGTGGGGGTTGAGGTCGAGGCAGCCGAGGTTGACCACCCAGGCCAGCTGGGCCGCGTCCCGGACGACGACCTCGGAGGCCGTCCGGCCGCTCGGGAACGACAGCTCGACCGTCTCGATCCAGTCGGGACGCGACTCGGGCGCTCGCTTCTGGAAGAAGAACTCGCCCTCGGCGCCATTGACGTATCGCTTGAGGGCCATCGGTCGCCCGGCCACGCCCCGGAGCGCCCCGTCGGCGACGGCCAGGTAGTAGCGGACCAGGTCGAGCTTCGTGATCCCGAGCGCGGCGAAGAAGACCTTGTCCGGGTTCGTGATCGGCACGTCCCGGCCGCCGATCCGGAGGAGCTCGTGGCGCGGAGCCATGGCGGGAACGATACTGCGCGTCGGGGGCCCGGTCGCCGACGGCGCCCTGACCGTCGAACCGGGATGCCCGTGGCTCGCCGGATGCCGGATCGCCGGGCACGGCCGGCCGGCCCGCTGTCGATTCGCCGGCGGTCCGTTCGTCGCCTGGCTGAGCGGTCGCCCCGCTGGACGACCCCCGAACGAAGGAGTGACGATGCGCTACCTGCTCCTCATCTACAACGCGGAGCCGACCGAGCCGGTCCCGGACGAGGCGATGGCGGGCGAGCTGGCCGCCTACCAGGCATTCACCGACTGGACCCACGAGCGCGGGCACTTCCTGGGCGGCGAGGCCCTCCACCCGACCAGCGCGGCGACGACGGTGCGGGTGATCGACGGCCGGACCGTCACGACCGACGGGCCGTTCGCCGAGACGAAGGAGGCGCTCGGGGGCTACTACCTCATCGAGGCGAAGGACCTCGACGAGGCGATCGACTGCGCCGCCCGGATCCCCGGCGCCAAGCATGGCTCGGTCGAGATCCGGCCGATCCTGGACCTGATGTAGGGCCCCGGACGAGGCGCTTGCCGACCCCCACCGACGCTCACGCCGTCGTCGACCGCCTCTTCCGCGAGGAATCGGGGCGGGCGGTCGCCACGCTCATCCGCGTGCTCGGCGACTTCGACCTTGCCGAGGAGGCCGTCCAGGAGGCGTTCATCGTCGCCCTGGAGCGCTGGCCACGGGACGGCCTGCCGGCCAACCCGGGGGCCTGGATCACGACCACGGCACGGAACCGTGCGATCGACCGGCTCCGACGGGCACGGGTCCTGGCGACGAAGACCCAGGAGCTCGGACGGCAGGCGGCGATCGACGCCGAGCTGGCCGCGGGCGAGCCGGGAGCGCAGGAGGACGAGATGCCGATCGCCGACGATCGCCTTCGCCTCATCTTCACGTGCTGCCACCCCGCGCTGGCGATCGAGGCGCGCGTCGCGCTCACGCTCCGGACCCTGGGCGGCCTGACGACCCCCGAGATCGCCCGGGCCTTCCTGACCCCGGAGCCCACGCTCGCCCAGCGCCTGGTGCGGGCCAAGCGGAAGATCAGGGAGGCGGGCATCCCCTACCGGGTCCCGCCGGACGATCTGCTCCCGGAGCGGCTGGACGCCGTCCTGCGGGTGATCTACCTGATCTTCAACGAGGGTTACGACTCCTCGTCGGGAGGCGAGCTGATCCGCGGCGAGCTGTGCGCCGAGGCGATCCGGCTGGGGCGGGTCCTGGTCGAGCTGATGCCGGACGAGCCGGAGGCCCTGGGATTGCTCGGCCTGATGCTCCTCCATGACGCCCGGCGCCAGGCGCGGGTGGGACCGGATGGCGAGCTCGTCCTGCTCGAGGACCAGGACCGGGGCCGCTGGGACCGGAGCCGGATCGCCGAAGGGGCGAGGTTGGTCGAGCGAGCCCTCCGGATGCGCCGGCCGGGCGTCTACCAGCTCCAGGCCGCGATCGCCGCGGTCCACGACGAAGCGCCCTCGCCTGCGGCGACCGACTGGGCCGAGATCGCGGCCCTCTACGCCGAGCTTGCCCGGCGCGCCCCGTCGCCGGTCGTGGAGCTGAACCGGGCCGTGGCCGTGGCGTTCGTCGAGGGCCCGGCCGCGGGGCTCGGGCTCCTGGAGGGGCTGGGCCGGACCGGTGCGCTCGACGCCTACCCGTACTTCCACGCGGCCCGCGCCGATCTCCTGCGCCGGCTCGGTCGGCGGGGCGAGGCGGAGGCGGCCTACCGGCGGGCCCTCGAGCTCGTCGCGAACGCCGCGGAGCGCCGCTTCCTCGAGCGACGACTGGCGGAGGTCGCGGGCGGCTGAGGTCCGTGGGGGGCCTGGCCGTGCCGCGCGCGCAGGCCGTTGTCGCGCCCGCGACGTCGATCGGTCGGCTGACCTCAGCGCGCGCGCATCCGGTTGTTCTTCGGGTTGTGCTCCACCTCCGCCAGGCCGAGCGCCTCCATCAACGGCGGCACG
>JBGPFS010000255.1:0-2981 GCA_041483455.1 Candidatus Limnocylindria bacterium | reverse complement strand
CGCCCTTGAGGGCGAGGTACTTGGTGATCGCCGCGGTCAGGCTCGTCTTGCCGTGGTCGATGTGACCGATCGTGCCGATGTTGACGTGCGGCTTGGTCCGCTCGAACTTCTTCTTCGCCACGTGAGGGCTTCACTCCATCTGTCGACGCGGACGGACCGCTTCGGGTGTGTGGCAGGCTCGCCTGTTTCCGGTGGACCGTGCGGCCCGAGGCCGCGTGGGTGGAGCCCACAATCGGACTTGAACCGATGACCTCTTCCTTACCAAGGAAGTGCTCTGCCAGCTGAGCTATGTGGGCCGGGTGACCTTCCGGTACACGGGATCGGTGGTGGGCAGGGAGGGAATCGAACCCCCACAGTCGTAGACGGCTGATCTACAGTCAGCGGAGCTCACCACCTGCTCAACCTACCCACGGAGTACGTGACCGGGCGAAGCTGCGGCCTCTTGGTGCGCCCGGCACGCGATATTCGCGCTGGAGCCGACGACGGGATTCGAACCCGGAACCTGCGGTTTACAAAACCGCTGCTCTACCAATTGAGCTACGTCGGCGCGCGCAGGACCACACCGCAGGTGGTCCCCTGGCGCCCGGAGATGATAGGGCGGGGCGCTCGACGGGTCAAGCGAGCCTGTGCTCGTCTCCTGACCCGCGGCCTATGCGTCGGCGCTCGGCTCCCCGGGCGGGAGCGCCTCGACCATGTCGCTTCGCTCCGGGGCAGCGGGCGCGGGCTCGGTCGGGTCGACCGGCGCCTTCTGGGGCGAACGTTCGTGGCCGCCCCGCTGGGTCGTCGCCTCGAACAGGAGGATCGAGCCGGCGACGGCCGCGTTGAGTGAGCCGACGGCGCCGCGCATCGGGATCCGGACCATCACATCGCACCGGCGGCGGACCGTGGGGCCGAGACCCTGGCCCTCGGATCCCACCACCAGCGCGAGCGGCCCACGGAGATCCGCCTCGCGGACGGTGAGCGGCGCCTCGGCCTCGGCGCCGACGATGCGGATCCCCCTGGCGTGGAGATCGGCCAGGGCACCGGCGAGGTCGTCGACCGGCGTCAGCAGGAGGTGCTCGACCGCACCCGCCGACGCCTTCACCGCCGCGGGCGTGAGCGGCGCCTGGCGGTGGGTGGGGAAGATGACGCCGTGGACGCCGGCCGCCTCGGCGCTTCGCAGGAGCGTCCCGACGTTCTGCGGGTCCTCGAGCGAGTCCATGACCAGCACGAACGGCGGCTCGCTCCGCTCGATCGCGCGAGCGAGGATGTCGGCGAGCGACGCAAAGCGGCGCGTCGGGACGACGATCGCGATGCCCTGGTGCCCGTCGAACCCGGCCAGCGCGGTCAGGGTCCCACCCTCGACCTCGACGACCGGGATCCGCAGGCCGATCGCGTGGAGGACCAGCTTCTCGAGCGCCTGGCGACGCTGCGGCACGACGAGGAGCCGGTGCGTCTCCCGGCGAGCGACGAACACCTCCTCGACCGGCCGACGGCCGGCGACGAGCTCCTCCCCTTCGCCGACGAGATTCGACGGCGGAGGGGCCGGGCGGGCGGTCCACGGGCCGGGGCGACGCTCGAAACCTGGCCGCGGGGCGTCGGGACGACGGGCGTCGGGACGCGGGGTGTAGGGCTGAGGTGCGCGAGGGCGCACCGTGTCCGGCCGTTCCGCTGGGCGTCCGGCCGGACCCAACGGCGGTCCACCGGCGAAGGGGGGTCGGTCAGCCGGCTGTCGTTCGGTCGGTCGCCGGGCGCCGGGAACGCCGGGCACGAAGGGCGGACGAGCGCCGAACGTCGATCGGCGGTCGGATCCGCCGGACTTCGGGGACCATCGGTCCTCCGGGCGTGCGTTCGGGGCGTGGGGACCCGGGGGCCGCGATCCGGCCGGGCCGCGCTCATCCCGGGGCCCCGGTCGCCGGCCGCCGGCCGGCGGACCCGCCCGGGACCCGCGCGAACGACCGTCGTCCGGCGGCCCATCCGGGATCCGGCGCCGATCCGCGGGAGCTGGACCCTGGTTCGGGCGATGCTCTGGAAGGTGCCGGCTGGGCCGATCGCCGGGTCGGTCGGCGGTCGGCCTTCCGCGGCCAGCCTGAGGACCGGCCGGTCCGCGGCCCGCGTCCAGCGTGAACCCGAAGCCTCCCTCGCGCGGGTCCGGGCGCTTCGATCCGGCCGGGCCATGAGGCTTCAGGCCGGTCCTCGGACGGGGCTTCACCGGCCGGCCGCTGGCCCCGGGGCTTCGATGAGGTCGCCCGGGCTCGTCCGGATGAGCGCGAGTCGGGCGGGCGCGATCAGCCACCGGTCGCCTCACTCAGGCGCCGCCAGCGCTGACCGTCGCGGGTGTCCTCGACGGCGATCCCCCTTGCCTCGAGCTGGTCACGGAGCCGATCCGAGGCGAGTCAGTCCCGGGCCGCCCGGGCGTCGACCCGGGCCTTCAGGAGCGCCGCAACGTCGGGATCGACGACGCCCTCAGACACCGCCGGGCCGATGGCCAGCACGGCGTCGAGCTCGCGCAGCAGCCCGAGCGTCCGGGCCGCGTCGGCGGACGAGAGCGCCCGGGCGTCGAGGCGTCGGTTCACGTCGCGGACGAGGTCGAAGATCGCCCCGAGCGCCGGCGAGACGTTCAGGTCGTCGTCCATCGCCGTCTCGAATCCCGTCCGGGCAGCAGCCAGGAGCGCGGGCAGCGTCGGATCGTCCGGACGATCCTCGCGATAGGCGGCCAGCGCGGCGAAGACCGCCTCGACCCGCTCGACGGCGGACGTCGCCGCCGCCAGAGAGGCGTCGGAATAGTCGAGACCGCGCCGATAATGCACGGCGATCAGCGCGTACCGCAGCGCTCGCGGCGAGACCCCCCGCTCCAGGAGATCCCCGACCCGCTCGATGTTGCCGGCCGACTTGGCCATCTTCGCGCCGGCCATCTTCAGGTGGGCGCAGTGCAGCCAGGTCCGGACGAACTCCACCCCGGTCGCGGCCTCGCTCTGGGCGATCTCGTCCTCGTGGTGCGG
>JBGPFS010000254.1:0-2997 GCA_041483455.1 Candidatus Limnocylindria bacterium | reverse complement strand
CCCCGGGCCCGGTCGTCGGAGCACTCGGCGGCCTCGTCGTCCACGATCTCCCGGACGATGAGCTGGTCCACTTCCGGGAGCGGATCGAGGCGGTCAGCGCCGCCGACATCCTGAGCTCGGCACGCCGACGGATCGACGTCGAGGGGGCGCGGATCGTGCTCGTAGGCGATGCGGCCCGCGTTGCGGGGGACCTCGAGGTGGCCGGCTTCGGGCCGCTCGAGGTGGTGCGCGACGACGCGCTTGCGGGCGGACCAGCGGGCGCTACGCCGGGCTGACCCGGCGGCGTTCGGCCGCCGGGGCCCGATCCGTCGGTGTGTCCTGAAACCTTGGGCCCGTCTCCCGTCTCAGGCTGGATGAATGGGTCCGACGCGCGACCCGAATCGAACCGACCGGGAGACCATTGCCGTGAATGACCGTTTCGTCCGCGGGATCGCCGCTGCCGCCGTGGCCACGTTCCTCGTGGCGGGCGCCGCGCTCGGCGCCGACGCGATCCTCCATCCGCCCTCCGCCCACGGCCAGCCCGCCTTCGGGCCGGTGAATGCCGTGGACCTGACGACCAAGGTCGCCGAGACCGCCGAGCCGACCGAGACCGCCGAGCCGACCGAGACCGCCGAGCCGACCGAGACCGCCGACCCGACCAAGGCCGCCGAGACCGCAGAGCCGACCGAGACCGCAGAGCCGGTCCAGAGCCGCGGCGACGACTCCGGGACCCGCGACGCCGGGGGAGACAAGAAGAGCGGCGGCGACGACAAGGGCGGCGACGCCCACGACTGACCGAACCGATCAGGCCGGCTCGTCCGTACCCGCACTGGGACTGACGACCACCCGGCGCATGACCAAGGAACCCTGACCGTGGCCGCGCAGACCCTGCAGAATCCACCGGGTGCCGGGGCCAGAATCGGCCCCGGCCAGACCGACGATCCGGAGGCAGGACGATCCAGCTCGACGAGCACCGCCCGAGCGCCCGACCCCTCGGCGACGACCCTGATGCGCGCCGCGCGGTCGAGGCTGTCCTGGGCGGGGACCGGGACGCCTTCCGCTTCCTCGTCGAGCGGGAATCGAGCACCGTCATCCGCGCCTGCCACCGCGTGCTCGGCGATCTCCATGAGGCCGAGGATGCGGCCCAGGAGTCCTTCGTGATCGCCTACCGCTCGCTCGGGAGCTGGCGGGCCGACGGGCCGTTCGGCGCCTGGATCCGGCGGATCGCCGTTCGCGTCGCCATCCGGCGAGCCGGTCGCCGGCGCCCCACGGTCCGGCTCGACCCGGTCATGGGCGGGTACGGCTCCGACCCCGCCGAGTCGGCCGGGTTCGAGCGGCTGGCCGCGCCCGCCGCGAGCTCCGATCCGGCTGCCATGTCGATCCGGGCCGAGCGGGCGGCGGACATCCGGACGGCGGTGGACCGTCTGGGCGAGCCGTACCGCGAGGTCGTGGCACTGCGCTTCTTCGGGGAGCTGTCGCTGGCGGAGATCGCGGCTGAGACCGGCAGGCCGCTCGGGACCGTGAAGACGCACCTCCACCGGGGCCTCCTCCGCCTCCGGACCCAGCTCGACGGAGCGGTCCGATGACGGGGCGGTTCGATCCGCGCGAGCTCCTCGGCCCGGACGGCGTCGACGGGATGGCCGATCTGTCGGATGCTCAGGCCGCCGCCCGCGCCCTCGAGACGCTCGCCGCGACGGACGTCCATCCATCCGCCGGGTTCGTCGACCGAGTGATGGCCGCCGTCGCCGATGAGCCGGTCCCGAGCCCGGCCCTGGCCCTCGGCTTCGCGGTCCGGCGAAGGCGCATCGGGCAGGTGTTCGGCGCCCTGCACGACACGTGGCGGGTCGCCTGGACCGGCGGCCGGCCGATGGCCGTGCGCGCCCAGGCGCTCGCGTTCGTCCTGGTGGCGTTCCTGGCCGTCGGCTCGGTCGGCGGCGTGGCCGCGATCGGTGCGGCCGGCGCCCTTGGGCTGTTCGAGCAGCACCCGACGCCGACGCTGGAACCCGCCGTCACCGCGACGCCGGAGCCGACGCCGTCGCCGAGCGAGACGGAAACGACCGGGCCATCCGAGTCGGCCGAGCCGAGCCCGAGTGAGTCGGCCGAGCCGAGCTCGGTCGAGTCGGCCGAGCCGTCGGACAGCCCGACCGCGGCCCCGCGGACGCCGATGCCGACGGACTCGACGGGGCCCAGGGAGACCCCCCACCCGACCGAGACGTCCGGGTCCGGCGAGACGCCGGCCCCGACCGAGTCGTCGAGCGGTTCCGGTTCCGGAGGCGGCGGCTCCGACGGCTGAGCGGCGGGGGTACGCTTCCGGGGTGATCGTGGTCGTCGGCTCACCGCATCTCATCCCGGCCTCACCGGAGGCCCCGGCGCGGGCCGTCGGGACCGCTGCGTCCGTGGCCGTGGCGGCCAGCGAGGCGGGCGCATCCGTTCAACTCGTCGGGAAGGTGGGCGACGACCCTTCGGGCGACACGGTCCTGCTCGCCCTGAGCGAGCGCGGGGTCGGGCACGTCGCGGTGCTGCGCGACCCGGCGCATCCGACCCCGGTCGCTCCGGCGGGACCATTGGCCGGTGATGATGGGGACGACGACCTCGCCTTCGATCCCGCGGACGACCCCGCTGACGACCCGATCGCTCCGGCGAAGGCGTCCGGGCCGACCGGTGCCGACTCGATCCCCGAGTCGGGTGCGCTGTCCCTCGACCCCGGCGACCTCGAGCTGGCCCTGCGCTACCTCGGCGACTTCCGGGTGCTGGTCCTGGCCGAGTCGCCGTCGGCCGCGCTGGCCGAGGTCGCGGCCGACGCGGCCGCCTTCGTCGGAGCGAGCCTCATCGTGCTGGTCGAGGGTGCCGGCGGATCCACCCTCGAGCTCGCCGATGCGACCCTCCTGGCGGCACCCGCCGACGACCCGGAGGGCGCATTCGCGCGCGTCGTGGGCCGGTACGCAGCCGCGCTCGACCGCGGGCAGGACCCGGCGCGGGCGTTCTCGGCCGCGACCGCCGAGGCCGGCTGGTCCGCTG
>JBGPFS010000253.1:0-3010 GCA_041483455.1 Candidatus Limnocylindria bacterium | reverse complement strand
CTGAGCGCCTGGACCGGCGCCTAGCGTCGGTCACCCTGCTCCTCCCGGCCTGTCTCGGCATCGTCGGCGACCCGGAGCGGAGCGGCGCGGCAGCCGCCGCGATTGAACGTTCCGCCGCGGTGCCACGTCAGTAGGTCATGATCGGTGCGCACCTGACACGTAAGGTGGAGGCCATGGACCTGCCCGGCCAGGCGGATGACGTCCGCGCCCGGACCTTCGACGCGCTCGTTGACCGGGGGGCCCTCGACCGCGCGTACCGGACGGCCCGGCTCATCCTGCTCGATCCGGCCGAGGCGGAGGATGTGACCCACGACGCCGCGCTCGCCGCCTGGCGACGCTTCGGGGAGCTCCGCGATCCAGAGCGCTTCGAGGCCTGGTTCGGCCGGATCCTCGTCAACGCCTGCCGCGACCGCCTGCGGGCACGGCGCCGCCTGCCGATCAACATCTACACGGCCCGCGTCGACCCTCTCGACCAGGGCCCGGGAGCCGATCCGACGGAGGCGATCGCCCGGATCGACCTCCTGCGCGACGCGTTCAAGTCGCTCAGCCCGGAGCACCGCGAGGTCGTCGCGCTCCGCTTCTACGCCGACCTGACGGTCGAGCAGATCGCCGAGCGGACCGGCGCGCGCGCCGGCACGGTCAAGTCACGTCTGCATTACGCGCTCCGCCACTTGCGCGCCGGCGTCGAGGCGGCCGGCGAGAGGAGAGCCACCCGATGACTGGCACACCGCAGCAGCCCGATCCGTTCGAGGAAGAGATCCGGCGAACGCTCGCGCGGGAGGCCGCCGAGCCCGCCCCGGACCGGCTGATCGCGCGCGTGGCCGCGATGCGCCGCGAGCCCCGGCGGGGGTGGTTGAGCGCCCGACTGCGGCCGGGGCTCGACGCCCGCTCGAGCTCCGCCTGGAAGCTCGGGTTCGGGCTGGTCGCGCTCGCGGTCCTGGTCGTCGCAGGCGGCGTCTTCAGGTCGGGATACGTGCCGAGCCAGCCGGGCGGGGGGTCGCCCCTGGGCGGCTCGGTCGCGCCGAGCAGTCCCGCCGGATCCGGCAGCCAGCCGACCGCGACGCCTCCGGCCTCCGCCATGGTCAGCCCGGCTGCGTCGCCAGCGGCCAGCGCCCCGGGCGCGGGGCCGGTCGGTGGCCCGGTCCCGGCCGGCTTCCAGCCGGTGTCGGTGACCTTCGTCTCGGCCAACGCCGGCTGGCTCCTGGGGAGCGCGACCTGCACCGGCCAGCCCTGCCCGGCGATCGTCCGAACCACCGACAGCGGGCGCACCTGGCAGGGCATCCCGGCGCCGGCGGCCTCGATCACGCCGCCCGGCGGCCTGGGCGCCGCCGGCGTGAGCGGTCTCCGGTTCGCCGATGCCCTCGACGGCTGGGCGTTCGGGCCGGACCTGTGGGCGACCCACGACGGCGGAGCGACCTGGCGCAAGGTCAGCCTGCCGGGGGCGGGTACCGAGACCCAGGTCATGGCGCTCGAGACGGCCGCCGGCGTCGTCCATGCCGCGTTCTTCGCGGGCGGCGGAGGGGGCGTGATCCAGATCTCGACGAGTCCCATCGGAACCGACGCCTGGACGGTCTCGCCCACCCAGGTCCAGTTCGGGGCCGGGCCGGTGCCGCACGCCCAGTTCGTCCTGCATGGGACGACGGGCTGGCTGATCGAGGTCGACCGGACCGTCGTCGACGGAGCGCGACTTGTCAGTGGCGCCTGGCGCGCCTGGCAGCCGCCCTGCCTCGACGCGAACGGGCCGGCGACGCTCGCCGCCGCCACCGACCTCGACCTCGTCGCCGCGTGCGACATCGGCGTCTGGTCGACGCCGACCGGTGTCCACCTGTACGCCTCGACCGACGCCGGATCGTCGTTCACCGAGGCGGCTTCGAAGGTGCCCGTCTTCGACATCCAGGGGGTGGCCGCCTCGACGCCCTCGGCGACCGTTGTCGGCGGCAGCCTGTCGGGCGGCGGCTCCGCGCTCGTGGCCTCGTTCGACGGCGGGCGGACGTGGACCCCGGTCTATGTGCTGAAGAGCACCGGCTCCTTCTCCGACCTGGGCTTCACGACCGAGAGCCAGGGCGTGACGATCGCATCGTCGGGAACCGGGAGCGCGCAGCTGCTCATGACCCGAGACGGCGGCCACACCTGGTCCCCGGTCACCGTGGCAGGACCGTGAGCCGGCGCGGCGAAAGGTCAGGGCGACGACGAACGGAATCGGTCGATCATCGTTCATCACGATGATGTCGCGATCCGGGCGCGGCGCGGTCCAGTCAGCTGCGGCAGAGGGCGAGCGGGATGATGAACGGGGCCGCGGCCTGGTGGCAGGGCCGATCACGACGCTCTCGCCGGGTCGGCGTGGTCGTCGCCCTCCTGCTCCTGGTCGGTCTGGCGTTCTGGGCGGGTAGCCAGTTCGCGGGCCGTGGCTCTGGGGCTGCCTGGACACCCGGCCCGTCCTGGACCGCGGGCCCGAGCGAGTCCGGGAGTCCGACCGCCTCCGCGGGCGAAAGCGCAGGGCCGAGCTCGAGCTCCGCCGCCTCGACATCACCGGCGTCCACGCCGCGTCCATCGCCGAAGCCGACGCCCACACCCACGCCGCGCCCGACGCCCACTTCCACCACCCCCGCGGCGCCGCTCGACCTGAAGGGAAAGCTGGTCGGCAAGCACCAGGTCGACCTGACCTGGAGCGCGAGCGCGGGCGCCGTGAGCTACAACGTCTGGCGCGGCCCGAAGGTGGACGCCATCGTCCGGTTCCAGTCGGGGATCCTGACCACGAGCTACAAGGATTCCCCGGTCACCACGGGCAAGACCTACTACTACCGGGTGACCGCCGTGGGCCCCACCGGCGCCGAGAGCGCCCCTTCGGCCATCTTCGAGATCACGCCCTAGCCGGACGACCCGCCGGTGGGGACACAGGGGCAGCCACTCGACACGCCCGTTTCGCCGCCCGAGCTATGATCGGCTCGCCCTGGACGATCGCCGGATCGGCGCGCGCGATCCGTCCCGCACAGGACGCTCGTCCCGCGCG
>JBGPFS010000252.1:0-3101 GCA_041483455.1 Candidatus Limnocylindria bacterium | reverse complement strand
GGCGAGAACGCCCGGCTCTTCCCGGTCTGGATCGGCGGCCTGACGACCGGCCTGATCGCCGCTGCGATCTCCGCACCCATCGCGGCCGGCGTCTTCGGCGGCGTGACCGGCGGGGGGACCGACGCCCTGGTCGCGCTCTTCCGGACCCTCGGCCTGGGGGTCTTCCAGTCGGCCTTCGCCCAAGGACTGACCAGCGATCCGCTCGACAAGACGCTCAGCTATACGATCGTCTTCGCGATCCTGTCGGCCCTGCCGCTGACCGTCCGGACGATGTTCAGCCGGGGCGAGGCGACCGTCAGCGAGTGACGGGTCGTCCGGACGTCGAACGACCGACCGCCGGCGGGCCCCCACGGTGAGCTCTCCGGCGACCGGCTACTTCCGGCCCGGCGACAGCTGGCTCCATCGCCGGAACCCCCTCACGAAGCTGCTCGCGCTCGCCTGGGTCCTCCTGTCGGCGTTCCTCCTGCCGCCGATCTTCCTGCTCGGGCTCGTCGGGCTCGTCTTCGCCGTGTCGGCGTGGTGCGGCCTCGGGCGAGACCTCCTTCGCAGCCTGCGGATCCCCGCCCTGCTCCTGGCCTCGATCCTGGTCGTGAACGCGCTCTTCTATCCTGGTGCCCGGGACGTGATCGCGGCCCTCGGGCCGCTCCGGCTGAGCGGCGAGGGCGTGGCGTTCGGGCTTCTGTCGGCCGGCCGCCTCCTGGTCGCCTTCGTCGCCTCGATCCTGTTCCTCTTCACCACCCTCGCCGACGACCTGCTGGAGACGCTCGTTGCGCGCGGCGCCAGCCACCGGATCGCGTTCGTCGTCCTGTCGGCCGTCCAGATGGTGCCCCGCCTCCAGAGTCGGGCCGGGGCGATCCTGGAGGCCCAGCAGGCGCGCGGGCTGGTCGTCACGGGCTCGTTCCGGCGGCGGGTCGGGGCGCTCGTCCCGCTCGTCGGACCGATCCTCCTCGGTTCGCTCATCGACGTCCGCGAGCGGACGTTCGCGCTCGAGGCACGGGCGTTCGGGGCGCGGCCGGGCCGGACCGCCTACCGGACGGTCGCCGACCCACCGGTCGACCGGGTCGTCCGGCTCGCGCTCCTGGTCGGGATCGCCGCGGTGGTCGTCCTGGGCGTGGGCGGCTTCCTGCGGTGAGCGTCGATTCAGGCGCCGGGACGGTCTCGGGTTCGGGCACCGGCCCGGGCACCGAAGCGGCTCCCGCCCGGCTGACGGTCGGCGATCTCAGCGTCCGCTACGCCGGCCGGCGCGAGCCGGCGCTCAGCGACATCTCGCTCGAGGTCCCGGCCGGGGGCTTCGTCGGCGTCCACGGCCGGACCGGCGCCGGCAAGTCGACCCTCGCGCTCGCCGCGGCCGGGTTCATCCCCCGGGTCGTCAGGGCCCACCTCGAGGGGACGGTGGCCGTGGACGGGATCGCGGTCGCCACGGCGGCCGCCGCCGACCTCGCCGAACGGGTGGGGATCGTCTTCTCGACCCCGGCGAATCAGCTTTCGGCCTCGAAGCTGACCGTGCGCGAGGAGCTGGCGTTCGGGCTCGAGAACCTGGCGGTCCCTCGATCGGAGATGGACGGCCGGATCGAAGCGGTCCTCGATCGGCTCGGGATCGGCCACCTGGCGGACCGCGAGCCGTTCGCCCTGTCGGGCGGTGAGCAGCAGCGGGTCGCGATCGCGAGCATCGTCGCGATGGGTACTTCCACCCTCGTCCTCGACGAGCCGACCGCCCAGCTCGACCCGGCTGGCACCCGGGCGGTCGCCGACCTCCTGCGGACGCTCACCGGCGAGGGCCGCGCGGTCCTGTGCGTCGAACACGACCCGGCGGTGCTCGGGCGGACGGATCGGATCCTCGTCCTCGAGGGTGGCCGATCGGCCTCGCTTGCCGAGCCGGGGCGCGCCCTGGGTTCCGGCGTCCTCGGGCCGCTCGGCCTCGAGTCGCCGACCCTCGTCCGGCTCGCGGAGCTGGCCGGCCTCCCGCCGGAGCGCGCCTTCGACGAGACGGCGCTGGGCGAGGCCCTGCGCGGGCTGGGATCGTCGGCGGGCGCGAGGCCGACGCCCACGGGCGCCGAGCCGACCGCCCGAGCCGAGCCGACCGCCGGCTCGGGCCGGGTCCCCGACTGGCGCCCGCTCCGGGATCTCGCCCCCGTCGTGGTCGAGGCGACCGGCCTCGTCCATCGCTATCCGGGCGGCGTCGAGGCGGTCCGCGGCGTCGACCTGCGGATCGAGCCGGGCGAGGCGGTCGCGATCGTCGGCCAGAACGGCTCCGGAAAGACGACCCTGGTCAAGCACTTCGACGGGCTCCTCCGGCCGGCCGCGGGGACGGTCCTGATCGGTGGGCGGGACATCGCCGGGGACGCCGTCAGCGAGATCGCGCGGACGGTCGGATTCGTCTTCCAGAACCCCGACGACCAGCTCTTCCAGCGCTCGGTCGAGCGGGAAGTGAGGTTCGGGCCCGCGAACCTCGAGCTGGAGCCGAGGCTCGCGGCGGAGCTCGTGGAACGGGCGCTGGCACTGACCGGCCTGGCCGACGTCCGGGCGACGAATCCGTACGACCTGGGCCTTTCGATCCGCAAGCTCGTGGCGCTGGCCAGCGTCCTGGCGATGGAGCCGGCCGTCCTGGTCCTCGACGAGCCGACCACCGGCCAGGACGGCCCCGGGGTCGAGCGGGTCGGCGGCGTCGTGGACGCTTATCGCGGCGCCGGTCGGACGGTCGTCGCGATCACCCACGACATGGAGTTCGCGGCCGCCCACTTCGGTCGGATCCTCGTCATGCGCGACGGGCGGATCGCGGCGGATGGACCGCCGAGCGAGGTGTTCGCGCCCGGGCGGTCGGCCCTGCTCGCCTCGACCGGGCTCGACGCGCCGCCGGCGGCTCGCCTGGGAGCCGCGCTCGGGCTGGGTTCGACCCCGACCTTCGCCATCCTGCTCACCGCGCTCGCCCGCGGCTGAGGGCCGGACGCCCGCCCAGCGGCCCGCGGGCGAGGCCACCAGCGGCCCCGGCCTTCGGGCCGTTCGGCACGTTCGACCCCCTCCGACCGAGCCGACGATGAGCGAGCAAAGGAGGCAGCCATGCGCGTCCTGCTCGCCATCGACGGGTCCGCCCCGTCGGATCG
>JBGPFS010000251.1:0-3116 GCA_041483455.1 Candidatus Limnocylindria bacterium | reverse complement strand
CTCGTCCTGGTCGTGACCGAGATGTTGCGCGGGTTCGGGGTCGTCGGGGCGTTCGTCGAGTTCGCCGGGGATGGCCTGGCGACCCTCGGCCTCGCCGACCGGGCGACGATCTCGAACATGAGCCCCGAGTTCGGGGCCACCTGCACGCTCTTCCCGATCGACGACGAGACGCTCGCCTACCTGCGCCTGACCGCCCGGCCGGCCGAGCTGGTCGACCTCGTCGAGCGCTACGCCAAGGCACAGGGCCTGTGGCGCGAGCCGGGGGCCAAGCCGGCGTTCGACGCCCTGCTCGAGCTCGACCTCGCGACCGTCGAACCGTCCGTGGCCGGGCCGCGCCGACCCCAGGACCGGGTGGCGCTCCCGAAGCTCCCGGCGAGCTTCCGGGCGGCCTTCCCGGCCGCGACGGCGACGCCGACCTCCGCCGCGATGGGCGCCGAGATGGCCGCCGAAGGTGGGCCGACCGACGGTCCAGCCGACGATTCCGAGGGGGCGATCGTCGTCGAGATCGGCGACCGGCACACGACGATCCGCAACGGCTCGGTCGTGATCGCCGCGATCACCAGCTGCACGAACACCTCGAACCCGACGGTCATGGTCGGGGCCGGGCTGCTGGCCCGGAACGCCGTCGGCCGGGGATTGCGCGTCGCCCCGACCGTCAAGACATCGCTCGCGCCGGGCTCGAGGGCCGTCACCGGCTACCTCGAGGCGGCCGGGCTGATGGGCCCGCTCGCGACGCTCGGCTTCGCCCTGGCCGGCTACGGCTGCACGACCTGCATCGGCAACTCCGGACCCCTCGATGGGCCGGTCGCCGCGGCGATCGAGGCGAACGACCTCGTCGTGGCGGCCGTCCTGTCGGGCAACCGGAACTTCGAGGGGCGGATCCATCCGCTGGCGCGGGCCAGCTACCTGGCCAGCCCACCGCTCGTGGTCGCGTTCGCCCTGGCCGGACGGGTCGACATCGACCTGGTCGGCGAGCCGCTCGGCATCGGCGAAGACGGCCGACCGGTCTACCTCGCCGACATCTGGCCGGGGCCGGCCGAGATCCGGGCGGTCATCGGGCGGGCGATCTCAGCGGACCTGTTCCGGGCGACGTACGCGACGGTCTTCGCCGGCGACGAGCGCTGGCAGGCCCTCCCGATCCCCTCGGGCGACCGGTTCACCTGGGATCCGGGGTCGACCTACATCGCCAAGCCGCCGTTCTTCGACGGGCTGGGCGCGGAGCCGACGCCGGCGACCGACATCGTCGGGGCGCGCGCGCTCGCCGTCCTGGGCGATTCGGTCACCACCGACCACATCAGCCCGGCCGGCTCGATCGCCCCGTGGTCACCGGCGGGCCAGTGGCTCCAGGCCCGCGGCGTGTCGCCGCTCGAGTTCAACAGCTACGGCTCCCGCCGGGGTCAGCACGAAGTGATGATCCGGGGCACCTTCGCCAATATCCGGCTCCGGAACCGGCTCGCCGAGGGGAAGGAGGGGCCGTACACCCGCCACCTCCCCGAGGGCGATGAGTCCTTCATCTACGACGCCGCGGTCCGCTACGAGACCGAAGGGGTCCCGCTCCTCGTCCTGGCCGGCAGGGAGTACGGCTCGGGGTCGTCGCGTGACTGGGCGGCCAAGGGGACGCGGCTGCTCGGGATCCGGGCCGTGATCGCCGAGAGCTACGAGCGCATCCACCGCTCGAACCTGGTGGGCATGGGGGTGCTGCCCCTTCAGTTCCTGCCCGGCGAGAGCGCGACGTCGCTCGGCCTGACCGGCCGCGAGCGGTTCACGATCGGCGGGATCGCGGCCGGGCTGACCCCGCGCCAACGGTTGACGGTCCGGGCGGCGTCCGATCCGGCCGACGGGGGGGCCGAGACCCGCTTCGAGGTCGTGTGCCGGCTCGACGGGTCGATCGAGGTCGACTACCTCCGCCACGGCGGGATCCTGCCTGCCGTGCTCCGGCGCTTGGCGACCGACTGAGCGCGCCTGGGCCAGCCGATGCCCGGGCCGTCGATCCCTCCGCGGGGGACGGGCCGCGGGAGGGACGCAGCTGCCCTTACGCCTCGGTCTCGTTGCCGTCGCGACCCAGGCCGAGCTCGCCGCCGAGGGCGGCCGCGCCGTGGACCGCTGACCAGGCGCTGACGGCCTCGGCGAGCGCCACCGATCCCGGACGGACCGCGAGCCGATCGTCCGCGCCACGGATCCCGGCGCCGAGTTCCGCCAGTCGGCCGCGATAGGCGGGCTTGTCCCCGTTCGTGCGGTCGGCCGATGGATAGACATCGAAGTAGCCGTCGCTGCTCACGACGACATGCGCCTCAGGCGCGGAGAAGGGCGTTCGAGCCATGGTGTGGATCCCGATCCATCGCGCGCTGCGGACTGACAGGCTGGAAGCCCGGCGCCTGCGACTGTCGTCCCACCATCGGGCACGCGCGCCATTCCGTCAAATGGCCCAGTCGGCCTGGAGCGCGATGACGCCACACGAGTGAATCGGCGCCACTAGCTCGGTCGGCCTGCGTGGATCGCCCGAGCTGACGGATCTGAGCCGGGGTGGCTCGACCCTTTCCTCTCGGGCGCTATCCTTGAGACCGGCGTGGTCCTTGTGTCGACGCCGAGACGCTGGGGTGCAGCACCGTGGGTGGCGAGACGCTCGTGGCGGACCTGTACGACGCGATCCCCAAGGTCGAGCTGCACTGTCACGTCGAGGGCTGCGTGCGCCCGCAGACGCTGCTGGAGCTCGCCCGGAAGGCCGGCCGGACCCTTCCCGTCGAGGAACCGACCGAGCTCTACCGCTACACCTCGCTCGATTCGTTCCTCGCGATCTTCTGGATGGTCCAGGGAACCCTCGTCGAGCCCGCGGACTGGGAGCGCATCGCGTACGAGTCGCTCGTCGACGCCGTGCCCCACGGCCTGCGCTACCGCGAGATGTTCTTCACGCCCGCGCGCCACCTCGCCGCCGGTCAGAGGCTGGCCGGCATCATCGACGGCCTGACCGCCGGGATCGAGGCGGCCGAGGCGGACACCAGGGTCCACTCCATGCTGATCGCCGATATGGATCGAGCCTACGGACCCGCCGCGGGACAAGAGCTCGTCGAACAGCTGGCCGAGCTACGGCACCAGGGCCGCGCCGAGCGGGTCATCGG
>JBGPFS010000250.1:0-3157 GCA_041483455.1 Candidatus Limnocylindria bacterium | reverse complement strand
TGGCTGACCGGAGAAGCGAGCTGGATGTGGCCCATGCGCTCGCGGCGGACCTTGGCCCGGGTGACCTCGACGCCGCACTTGTCGCAGATGATCCCCTTGTACCGGATCCGCTTGTACTTGCCGCAGTAGCACTCCCAGTCCCGGGTGGGGCCGAAGATGCGCTCGTCGAAGAGGCCATCCTTCTCCGGCTTGAGCGTGCGGTAGTTGATCGTCTCGGGCTTGGTGACCTCGCCCTTCGACCACTCGCGGATCTGGTCCGGGCTGGCGAGCGAGATCCGGATCGCGTTGAAGTTGTTAACCTCGAGCATGGTTCTCCTCCGCGCCGCCGCCTGGCTCGGCGACGCGATGTGGACCGTGGGCGAGCGACTCCGGGCTGGCCGGGCGCCGGAGTCGCGGTGTGGTGGTCGTCTGGGTCGTCAGTCTTCGAACCCGGCGAGGTTGATCCCGCCGAGGTCAGGCAGGGCGTAGGCGACGCCGTCGTCCTCGCCGAGCTCGATCTCCTGGTCGTTGGCGTCGAGGATCTCCGCGTTGAGCCCGAGGCTGCGGAGCTCCTTGATGAGGACCTTGAAGGACTCCGGCACGCGCGGCGGCTGGATCTCCTCGCCCTTGACGATCGCTTCGTAGGTCTGTACCCGACCGAGCACGTCGTCCGACTTCACGGTCAGGAGCTCCTGGAGGATGTTCGCGGCGCCGTACGCCTCGAGCGCCCAGACCTCCATCTCGCCGAACCGCTGGCCGCCGAACTGGGCCTTGCCACCGAGCGGCTGCTGGGTGATGAGGCTGTACGGACCGGTCGAGCGGGCGTGGATCTTGTCCTCGACGAGGTGGTGGAGCTTGAGCATGTAGATCGAGCCGACCGTGATCCGCCGGTCGAAGGCCGCGCCGGTGCGACCGTCGCGCAGCTCGATCTTGCCGTCCTCCGGCAGGCCCGCCTCGACCAGCTCGGCCTGGATCTGCTGCTCCGTGGCGCCGTCGAAGACCGCGGTCGCGGCCTTCTCGCCCTTCGTCATCAGGGCCCACCCCAGGTGGGTCTCGAGGATCTGGCCGATGTTCATCCGGCTCGGCACGCCGAGCGGGTTGAGGATGATGTCGACGGGGGTCCCGTCGGGCAGGAACGGCATGTCCTCCTGGGGGAGGATCTTGGCGATGACGCCCTTGTTCCCGTGCCGGCCGGCCATCTTGTCGCCGACGCTGATCTTGCGCTTCTGGGCGACCGACACCCGGACGAGGCGGTTGACGCCCGGCATCAGCGCCGAGTCGTCCTCGTCGCCGCGCTGGATCTCGCGGATCTCGATGACCTTGCCGCGCTCGCCATGGGGCAGGCGGAGCGAGGAGTCCTTCACCTCACGGGCCTTCTCGCCGAAGATCGCCCGGAGGAGGCGTTCCTCCGCGGTCAGCTCGGTCTCGCCCTTCGGGGTGATCTTGCCGACGAGGATGTCGCCCGGGGCGACCTCGGCGCCGACATACACGATCCCCTGCTCGTCGAGGTCCTTGAGGGACTCCTCGCCGACGTTCGGGATGTCGCGGGTGATCTCCTCCGGGCCGAGCTTCGTGTCGCGAGCTTCCATCTCGTGCTTCTCGATGTGGATGCTCGTGAACAGGTCGTCGCGGACGAGGCGGTCGCTGATGACGATCGCATCCTCGTAGTTGCCGCCCTCCCAGCTCATGAACGCCACGAGGACGTTCCGGCCGAGCGCCAGCTCACCCTGATCGGTGGAGCTTGAGTCCCCGATCGGCTGCCCCACCGCCACCCGGTCGCCGACGTCGACGATCGGGCGCTGGTTGATGCAGGTCCCCTGGTTCGAGCGGACGAACTTCTGGAGGGGGTAGACGTCGAGCTCGCCGCTGTCGGTCTCGACCTGGATCCGCTCGGCGGTGACGCTCGTGATCACGCCCGAGCGAGCCGCGATGAGGACCTGCCCGGAGTCGTGGGCCGCCCGGACCTCCATCCCGGTCCCGACGATCGGGGCCTCGGGCTCGAGGAGCGGGACCGCCTGGCGCTGCATGTTCGAACCCATCAGGGCCCGGTTCGCGTCGTCGTGCTCGAGGAACGGGATGAGCGCGGTCGCGACGGAGACGACCTGCTTGGGGCTCACGTCCATGTACTCGATCTGGCTCGGGCGCGCCTCCGGGAACTGGTCCCGGTAGCGCGACGGCACGCGCTCGGTGGCGAAGTGGCCCGTCGCGTCGAGCGGCGCGTTCGCCTGGGCGACGACGTGCTGCTCCTCCTCGTCGGCCGGGAGGTACTCGATCTCGGTGGTGACGACCGGCCGGATCGAGAAGGCCTGGGCCTTCTGCTTCTTGAGCTCGGCCGCGGCTGCCGCGGTGAAGGTGCTGCCCGTCTTGAGGACGACCGTGCCGTCCTTGGCGACGAGGTCGGCCCCGGCCTCGAACTCGAGCAGTCGCGGGTCGTCGTGGGCGACGGTCCGCTTGACCTTGCGGTAGGGGGTCTCGATGAACCCGTAGCTGTTGATCCGCCCGTAGGTCGCGAGCGAGCCGATCAGCCCGATGTTCGGCCCTTCCGGCGTCTCGATCGGGCAGATCCGGCCGTAGTGGCTGTGGTGGACGTCGCGGACGTCGAAACCGGCGCGCTCGCGCGACAGGCCACCCGGGCCGAGGGCCGAGAGGCGCCGCTTGCTGGTCAGCTCGGCCAGTGGGTTCGTCTGGTCCATGAACTGCGAGAGCTGGCTGCCGCCGAAGAATTCCTTCATCGCGGCCACGACCGGCCGGATGTTGATGAGCGCGTTGGGGGTCGCCTTGTCGATCTCCTGGATCGTCATCCGTTCGCGAACGACGCGCTCCATGCGGAGAAGGCCGATCCGGAAGGCGTTCTGGATGAGCTCCCCGTTGGCACGGATCCGGCGGTTGCCGAGATGGTCGATGTCGTCCGTGAATCCGCGCCCGTCGTTCAGGTCCATCAGGTAGCGGATGATGGCGATGAAGTCCTCTTCGGTGAGGACGGTGTGGTTCGCCGGCGTCTTGGTCTTCAGCCGCTGATTGATCTTGTAGCGGCCCACCCGGCCGAGGTCGTAGCGCCGGAAGTTGAAGAAGAGCGACTGGACGAGGTTGCGAGCGTTGTCGATCGTGGGCGGGTCGCCCGGGCGGAGCCGCTTGTAGACCTCGACGAGGCCCTCGTTCGTGTTCGTGGCGGGGTCCT
>JBGPFS010000249.1:0-3162 GCA_041483455.1 Candidatus Limnocylindria bacterium | reverse complement strand
CTCGATCCCGAGTGGACACCGTGCGATCGAGAGGTGGGATCGACTCGCCAGGCCTGACAGGCCCGGATCGACGGGCCCGGATTGACAGGCTCATCCACGGGCGCATGCTTGCGACATGGCGATCAACCACCGGCTCGTGCGCATCCACCTCCTGCTTGACCCCGTGGAGGGGCGGCCCAACGGTGCCTGGGTCATCGAGTACCGCCGTCAGGCATTCCTCACGGATCCAGGCGGCGGCAACCCCGAGCCCTTCACCCGGGGCGGCCGGCCCTCCCAGGTGGTGGAAAGCCGTGCCAAGGCCCGGCCACCCCTGACGGGCTTCGACGTGAAGACACGCGAAGACATCGCCCGTCAGCTCCGGATCAATCCCGCGCTCGTGGAGTTCGTGCAGCGCAGCGATCCGACGTTCCCGGAGCCGATCGTCACCTTCAACGAAGGTCCCATCTGGGACGCGGAGGCCGTCGAAGGCTGGGCGCCGACGAGCAAGACGCTCCCGCTTCCCCTGCCGGAGATCGCGGAACCTCCCCACTCCGGAGCGTCGAAGACATCCGGCTGAGCAGCCGGGGTGCCGCTCCCGCCGGGGCTACTCGGGACGGGCCTCGTGCGTGCTGATGTGCGACGAGGCGTCGTCGTCGGACGCGCTCACGTCGGCCGGGCTGATCTGCGAGGTACAGGTCAGGACCGTGGGCGTCCCGTCGTAGGTGATCGTGACGGTGACGGTGACCGGACCGGTCGCCTGGTCCGCCGGGACCGGGATCTTGCCGATGGCAACGAAGGACTTGCCGGCCCGGCGCAGGGTGACGTTCGCGCTCGAGCTGGTGAAGGTCGCCGTGGCGGCCGCGGTGAAGGTCTTGGTGCGAGTGGCGTGGAGGACCTTGGCCTGGACATGGATCGAGCCGCCCGGGTGGGCCGGCGTGCAGCGGGCCGTGTAGCTGACCAGGTGGTGCGACGTCGAGGGGTTCGTCGTCGACTTCTCCGACGGGGTGCCGCTCGGGTGGTCGGTCGGGCCGTGGGCGCTCACGGTGCTGGCGCCGAGGGCGCCGACCATGAGCAGGGCCAGGGTCGCTGCGGCCAGTTCCTGCTTCATGCGTTCGATCTCCTGTCAGTCCTGGCGGGCCGAGCCGCGCTCGGTTGCCGCGGATCATCTCCGGTTCCGACGCCACGGGCGAGGTCGGTCATTTACTCACAAGGAACGCCCGAGCACCCCGCTCGTTAGGGCATCCGATGGTCCCATCGGGTCCCTCAGGAACGTCCGGACGGCGAACCCGCGAAGCAGGGCACGGAGGGCACCTGCGCCCCGCGGCTGGTCGAAGCCGCGAGCAGCCTGCTGGCGCTGGTACGCGAGCGGGCGGCAGCGCGGCCGTGATCAGCCGCGCCGCCCGCACCCCGAGGATCGGCCGGATCAGGGAGCGCTGATCGAGCCGAACAGCCCGTGGTTCTCGCCATCCGGTCCGGCAGCGAAGTAGAGCGTCGTCGTCGGCCCCGATGCGGAGCCATTCCCGAAGCCGAGGCCCCACAGGCCGTCGATGACGACCGGTCGATGATCCGACCCCTTGACCGGGCCACGGTCCTCCCACCCGTCCGGCGTCATCGCGAAGCCGTGGATGCGCCCGTCGCCGAAGTCACCGACGAGCAAGTCCCCACTGAACCGGCCGAAATCGCTCGGTGCCCAGGCAAGGCCCCATGGCGCGTTCAATTCGCCTCCCGATGCGACGCGGCCGATGAAGCTCCCGTCCGTCCCGAACGCGCTCACGAAGCCGAAGCCCTCGCCGGCGATCTCGTCCCTCCGGTCGGCGTCCTGCTTCGCATACGTGACGTAGAGCGTCCCGCCGAGGTCGGCGATCCCGAACGGGGCGTAGCCCGCCGGGAGGCCGGGGTCGACGAACGCGCCGGCCCACGCCTGCGGGGTGAAGGTCCCGTCGAACACGTCGACGCGGCCGTTGTGGAAGTCGGTCGCGTACAGGTAGTTCCGGCCGCCCGAGCTCCCGATCGCCAGTCCCTTGTAGACAGCGCCGACACCGGAGCGATCGGCCGCCGGCTGGGCCTGGGTCGACGCCGGGGGAGGAGGTACACCGGGGTTCCAGCCGAGGATCGTCCCGCTCTCCGTCGCGAACAGGAACCGGGCCGGGGCGGTCGCCCCGCCGGCGCTGACGGCGAAGTCGCCGGTTACGTTGAAGACCGTGCCGGTCGGAGCGCCGGCGACCGAGACCACGAGCGGTCGGGCGATCCCGCTCCCGTCATAGAGCGTCGAGGTGTCCGTCCCGTTGTCGGACACCCACCAGGGCGTTGTCGGGCCGGCCGTGATCCCCCAGCCGTTCACGAGGTTGGCGTCCGTGTGAGCGGCCGCGCCGGGGACATCGGAGACGAGCGGCGTGACCCTGTACGTGTTGTCGGCGTTGGGGTTCCGTGCTGCTACCGGGCCGGTCGCGCCGATGAGGAGAGCGGCCGTGGCACCCAGGGCAACGATGCGTCGAACCATCACACACTCCGGGGCGAGGGCACGACCGGCGACCGGTGAGCTGGCGCCGCGGCCGTGCCGTGGGTGGTGGTACGTCGCGGAGCGCCGGTCGGTTTGGGACGGGGTCGCCCGGATCGTGCCGGAAGAGCCCGTCGAGCTCTTCCGGGTCGGAGCCTCCGGACTCGGGCGCGAAGGCGTACGCTCGGTGACCGAGGCGATGCCCGAGCCCAAGGTCGTCGAGCGCAGCCTGGGACCCCGGTCGTCAGGCATCCCGAAGGAGAGACACGATGACGAGCCCGAAGCCCCAGACCATGGGCCAGCAGTTCGGCCGGCGCTCCTGGGCGGAGCCCTGGAAGATCAAGATGGTCGAGCCGCTGCGGATGATCAGCCCGGAGGAGCGCGCCTCCGCCCTGGTCGAGGCTGGCTACAACACGTTCCTGCTCCGCTCTGACGACGTCTACATCGACCTCCTCACCGACAGCGGCACCTCGGCGATGAGCGACCGCCAGTGGGCCGGGATGATGCTCGGCGACGAGTCCTACGCCGGGAGCCGCAACTTCTACCACCTCGAGGAGGCGGTCCGGCGTCGCTACGGCTTCCGCCACGTCCTGCCGACCCACCAGGGACGCGGCGCCGAGCACCTCATCAGCCAGGTCGCGATCAAGCCCGGCCAGTTCGTGCCCGGCAACATGTACTTCACCACG
>JBGPFS010000248.1:0-3164 GCA_041483455.1 Candidatus Limnocylindria bacterium | reverse complement strand
CGGGCGCTCAGGCGGCTGAAGCCAGCGCGCAGGCGGCGATCGTGGATCCGACCGACCTCGACGAGACCATCCGGGCCGGAGGAAGTGGCCAGGACCTCGGTCAGCTCGGCGATCCGGGCGGCCTGGCGGCGGGCGATCGTGGCCGCGTAGCCGAGCGTCCCAGCGAGCGCCCCGATCAGGGCGATGACCAGGAGGAGCAGCGCCAGCCCGGTGCTGGTCGGGATCTCCATGTGGGCGCTCGTCCTCCGTGCACGTGTGATCCCGGGGAGCGTCGACGGTTCGGCCCGCGGAATCGCGGACCCGGCGATCCACCGGGAGCGTCGCTCCGCGACCCCCATGTCCGCTATAGCGCGAAGGTCCGGACCCCGGCTGGGGCCACCCGGACCCAGCGGCGCGGTGTCCCGGTGCGCCCGCGCACGTCCCGGACCCGGCTGGGACTTTCGTACCGCGCGGGGAGTAGACCGGTGCGGCGGGCCGGAGTCCAGGCGGCCGGGAGTGCGCTCCGCTGAGCGTGGAGGCGGTGCCCGCGACGCCCGTCCGGATCGGGCGCTCGGACGCGAGCTAGGGCCCGAGGCGGGCCACGAGGAGGGGGGCGCCGCTGGTATCGGTGAGCCGGCAGGCCCAGCCGTCGCCGGACGACCAGGCCGCCGATCCGAGCACCGCACCAGGTCCCGCGGGCCGGAGGTACTCGGCCCGGTAGCGCCGCGGGATCGCCGCGATCGCCGCCTCGCCGCCGGCGGCGAGGACCGCCTCGTCGACCCAGTCGAAGAAGACAGCGTTGTTCGCGTGGCCGATCGGGTCGAGATCATGGCGGCGGACCGCGAACCGGTCGATGACCGGCGGGTCCGGCGGCGGATCGAGGTCGACCCGGGTCGGCGCGAAGCCGTCCATCGGGACCGCGAACGAGATCGGGAACGCCTCGGGCACGCGGGTCGGGTGACCCTCGGCGGTGGTCAGCACCCAGTCGGTCAGGATGGTCGCGACCGTCGGACCGTCGCCCTCCGGTCCGACCCTTCTTAACGCGACGCGCCGACGGGCCATCACCCGCCGACCGGCGATCACCTCGGTCGTCCCGATCAACGTGTCGCCGTCGTCGACCGGGCCGACGATCTCCAGATCGATCCCGCGGACCACCCAGGCCAGGCCCCGTCCCGCGTACCAATCGCGCCCGAACCCGCGCGCCTCCGAATGGCGCCAGGCGAGGTCCTGGGCATACCGGAGGTAGCTCGACGCCCGGATCGCCCCGTCCGGTGCCACCTCGTCGAAGCGGACCCGGAAGGAGGCGCTCGCCCGGCGTTCGGCCTCGCTCGGCGGGGCGTAGACCTCGTGGGCCGGGTCGTGGACGCCGCTCATCGGCCCGAGGATCCCTCCACCGGGGCCGAAGCCGGCGGCGGCGCCGCCATTCCGGCCAGCGCGTCGAGCGTCTCGATGCTCACCAGCTTCGTCCCGTCCCGTGGCGCTGTCCGGCGCGCGAGCCGGACCCGGCATGACAGGGACGCGTCGAAGATGACCAGGGCGACCGTCAGCCGTCGCTCCTCGTCTGCCGCATGACGATGCGCGTCGTCCAGCTGGTGGAGGACGTCCTCGTTGATCCCCCGAGCGCCCCACTTGCAGTCGTACGCCTCGGCCGACCGGTCGCGCTCGACCGTCACATCGTACGGATGGATCTCCGCCGCGACCCCGTCGAAGAGGATCCGCCGCTCCCGACGGACGGCCTCCGGCCCGACCCGCCGAGCGACGAGGCGGGCGGTCAGCTCCTCGACGATCGCCCCACGGATCTGGTCACGGACGCGATCGCCCCGGTCGGCGACCTCGAGCGAGGCGGCCAGGATGGCTTCCGTCCGCTCGGAGCCGGGCCCGCCGGCGGGGAAGAGCGCCGGGACCATCCGGCGCCACCGGTCTGGCTCGCGGGTCTCGCCGTTCATCACCGCCCGGGCGAGGATCCGCTCGGCCGGCCCTGCATCGGCCAGCAGCTCGGCGACCCGGGCGACGATCGGCTCGGCCTGGATGGCCGCATAGACGACCGTTCGGGCGTCCGGGGCGGCGTCCTGGAACCTCACCGGCGCGTCCCGACGACGGCCAGCCCGACGAGCTGCGGGAACGTCGAGAGCCAGTCGATCGACCGGTGCGGGTCCTCGATCCGGGCGATCTCCTCGATCGCGAGGTCGATGGCCGCCGCCATCGCGGGTGGCGCCGGGAGGTCGCCCGACCCGTCGGCGACCAGGCGTCGGAGGCGGTCCGCCCAGGCGAGCCGCAGGTCGTTCACGTAGGTCCACTCGTCCTCGACGGACTCGCCCCGGTCGGCCAGCTCGCCGTGGGCGCGCAGCGCCCGCTCCACGACGTCGCGGACGGTCGGCTCGATGTCGCCTGGCCCGGGCATGGCGTCCAGACTAGCCGAGCGGCGGGGCGGGCGGGAGGCGCTGGCCTCAGCCCAGGCCGGGCGTGGACTGACCGGTCAGGACCCTCGGTCGAGGACCTGCCTCGACCACCACGACGGCCCGTCGGCAGATCTCCTCGAGGGTCCGGCGGCAAGCTTCGTCCCAGGCTCGCCCGTAGGCCCGGATCGCCTTCGCCCGGAGGCGACTCGCCTCGGTCCGCTCCCCGCGGCGGGCGAGCTCGTCGACCGCATCGAGGGCGGCCCGGTAGAGACGCGGAAGCTCGGAGTCGAACGCGAGGCGCTGATCCACGCCCTCACGATGCTCGCCGGGCCGGCCGGATGCAATGGGCGAGCCGTACGGGCTGACGCACCCGGAAGGCCTACGGACGGTGCCAGGGTGCCCCATCCAGTCGGGGCCGCCAGGGCGCTCGCGGGGACGCGCGACGGGGCTGGCGCACGGGTCAGCGCGTTCGTCCCGGCGCGATCGTCCCGGGGGATGCCACGCCGTGGCACCATGCGCGCGATGCCCCACGACGCCGATCCGGCCGCGCTCCGCGGAACCTGGTTCATCCTTCCGACCCCGTTCGACGCGGGGGGCGAGCTCGACCTCCGGTCGCTCGGGCGCCTGGTCGAGGCGACCATCGATTGGGGGGTCGACGGCTTGACCGCGATGGGCGTCATGGCCGAGCCCGGAAGCCTCACCGAGGCCGAGCGGGCGGCCGCGCTCCGAACGATCGCCGCAGCCGCGGCGGGACGGGTACCGGTCGCCGTCGGCTGCTCCGGCCCG
>JBGPFS010000247.1:0-3167 GCA_041483455.1 Candidatus Limnocylindria bacterium | reverse complement strand
TGAGGAGGACGACGACCGCGGCTGCCCGCCTGACGGTGGAGCCGCGCCCCCTCGGCGGACGATCGACGGTTGGTTCCATGGCGGCGACCTGGCTGCGGGGACCTACTTGAGGAGATAGCTCCGGACCGAGACGTACGAGCCGAGCACCCCCAGCCCGACCCCGGTCCCGAGGACGAGGACCACGAGGTCCCGGGCGAGCGAGCCGAGCTGGAGCGGCAGGACGTCGAAGAATCCGGTCATCACCCGGCCCAGCGGTTCGGCCCCCAGCGCGAGCAGGACGAGCGTGGCGCCCGCGCCCAGGAGGCCGACGAGGGCGCCCTCGAAGATGAACGGCCAGCGGATGAACGCGTCGGACGCGCCGACGAGCCGCATGATCTCGATCTCCTCCGAGCGCGCCACGACCGCCAGCCGGATCGTGTTGATGATGATGAACAGGACGGTCAGCCCGACCAGCCCCAGCACCGCCAGGCCGCCGGTCCGGAGCAGGTTCGTGATGGTCAGGACCCGGTCCACCAGGCTCTGGATCTCCAACACCCGGTGGACGACGTCCGTCCGGCCGCGGAGGACCTCCACGACCGTCCCGAAGACCTTCGGGTCCTTGAGCTTCACCTCGAGCGACGCCGGGAGCGGATTCGCGTCGAGGAACCCGGTCAGGTCCTCCCGGCCCTGGGCCGCCAGCCGCTCCCGGAATCGCCGGAGTGCCTCGGTCGAGTCGACGTACTCGACGGTGGCCACCTCGGGCAGGCCCGCGACCTGGGCCCGGAGCGAGTCGACATCGGCGCTCGTCGCGTCGGGGCGCAGGTCGGCCACGATCTCGACCTTGCTCTCGACGAACTCCAGGCCGGCGTTGAGGCCGGTCAGGACGACGTAGAACGACGAGAGGAGCAGCAGCATCAGGATCATCGTCGCGGTGGCGGCGATGCTCATCACCGCGTTCCGCCAGAACCCCTGCCACGCCCGTCGCAGGCTGAACCCGATGAACGAGAACACGCCGCCTCAGTCCTCGCGGTGGTAGGCCGCGCCGGTCTCGTCGCGGGTGATCCGGCCCTCTTCGAGCGCCACCACGCGCTTCCGGAGGGCCGTCACGATCTCGGCGTTGTGGGTCGCCATCAGGACCGTCACCCCGAGCTCGTTGATCCGCGACAGGAGCTGGATGATCTCCCAGCTGATGAGCGGATCGAGGTTGCCGGTCGGCTCGTCGGCGATGACGAGGCGCGGATCGTGGACCAGGGCCCGGGCGATCGCGGTCCGCTGCTGCTCGCCACCCGACAGCTGGGATGGGAGCTGGGCCGCCTGGGCGGTCAGCCCGACGAGGGCCAGGACGCGCTCGACGGCCGGGTCGATCTCGCGCCGGGCCGTCCCGGTCACCTCCAGGGCGAAGGCCACGTTCTCGCGGACCGTCTTGGTGGGCAGGAGCTTGAAGTCCTGGAAGATGATCCCGATCTTGCGCCGGATCCGGGGCACCTGGCGGCGCGAGAGCCGGGCGAGGTCGTGTCCGTCGAGGATCACCGAGCCCTGGGTCGCGAGCTCGTCGCGGATGATCAGCTTGATCAGGGTCGACTTGCCCGCCCCCGACGGTCCGACCAGGAAGACGAAGTCGCCCTCCGGGATGACCAGGTCGACATCGCGCAGGGCGGTCTTCCCGTTCGGGAAGGTCATGGTGACGTCGTGGAGGATGAGGATCGCGCCGTCCGGGCTCGGAACGTCGTCGAGGAACGCGGTCGGGCGCTCGCGGACGGATCGGGCGGCGGCACGAAGGGGAGCCAGGGTCACGACACCCGCGAGGCTACCACCCGAGGCCTGAACCGTCCGGAGCCGACCCGACCGGTCGATCCGCGCTCCGCGCCGGCCGCCTCACAGGAGGCCGGGCGACGTCGGCAGGTAGCGCGAGAAGTCGGCGAACGGCCGATCCCAGCACAGGAGGATCGGGAAGTCCTCGACCCGCAGACCGGCGGCGAGGAGCGCCGGCATCAGCCGGATGGTGGCGCCCGGGGTGGAGACCGCGATCGCCCCGCGGGCCGGGACCGCCGAGGTCAGGTGTCCGACGACCGCCTCGAGGAGGTCGGCGTCGCGGACCGCGATCGGCCCGATCCGCCCGACCTCGCCGGCGTAGCCGTAGCCGAGGGCGCCGCCGTCGGGTCCCCGGTACAGGAAGCCGTGCCGGCCCTCCAGCCGCAGTCGTCGGTGATCCTGGGGATGCGCCACCCCGAGGAGCTCGCGGTCGAGTCCATCGACCAGGGCCGCCAGCTCGCCGTGCCCGGGGCCGTCCGGCGGCCCGGCGGCGACGGTCTCGAACGGCACCGGGGTCACCCCGGAAGGCAAGTCGGGCAGGGCTTCGGGCCGGTGGATCGAGCCGACCAGGTCGTACAGCGGCATCCGGGGCACCATCCCGTAGGTCGCATAGAGTGCGGCCGAGATCGGCTGGAGGCTGTCGATCCCCGTCGCCAGGCTCGTCGCCGGATCCGGGGCCGGCAGGATCCGCTCGAGGATCGCCCGGCCCAGGCCCTGGCCCTGGGCCTCCGGCCGGACGAACAGCATCGACAGGAACCACAGCCGCGATCCGCCGCGCAGGACCGCCGAGCCGAACCCGACGATCCGCTCGGCGCCGTCGGCGGGCACGATCGCGACGACGAACCGGTCGGGATCCGTGGCCCGGGTGTGGGCGTGGAGCCGGCCGATCGGAGCGAGCTCGTCGGGGATCTCCGCGAGGTGGAGCGGTCGGCGGTAGTCGTTGGTGGACTCTCGCCAGATGCGGCCGCATTCGGCGAGCTCGTCGGGGCGGGCGGGCCGGAAGACCGTGCCGACCAGGCGGATCAACGGGCGTCGTCCGCGGCGCCTGGATCGCCGGCCCGCGGGGCGTCGGTCGCGAGTCGCTCGAGCTCGGCCTGCATGAACGTGTCGAGGTCGCCGTCGAGCACCGCGCTCGTGTTGCCGGTCTCGTGCCCGGTCCGCAGGTCCTTGACCATCTGGTACGGGTGGAGGACGTAGCTCCTGATCTGATTGCCCCAGCCCGCCTCCACGTGCTCGCCCTTGAGCTTCCGCACCTCCAGCTCCTTCTCCTCGAGCGCGCGCTCGAGGAGCCGGGAGGTGAGGACCCGGATCGCCATCTCCTTGTTCTGGGTCTGGGATCGCTCGTTCTGGCTCTGGGCGACGATCCCGGTCGGCAG
>JBGPFS010000246.1:0-3173 GCA_041483455.1 Candidatus Limnocylindria bacterium | reverse complement strand
GCGGGCGGGCGGGCGGGGAGCCGTCGGCCCGGCGCCGGTCGCGGGTCCGGCCGATGCGCCCGGGCCGGTCGAGCCAGCCGGGCTCGCCGAGGGCCGTGCCGTCGAGCCTGTCGCCACGATCGCCGCCGCGTTGCCGGGTGCGATCGTCGATTCCTCGACGCTGAACAGGTCGACCGCGAACCGGATCGGGGCGTTCGGATCGACGGGCGGCGCGCTCGCCGGGCCGGCAGGGGATGCGCCCGGTGACGACGATTCGGGCGACGCGAGCGGCGCTGCGCTGGCGCCCGGCGACCCGGCGGCGGACGGTGACGGCGTGGTCGCGACGCCCGTCGGCCGGACCTCGTACACGCCGAGGCGGCCAGTGCCGCTGAAGGTGATCGTCGCGGCCCCCGGCGTGGCCGGGACGAGGTCGGTGGTCGAGCCGTCCGGGGCTGTCACCCGCAGGCCGGTCGCGCCGGCCGGGATCGCCAGCTCGACCGGGGTGGCGGGCGCGATGGCGGCCGGGGGAGCGCCACTCCCGCCCATCAGCTCGCCGGCCAGGTTCGAGATGAGGAGCGGGAAGGCCACCTGGAGGGGCAGGTCGGACTGCCGCGGGGCGAAGGCGAGCACGGCCGTCCGCAGGCCGGCCCGCTGGCCGGCGTACAGCAGCGGCGCTCCGCCGGGTCCCGGCACGATCGTCCGGGCCCAGGCCGGCAGGACGAGCTTGCGCGCCGTGGCGACATGGGTCGTCGACAGGTCGACGAAGTGGAGGACGGGCTCTTCGGGGTCGAGCGTCCCGATCGCGGGCTCCGTGAGCGACCCGAGCACCTCGCCGAGCGGCGAGCTCGAGGGTGGGTCGACCGCGAGGATGGCCGTGCGTGGAAGCTCGGCCGGGAGGGTCCCCTCGAACACGATCAGGTCGAACAGCTCGGGGTGGGTCGCCGGTCCGTACGCCTCCGGAGCCACTCCGTAGACCTCCGTGTCGGGCAGGTACGAGAGCGCCGTCGAGAGGTACGGGTCGCCCGCCCCGACGAGGAGGACGCGACGGAGGCGGTCCGGCGGAACCACGGCCCACGCTCGGTCGTCGACGGCCAGGTCGTCCGGCGCACCGGTCGAACCGCCGCCGGCTGTCGGCGCACCGGTGCCGGCGCCGACGAGCCGGAGCTCGACCACGCTCACGTCGCGCGGCAGGTCGTCGATCCCGACGTCGTTCCGGGACTGCGGATCGAGCTTGACGTCGCGTGCCTCGAGGAGGCGACCGTCGCCCCAGATCTCGAGCCGGCGGTCGGCGTATTCGAGATCCAGGTTCGCGATGCTGACGAAGATCGAGCGGGTGACCGACGAGGGTGCCGACCGGACCGCCAGGGCGACGATCGCCTGGTTCCGCCGACCCCGGCCGACCTGGAGGACCTTCACCGGGGCGTCGACCCGGACGTCGGGTGGCCGGGCGAGCGCGGCGTCGGTCGCCACCACGATCTCGGCGTCCGCCACCCGCGAGGCGAGGCCGCTCGCGAGACGCAGCGCATCTGCGAGATCGCCCGCGGCCGGCTCGACGACGAGGTCGCCGATGGCCTGCCGGACCCGGCCGAGGTCGGTCGTCCCGTTCGCGACGACCCGGGCGGTGGACCCGGCCGCGATCACGCTCACCGAGCCCCCGTTCGGGAGGTCGCGGAGCGCCTCGAGCGCGGCCCGCTTGGCGGCCTCGAGACGGTTCGGGACGACGTCGGTGGCCCCCATGCTCGCGCTCGTGTCGATGACCAGGACGATGTCGCGGGCGAGGCCGGCCGGTCGCTCGACGAACGGGCGCGCGGCCAGGAACGCGAGGATCGCGACCAGCAGGAGCTGGAGGAGCAGCAGGAGGCTGCGCCGCAGCCGCTGCCACGGCGCGTTCGCCTCGATGTCGGCGATGAGGCGCTGCCAGAGGAGCGTGGACGGGACGACATGCTCGTCGCGCCGGAGCTTCAGGAGATAGAACGCGACGACGAGCGGGATGAAGGCCAGGCCCGCCAGCGCCAGCGGGGCGATCAGCGGCATGGCGGCCTCGTGGCGCTCAACCCGCCACCTGGCGACGCCGCAGCTCGGCGAAGACCAGGTCGGCGATCGGCAGGTCGGACCCGACGGGCACATAGCTCGCCCGGCGTTTCGTGGCGAGCTCCGCGAACCCGTCGCGCCAGGCGACCAGCCGGGTCCGGTAGTCGTCGAGCGTGGAGAGGTCGACCGTCACGTCGATGCCCGCGCCGCTCTCGGCATCGACGAGTCGGAGATCGCCCTCGAGGAGGGGGTCGATCTCCTCCGGGCTCAGGACGTGGATGACGACGAGCTCGGAGCCCGTCGCGGCCAGATCCCGGATCGCCCGCTCGGCCGACGGGTCGAGGAGATCCGAGATGAGAACGACGAGGCCCCGACCGCGGAGCTGGGCCCCGGCGTGCCGGACCGCCGCGAGGAGGTCGGTCGGTCCGTCGGTCGTTCTGATCGCCGAGAGCTCGGCCAGCAGCCGGAGGACCCGCCCCGAACCGCGGAGCGCGACGTGGCGCCGGGCCGCCCGCCCGCCGAGGGCGCTCACGACCACCCGGTCCTCGGATGCCAGCCCGATCGTGCCAAGGGCGGCGGCCGCTCGCTTGGCGAACAGGAGCTTTTCCGGTCGACCGCTCGCCATCGACGCGCTGGCATCGACGAGCAGGCTGATCGTGACGTCCTCCTCCTCCACGAACAGCTTCACGAACAGCCGCTCGAGCCGGGCGTAGACGTTCCAGTCGAGCTGGCGCAGGTCGTCGCCCGGGGTGTAGTCGCGGTAGTCCGCGAATTCGACCGAGCGGCCGCGCTTGACGCTCCGGCGGCCGCCCTTGAAGCCGCCCCGAACGGGCTGCCGGAGGAGCAGCTTCAGGCGCTCGAGCTGGCGCAGGAACGTCTCGTCGAAGACGGTCGGATCGAGGGCGTTCTCGAGCTGGGCCGGACGCGCGCCACGGGCGCCGGCTACCGGGGCTACCGCGAAGCCGTCGGACGGCGGGGCGGAACCGAGCGGATCCATGGCACTCGGACCCTCGGGTCGGGAGCTACTCGACGCTCGGCGGGGCGACGCTGTCGAGGATCGTCCGGATCACCGCCTCGCTGGTGATGCCCTCCGCCTCGCCCTCGAAGTTGAGGATCAGCCGGTGCCGGAGCGAGGGCAGGGCCGCTGACCGGATGTCCTCGAT
>JBGPFS010000245.1:0-3191 GCA_041483455.1 Candidatus Limnocylindria bacterium | reverse complement strand
GGCTCGTACGTCTCGGTCCGGAGCTATCTCCTCAAGTAGGTCCCCGCAGCCAGGTCGCCGCCATGGAACCAACCGTCGATCGTCCGCCGAGGGGGCGCGGCTCCACCGTCAGGCGGGCAGCCGCGGTCGTCGTCCTCCTCATCGCCGGCGGGGCGCTCTTCCTCTCGGGCTTCGCCCTCGGCGCACTCCGGGCCACGACCCCGGGGACGCCGGTCGACGACCGGACGGCCTTCGCGCCGTTCTGGGACACCTATCGCTCGATCCAGCGCAACTACGCGCTCGATCCGGTCTCCGCGCGGACGCTCGCTGAAGGCGCCATCCGGGGGATGATCGCCGCCCTCGGCGACCCGTTCAGCCAGTACCTGAGCCCGGACGACTTCAAGCGCTCGCTCGAGGGACTCTCCGGCCGGTTCGAGGGGATCGGCGCGACCATGGGAGCGAAGAAGTCCGACGAGACCGACTGCGCGCCGCTCTCGAGCGACTGCCGGCTGACCGTGCTCGGCCTGGTCGACGGCGCGCCTGCCCAGCGGGCGGGGCTGCGGGTCGGCGATCGGATCGCGGCGATCGACGGGACGGCGCTCGCGGGGATCTCCGTCGACGACGCGACCAAGCGGATCCGCGGCGCGAAGGGGACGACGGTCAGGCTGACCGTCATTCGGGGCGGCGCGGCCCCGTTCGACCTGCCGATCGTCCGGGACGTCGTGGCCGAGCCCGAGGTGAGCACCCGGCCCCTGGCGAACGGGAGTGTCGGGTACATCAAGCTGGCCGGCTTCAGCGACCAGTCGGCGCTCGATCTCGCGGCCGCCGTGAAGGCGGATGTCGCGGCTGGCCAGACCCGGCTGATCCTCGACCTGCGCGGCGACCCCGGCGGGTACGTCCAGGCCGCCCAGCGGGTCGCCAGCCAGTTCCTCGCGGACGGGGTCGTCTTCTACCAGCGCGGGGCGGACGGGGTCGACGTGCCGACCGACGCGCTCCCCGGCGGCGCGGCCACCGATCCGCGGATCCGGCTCGCGGTCCTCGTCGACGGGAACTCGGCCTCGGCGAGCGAGATCGTGGCCGGCGCCCTCCAGGCCCACGGCCGGGCGAAGCTCATCGGGGCGAAGACATACGGCAAGGGCACGATCCAGACCTGGCAGCAGCTCGCCGACGACAGCGGCGGCTTCCGGCTGACGACGGCCAAGTGGTTGACCCCGGAGGGGCACTGGATCCACGGCGTCGGCCTCCTGCCCGACGTGCCGGTCGAGATCCCGGCGAACCTGGCCCCGGGCGCGGACCCGGTCCTCGACCGGGCGCTCGAGCTGCTCGCCGGATCGGGAGCTGCCCGGCCCGGCGCGCTGGACCGGCCCGGCGGGCTCGCCCGGGCGGCCTGACCAGGGGAGCGCCAGCGTGGGAGCGCCTGCGGGCCGGGCGCCGGCGTGAGGGGCGCCGGCGGGCCGGGGGCCAGCCCGAAGGTCTTGCGCCATCCGACGGCTTCGGGTACGGTTCGCCCGAACGAAAGGAGGTGATGTGCAGTGATCGAACGAAGTAGCTGCACCACCTCGCAGGAGATGGCCGTCTAGTCGGTCCCCCTGCGGGTGGCTGAAGCTTACGAACGCCGGCCCGTCAGGGCCGGCGTTCGTGCGCCCGGGCCGGGACGCCCCGCGCATGGGCGGCACATCCCTCCCGCCGCCCCCGTTCCGAAGCGGTACCGTCCGGAGCACGACGATCCCTCGGCCGGACCGCCGCCATCCCCGAAGGAGCCTCCCGATGGGCGAACAGACGATCGCCCTCAACCGAAGAGCCCGCCACGAGTACACGATCGACGACTCGTTCGAGGCCGGCCTGGTCCTGACCGGGACGGAGATCAAGTCGATCCGGGCCGGCAAGGTCAACCTGGCCGATGCCTACGTCCGCCTCGAGCGTGGCGAGGGCTGGCTGATCGGCATGCACATCGCCCCCTGGGAGACCGGGAACCGGTTCAATCACGAGGCGAAGCGGATCCGCAAGCTGCTCCTTCACCGCTCGGAGATCACCCAGCTGCTCAGCCGGACCAAGCAGAAGGGCCAGACGATGATCCCGCTCCGGCTCTACCTCACCGGGCGCGGGCGGTGCAAGGTCGAGGTCGGCCTGGGGAGGGGCAAGCAGCTCCACGACCGGCGCCGCGACATCGCCGAGCGCGATTCGCGCCGCGACGTGGCCCGCGAGATGGCCGACGTCCAGCGCGGACGCTGACGGCGCCGGGGCCGACCTTCAGCGCAGGAAGTAGCGCCGGCTGAGCGGGACCTCGGTGACCGGCGCGACCGCCAGCGTGCGGCCGTCGAGGCTGACCGTCCCGTCGACCGGGTCGACCGCCACGGGGACCGTCGCCCGGTTCGCCCAGAGGTCCGCCCGGGTGAGCCCGCGGGTCCGCGAGACGGCCACGATCCGCCGCCGCGTCCCGAGCCGTCGGCCGATCCCGGCGGCCTCGCCCATCGCCGAGACGAACGTCAGCGCCGTGTCGGCCGCCGCCAGGCCGAGGCCGCCCCAGTCGACCAGGTAGCGCGTCGGCTCGGATCGCTCCAGGCTCGAGTTGCCATCGCCGAGCGGTCCCCAGGCATGCGCCCCGCCCTTGAGGACGAGCTCCGGCTTGACGCCGAAGAAGGCCGGCTTCCAGAGGACGATATCCGCGAGCCTGCCCGGTCGCAGCGAGCCGACCTCATCGGCCAGGCCGTGAACGATGGCGGGCTCGACCGTGACCTTCGCGAGGTACCGCAGGACCCGGGCGTTGTCGTCGAACGGATCGCCCGACTCGACCGGCAGGCCGGGCCAGCCGGCGCCGGCGTCGGACGCGCGCCAGGCCTTCAGGACGTGGGCGAGCTGGAGCGTCCGCCGGAGCACCTCGCCGATCCGGCCCATCCCCTGCGAATCGGAGTTGACCATGCCGATCGCCCCGAGCTCATGGAGCGGGCCCTCGGCGGCCATGGTCGCCGGGTGGATCCGCTCCCGGACGAGCGCGAGGTCGCCGGGCACGAACGGGTTGCCGCCGTGGTTGAGCAGGGTCATCCCGATGTGCTCCGCGGCGGCCGCGACGCCCCAGGGCAGGGTCGGCGTCGTCGAGGAGCAGATGACGTTCGGTTCGCGGACGATGCCGATCAGGTCGGGGATGTGCCCGCCTCCCACCCCTTCGACGTGATACGCGTGGATCGTCCGGCCTGCGATGGCCGCCACCGTCT
>JBGPFS010000244.1:0-3239 GCA_041483455.1 Candidatus Limnocylindria bacterium | reverse complement strand
GCCGCACGAGAGCGCGACGTCGTCGGGGTGCGGGGCGACGAAGACGTGGGTCATGGCCCGGCGAGTATACGGGCGTCACGTGGTGCCTCGCGGGGGTCGTCTCGAGCCGGTCGGGGGGCCGGTTCAGCGATCGGGCGCGAAGCCTCCGGCGCCGACCAGCGGCACGAAGACACAGGCGCCCGCCTTCCGCTCCGTCCAGCGATCCCCGTCCCGGACGACGAGGGTCAGCTCCTGGCGCCAGCGGGGCCCGACCGGGACGACCAGCCGCCCGCCGTCGACCAGCTGGGTCCGCAGCTCGTCCGGGATCCGGGGGCTGGCCGCCGCGATCACGATCCGGTCCCAGGGCGCACCGTCCGGATCGCCCAGGCTCCCGTCTCCCACCCGGATCTCGACCGCGCCGCCCAGCCCGAGCTCGTCGAGTCGCACGCGCGCGGCAGCCGCCAGCTCGGGCCGGCGCTCGTACGAGCGGACGACGGCGCCGAGCCAGGCGAGGATCGCCGTCTGGTAGCCGGAGCCCGTGCCAACCTCCAGGACCCGGTCGCCCGGGCGCAGTTCGAGCAGCTCGGTCATCCGGGCCACCACCCAGGGCTGGCTGATCGTCTGGCCGCCGCCGATCGCGACCGCCGCGTCGATGTAGGCGTCCCGGCGGTCCTCGGTCCGGACGAACCGCTCGCGCGGGATCGCGGCCATAGAGGCCAGGACGCGCTCATCGGCGATGCCGCGGTCCCGGAGCTGTCGATCGACCATGGCCGAGCGGGCGGCGTCGAACGCCCGGTCGGCGGGCTCGCCCGCCGCGGTCTCCTTCGCGACCATGCGTCGAGGATACGCCGCCCGGATGGACGTTCCGCCAGCTACGGGCTCGGCGGCGCCGAGGCGGCCGGGGTGGCCGAAGGCGCGTGCGATGCGGATGCCGCGGGGGAACCCGAAGCCGCCGGATAGCCGGACGCGGCTGGGGTACCCGACGCCGCGGGCGATGCTTCCACCGATGCGCTCGGGCTCGGCGACGGAGCCTCGGTCGGGATCGGCCTCGCCGTCGGCAGCGGGGTCAGGAAGCCGCCCGCCCCGGCGAGCAATCCGTAGAGCAGGATCGCGGCGAACGCCGCCACGGTCACCACCACGAAGAGCTTCGAGACCCGATCGTCGACGCGGACCGCCAACTCGGATGGGCTCGGCACCGCCCTCTGCGCCCGCTCGACCGCGGCCCGGTTCGCAGCCCGCGAGCCAGGCCTGGGCTGCGGCTCTCCCTCCGGGCCGCCCGCCTCTTCCTCGTTCTCGTCGGCCTCGTACTCGCCGTCGTCCTCGTTCTCGTCGCCCTCTCCGTCGCCCCCGTCCAGCGGCCCGGCGGCGTACGGCGCTTCAGGCGCCTCGGTCGGCTCGGCCTCGGTCGTCTCGGCCTCGGTCGTCTCGGCCTCGGTCGTCTCGGCGTCCGGCGCCTCATCCCCGGCGATGGGTTCGGCGTCCGGCCCATCGATCGGCTTGGCGCCGTCGGCGGCGTGCTGCTCGGGCTCCGTCATCCGGTCCTGTCTCTCCTGGTGATCGAGCGGTCGCTCCGGGGCCGCCGAGGGCCCCGTTCCTGCCGCCGCGGGTCCGCGGTCCGGCGCGGTCGCCAGTGTACCGAAGGGCGCGTTACGCGTCGCGTACCGCGGGCAGCAGCAGACCGCCCAGGCCAGCCAGGGCCGTCAGCACCCCGAACGCCCCGATGACCGTCGTGACACCGAGCGCCTCTGCCAGGAACCCGCTCAGGCCCATGGCCAGGGTCATCGAGCCGAAGACGAGCGAGAACCGCATCCCGACGACCCGGCCGATCATCTCGCGCGGCACGCGCTGCTGGAACAGCGTCTGGCTCGGGATGACGTAGACCATGTTGGCGACGCCGATCCCCACGGCCAGCCCCACGGCCGCCCAGGTGACGCCGACGAGGCTGAGCGCGGCGACGCAGACGCCCATCGCGGCGTACCCGGCGATCACGAGCCGACCCTTCGCGAACCGACCGCCGAGCAGGCCGATGGCGAACCCCCCGATGAGGTTCCCGACCCCGATGCCGGCCTCCAGGTAGGTGTACGCGGTGGCGTCGTGGAGCGCCCGGATGGCGTAGAGGAGCGTCAAGGCCAGGAGGATCCCGTTGGTGAACTGGCCGACCACGCCCTGGAGCGTGTTGGCGAGGAGCACCGTCTCGCCCCGCAGGAAGCGCCACCCGGCGCGCATCTCCGCCAGCACGCCCTCGGCCACCTCGTTGGCCTGGCGCTGCAGGGGCGGGATGGCCACCGACAGGATGAGCGCGGCCGACACGACGTAGGTCGCGGCGTCGAACCAGAAGGCGAGCGGGAGCGCGGTTCCGAGGAACACGACGAACAGGCCCGCGAGCGGGTAGCCGACGATGTCCGCCAGGGTCTCCGCGAGCCAGTTCGCCGAGTTCGCCGTCAGGAGATCGCGCTCGTGGACGATCCGCGGCATCACCGATTCGCGGGCGGGCCGGAAGAACAGTGAGAACGACGTCACGAGGAAGACAAGCGGGTAGACGAGGGCGATGTTCGAGACCGCGGCGATCGGGATGAGCACCACGACCGCGGCACGCAGGAGGTCGCTCACGACCAGGACCTGCCGCTGGTCCCACCGATCGACGAGGGTGCCGCTGACCGGCCCGATGAGCAGGTTCGGCAGGGTCGCGGCCATGAACACCAGGCCGACCGCCACGGCCGAGCCCGTCGTCTGCCAGACGATGAGGGCCAGGGCGAACTGGTGGACGCGGTCGCCGAACAGGCTGATCACGCCGCTCGCCCAGATCGCCGAGAAGGCCGGGTTGAGCGCGAGCCGCACGTACGGGTGGCTGCGGATCCGGAGGCCGAGCGGGACCGCGGGCGCCGGTGGCTGGAACGGGATCGAGCCCGTGGTCCCGGCCGAGGCGCCGGCCAGGCTCGACCCGGCGCCGCCCAGGAAGATCGGCCGCTCCAGGAGCGACGCCTCGGAGAGGCCCGGGACCAGCCCGGTCGCGGCGCTCACCCCGTGGCGCTCAAGGCGGACCCCGTGGAGTCGGGTCGCGACCGTCGACCCGGAGAGGCCGACGCCGAAACCGGCGCGCTCGTCCTCGTCTGCCGGCCGCTGCTCCCGGACGACCGTCGCGAACAGGAAGAACGCCAGGCCCGCCGTGATGAACAGGTCCCCGACCGACATGACGTTCCGCACGAACGGGACCGGCAGGGGGACGATGTCCGCGAACGGACCGAGGTGGAGGAGGAAGG
>JBGPFS010000243.1:0-3274 GCA_041483455.1 Candidatus Limnocylindria bacterium | reverse complement strand
CCATCGAGCGGCCCGGGCGGGGAGCCGGAACGCTCGCGCTAGCGAGCCTACTTGTCCGCTTCTGGACCGAGTCGGATCGAGCCCACCAGGAGCAGGACGCCGAACCCGACGAGGATGGCCGGCCAGTAGGCATTCAGGTCGAGGCTCGGGACGATGTTGCCCAGGAGGAAGTAGCCGCCCAGGACGATGAGGAACGCGCCCACGACGAACGGCCCGAACATCCCGCCGCGTCGCTCGGCCCGTCGCGCGGACCGTTCGGCCCGTCGAGCGGCGCGTGCATCCCAGCCGGCGGGCCAGGTGGGCCCGGTCGGAGACGTCCAGGCCGGCGCCCCGGCGGATGCGGCCGCGCCGGCCGTGAACGCTGCGGCATCACCCGCCGAACCAGCTGCAGCGTCGCCGTCCACCGTGCCAGCCGCCGTACCGCCGTCACCGGGTTCCTGCGCCGGCGTCGTCGATGGAGGCGTCCCCATCCCCGCCCCAGCACCCGCGGCCGGTCCTCCGGACGGCCCCCACCAGCCGGGGACAGCCCCCGGAGCCGGCGGTGCCGGGGGTGTCGTCGGCCATCGCTGGCCCGCCCAGGGGTCGTCCGGCCGACGGTAGCCGGCAGGGGCCTCGGGGACCACGATCGCCATCACGATGTAGATCAGCAGGAAGACCCCGCCGGACAGGACGGTCAGGATCGCCCAGGCGACGCGCACCAGCGAGGGATCGAGGTCGAACCGCTCGGCCAGTCCGCCGGCGACCCCGGAGATGACCCGCTCGTCGCGCGAGCGGTAGAGCCGGTCGTTCATTTGCAGCCACCCTCCGGATCGAATTCGAGGCGCCCCGCGTTCGCGGTCGCGTGCAGGTCGATCTTCGTCTGGGCCGTCGCGTAGCCGGCCGTCTGCCAGGCGTCACCGACCTGTTCGAGGCCCTTGTCGGCGAAGTTGTTGCCGGCCAGTGTCGAGCCGCCGGTGGTGAACCGGACCCCGACCCCGGCCGGGGCACAGAACCCGAGCCGCCCGGCGTTCACGGTGAGCGAGCCGGTCAGGTCGACGCTCGGGAGGCTGATCCGGGCATCGCCCGCGTTCATCGTCGCGTTCAGGCCGCCGACGCTCACGGCGCCGCTCAGGTCGACCCGCAGACTGCCCGCATTGCCCGTCAGGTCGAGCTGGCCGAGATGAGCCCCCGACAGGTCGTAGTGGGCGCTGCCCGCGTTGAGCTCACCCGCCAGGTCGAGCTGGACGTCGGCTGGGACGGTGAGGTCCATCTGCGCTCGCCCGACATCGCCGAAGAGGAAGATCCCGCTCCGGTTCGGGCTTCGGACGTCGAGCGCTGTCGCGCTTTCGGTGACCGTCGGCGGCCGACCCTCCGGCGTCGAACCGCCCAGGGTCCAGGCGGATCCGGGGCTCGTCTCGATCGTCAGGTCTCCCCAGTCGACCACAGCGTGGACCCGGGCACTGGGTCCGGAGAACGTCCCGGAGCGGCCGGCGAAGGGCTCGACCGGGCCGCCGAACGCCCCGCCGTCCGATCCGAACCAGAATCCACCGGCGAGCAGCCCACCGAGGATGAGCCCGAAGGTCGCCGCGCTGAGCACCCCACCGACGAAGTCGAGCGGCGTCCGCTTGAGCAGGATCCCGATCCCGATCGCGATGATGAACAGCGGCCAGAGTCGCCACAGGCCGCCGAGACTGCCGACGTCGATCGCGCCGAGCTGGACGGCCAGCGGGACTCCACCGAGGGCGATGAAGAAGACGCCCCAGCCGAGGAAACGACGATCGATGTGCATAGGAACCTCCCTGCCGGCCGCGGTCCTCGTGGAGCACGGTCGAGGGCCATGATGGGGTCTCCGCAGCGGAGAGGCCAACGGCCGAACGGCCCGGACCGTTCAACCGTCCCGGCCGGGTGGCCAGCGGCCGAACGGCCCGGGCCGCTGCGCCTCTCCATGGTAGCCTCGCTCGACGTCCGGCCCTCGAATGGGTCGGTCGGATCGGGCCGGCGCCAGGTGGCGATGCGCGCCAGGCGCGGACCTCCCGGGGAGCCTGCCGATGCGCCTCAGCGAGTGGCAGACCCATGCGCCACACGTTCCCGAACAGCGCCGTGCGGCCGCTGCCCGGCGCCCGCGAAGCCGCAAGCGCCGTCTTCGACCGAGGCGCCGGACGAGACGTCTTCCCGAACCTCCGTCGCGAGCCCCCGGCGAACCTGCGATACTCCCGCTCGATCCATGCACGAACGAGGAGGCCAGGTGGGCGCGACCGGACTCGCCGCCGACCCGAAGGAGTATCGGGCGCGGTTGATGGAGCAGGACGATGGGCAGATCGACGCCTGGGCGTCGGAGCTCATGCGCGACGTGGCGAAGCGCCGGGGCGTGCTCCGGGTCCTGGCCGACTTCCGCTCTGCGACCCGCCTCGACGACCGGTCCCTCGAGCGCGTCTACGCCGCGGGCGGTGGAGCTCCGGCGACGTTCGGGCATGACGCACAGGGCCGGGTGATCGTCCCGGCCGTGACCCTCCACTGCCTGGTCGGTGGGGTCCGTCACGAGACCTCGGACGGTCGCGAGCGGCTGATCGCCTACCTCGTCGAGAACTTCGGGGACCTCGTCTACGTCTGAGCCGGGCACCGGCCCGCCCCGACCGGACGACCCTCCTCGGCTTGAACGTCGGACGTCGTCGGACGACCTGTCCCTGCCCGGTCTCCGAGTGTCGCCCGGACTCCCCGGCCGGGTCGCAGCGGCCCTGAAGTTGATCCACCCGTTCCCATCGCTGCTCGACGGGATCACGACCAGCGGCCTCGCCTCCCTGGCCGGTGCCGCCCCGGACCGAGCCCTCCTCCTCGGCACGGCGATGATCGCCTTCCAGGGATCGATCGGTGCGCTGAACGACCTCGTCGATCGGGATCGCGATCGAGCTCGGATCCCGCCGAAGCCGATCCCCGCCGGCTTCGTCACGCCGACGGCCGCGGCAGCTGTCGCGGGCGTCGGGCTGGCGATCGGGCTTGCCCTCTCGGCCGTCGCTGCCGCGTCCGTCGGCCCGGGCGTCCTCGGGGCGGCGGTGGTCGGCGTCGGCGCCGGGTACGCGTACGATCTTCGCCTGAAGGCGACTCCCTGGGCTTGGGCGCCGTTCGCGGCCGGGATCCCGCTCCTGGCGATCTATGCCTGGCTCGGGGCGGTCGGCTCCTTGCCGGTGGGCTTCGGTCTGCTCGTCCCCCTCGGCGTGGCGATCGGCGCGGCGGTGGCCCTCGGGAACGGGATCGCCGACGACGAACGCGACCGCGCGGTGGGGCTGACCACGGCCGT
>JBGPFS010000242.1:0-3331 GCA_041483455.1 Candidatus Limnocylindria bacterium | reverse complement strand
GGCGATCCCGCTGGCGACATCGGTCTTCCTGATCTGGCTGCCCCCGGTCGTCTACCCGATCGCGTTCTGGGCGGCGCTCGTCGCGCCCCTCATCGTCGCCGCGACCACCACCCCGGCTTCGGGATCGGTGACGCCACCCACGCGACCACCCCGATGAGCATCGTCGGTGCGTCGGTGACCGAGTAGAAGAGGCCGTTCCGGGTGTTCCCGACGACGGTCAGCCAGTCCGCCCAGAGCGACGCGAACGGGACGGTGAGGAGGAGCATCGCGCCGAGGGCCAGCCACCAGCCGCGGGTCCAAGCGCCGATGCCAGCGAACGGGAACAGCGAGGGCTTCACCAGCACGAAGGCGCCTGGCCAGCCCCAGACGGCGCCGGCCGCGACCGCCGCGACGCACCACATCGCCGGGTTGCCGACGATCGTCATCTCCTGGGTGCGCGGCCAGAGGAGCAGGAAGGCGAGGATCGGCTGGGCCCACCAGGCGGGTCGAAGCCGCCGGACGGCCACGATCGTTACCCCGATCGGGATCGCCCACCAGAGGATCGCCGGCAGCCTGGTGAACAGCGCGAAGAGGGGCAGCGCGTTCGGCGGGTAGAGGATCTCGCCGTGGGTCAGGTAGCGCTCGATCGAGAAGGGCCCGGCCAGCTGCCAGGCGGGGTAGAAGTGCCCGCCCGCGAGCCATGCCTCGGTCGTCCGCATGTAGAGGCCGTAGTCGAGCCCGATCTCGGTCGGCGCGTCCGGGACCAGGGCCAGGAACGCCACGAAGCGGACCGCCGCCGCGGCGAGCAGCGCCACGGTCGTGATGCGCGCGACCCGCTCCCAGCGAACGCCTGCGATCCCCGGACCTCCCTGCGCTGGCGATCGTCCGACCGACCCTGGCACGGTAGCAGACGGGGTCAGCCCGGCTCGTCGGCCGCGTCGGCCGCGAGGCTCGCGTTGGCGGTGTCGGCCGCGAGGCCCGGATCCGCCCAGCTCCGGGGCCAGGCGAAGCCTCGAAGACGCCATGGGATGCGGGCTGGCTGAAGGTCACCGATCGCGAGGGACGCGACCAGGATCGCCCCGGCGTAGATCGGCAGGGGATGGGTCACCGCGACCGGCGACACGGCCACGATGGCGAAGGCCAACCACGGAGCGACGCGCGCGAGCGGCGGGATGGCGATCGCGATCGGGAGCGCGGCATACGTTCCCGCGTAGGGAGCGATGAGCAGTCCGACGACCGCCACCCAGGTGAGGCTCACGATGGGACCGCGCCTGGCCAGGACGACCAGGAGGCTGGCCCCCGAGATCGCAGCGATCGGCACCCACAGCCCCGGGAACAGGGCGCTGACCCCGTGGTTGCCCGCGAACGCACTCGCGAACCGCTCTCCACCGCGAAGCGCGGACAGCCAGTCGCCGTAGGCGCTCGGACCGACGAGCACGAGGGCCAGCACGGTGCTTGCGGTGGCCGAGACGATGGTCGCGGCGAACACCCTCGGCCGCCAGACGAGGAGCCAGAGCAGGACGGGGAGAAGGAGCGGCTTGGCGAAGGCCGCACTGAGGACGCCGAGGAGGACGCCATTGCGCGCCCGCGGTCGAGCGAGGACCGCCGGGACCATCGCCGCGACGAGGAAGACGTTCACGTTGCCGAGCATCACGTCGTGCAGGAAGGGCAGCGAGCACGAGACCGCCACGAAGGCGAGGACCCGGTGCCCACGCTTCCAGCCGGGCGTGAGCGCGAGCACGCAGGCGCCGGCGAGCGCGAGCTTGAGGGCGGCCAGCCCGACGCTTATGACGTCGAAGTCAAGCCGGCTGAGCGGACGGCCGAGCACGGCCGCGAGCGGCGAATAGAGGAACCGCGGGTCCGCGTAGATCGGCTGGCCGCCCGCCAGCCGCGACCCCGCGTCCAGGATGAGGTGCAGGTCGATCCCCCACCACCCGTCGACGGTCCACGCGGCCCGGACCCACCCGATGAACTCACCCGCACCGAAGAGCGCCACGAACACGGTCGCCGCGAACCAGGCGAGGTTCCTGCGTCTGCTCTCCGACACGCAGCGCAGGGTACAGGCTGACAGCGCAGGCCGGCCCGGGACCTGCGTACACTCATGCGCCACCCAGTAGCTCGAAGGCGAGGGCCGTGACCGCGGACACGAACCCGGCGAGAGCCCTCGGCCGTCGGCTGTGGACCATCCTCGAGCGGAACCGGCGCGCCATCCGGGACGCGCTGGTCATCGCCGGCATCGCCCGGGCGGCCTGGTACTTCGTCGTCCAGGGGATCCATCCCTGGGAGTTCGTGGGCATCGACGCGCGCGCGTACTGGCGGGTCGACCTCGCGCATCCGTACGCCTCGTCGGCCGTCGGCGAGCCCTCGACCTACCTCTACCCGCCGGTCTTCGCCCAGGTCCTGGCCCCGCTCTCCGTGCTGCCGTTCCCCGTCTTCTTCGCGCTCTGGACGGCGGTGCTCGTGGCGATCCTCGCCTGGCTCGTCCGGCCCTGGCCCTGGGCGCTGGCGATCCTGGTCCTGCCGATCAGCTACGAGCTGTTCGTGGGCAACATCCACCTGCTGATCGCCGCGGTCGTCGCGCTCGGGTTCACGAGGCCTGCGCTCTGGGCGTTCCCGCTGCTCAGCAAGGTCACCCCCGGTGTCGGCGTCGTCTGGTTCGCGGCCCGGCGTGAGTGGCGCCCGCTGGCCATCGCGATCGGAGTCACCCTCTTCGCGGTGGCCCTGTCGGTGCTCGTTTCACCGAGCGCCTGGTCGGAATGGCTCGCCTTCATGGTCGCCGATCAGGGAAAGAGCGAGGCGCTGCCGCTCCGCCTGGCGGTCGCCTTCCTCCTGGTCGCGTTCGCCGGCCTGACCGATCGACGCTGGCTGGTGCCGGTCGGGGTCCTGATCGCGTTCCCCGTCGTGTGGGTGGAGACGTGGGTCGTCCTGCTCGCGATGATCCGGATCCGATCGGACGCGGCGCCCAGGCCTCCGGTCGAGACTCCGCGTTGATCCCGCCCCCATCCCGGCTGCCCCGTCTCACGTTCCCCGAGCTGTGGGGCTTCCTGGCGGTCGCCCTGCCGGTCCTCGGGTCGCTGCTCGCCCCACTCTCGACGGTCGATCTCGCCTATCACGTCCGGGCCGGACAGGTCGTCCTCGACACCGGCGCGCTCCCATCGCCGGACACCTTCACGTTCACGGCGGCTGGCCTGCCGTGGCTCGACCAGCAGTGGGGCGCCCAGCTCGCCTTCGCTGCTGTTTTCCGCCTCGGCGGCTGGGCGCTGCTCGCGGTCCTGCGGGCGGGCCTCGTCGGACTCGTCGCCTGGCTCGTCCTCCGGGCGTGCCGATCGGCCGGCGTGGGGCTGCGGGTCGC
>JBGPFS010000241.1:0-3343 GCA_041483455.1 Candidatus Limnocylindria bacterium | reverse complement strand
CTGCGCGACCTGCGCCTTGGCGTCTTCGACGTCCTGGTCGGGATCAATCTCCTGCGCGAGGGGATCGACCTGCCCGAGGTGACCCTCGTCGCGATCCTCGACGCGGACAAGGAGGGCTTCCTGCGCAGCGCCTGGTCGCTCATCCAGATGATCGGCCGGGCGGCCCGGAACACCAGCGGGCGGGTCGTGATGTACGCCGACAGGATCACGGAGTCGATGAGTGCCGCGATCGATGAGACCGACCGCCGGCGGGCGGTCCAGGAACGCCACAACGTCGAGCATGGGATCGAGCCGACCACGATCGTCAAGGAGATCCACGACCTCAACGAGCGGCTCCGGGCGGTCGCCGAGGAGGCGCCGGCCTATGGGGAGGCCGGTGCCGGCGGCGCGTCGTTCGCCGAGCTGGCCGGTGCGCCCCGGGAGCGGGTCGAGGCGATCGTCGTCCGGCTCGAGGCCGAGATGCGGAGCGCGGCGCGGAACCTCGAGTTCGAGCGGGCGGCCGCCCTGCGGGACGAGGTCCAGCAGATCCGCCTCCGGGTTCTCGACGAGGATGCGTCCACGAAGGTAGCGCGGGCCGCCGAGGCGGCCGCCGGTGGGGACGCCGCGCGGGGGAGCGCCGCGCGCGGGGGAGCAGCCCGGGGCCGTGGCGCCGGGCAGGGCGCCGGCATCGCCGGCTCGCGGGCGACCTCGACCCGGCGGCCTGGTCAACGGACCCCGGCCCCCGCCGCACCGGTCATGGAGGTCACCTCGATCACGGTCCTGCCGAGCGGCGAGGAGCCGGGCTCGGCCCTCGGCGAAGGCGAGGCCTCCGGCGACGGCGAGGCCGCCCGCGAGGGCGAGACCGCGGCGACGGCGTCGGACTGGCTGCCGGGGATCCGCGACGAGCACGAGGACGACGCCGGCTGGCAGGCCCGCTGGCTCGACCGGCCCACCTGGGACCGTTCGGTGACGCCGAACATCCGGAAGCGGACGGGCGGCCGACCGCCACGCCGCCGCTAGCGATCCGGCATGCGTTACGCGATCGACATCGCCCCGCTCGGCGCGCTGGCCGATCCGGCCGCGGTCATCCGGCTGGCCCGGGCGGCCGAGGCGGCCGGTTGGGACGGCCTGAGCATCTGGGACGTGTTCGGCCTATCGATGGGGGCCGCCGGGCTGGACCCATTCGTCGCGCTCGCAGGCGTCGCAGCGGCGACCGAACGCCTGAGCCTCATCGCCTCGGTCATCGTCCTGCCTCGTCGCCGGCCGCAGCTGGTCGCCCAGGCGGCGGCCACTCTCGACCGCCTGAGCGGGGGGCGGCTCATCCTCGGGGTCGGGGCTGGCGCCGACCGGGCGGACTTCGAGGCGTTCGGCGACTCGTTCGAGCGATCGGTTCGCTTCGCCCGGCTGGACGAGTCGATCGCGCTCGTCGACGCCTTCCTGCGGGGCGAGACGGTGACCCACGAGGGTCCGGCCTTCCGGATCACGGGCGCGGCCGTCGGACCTCGTCCGATCCAGCAGCCCAGGCCGCCGATCTGGTTCGGCGGGATGCGCCCGGCCGCCCTTCGCCGCGCGGCCCGGCTGGACGGCTGGATCGCGCTCGCGGTCACCGACGACGGCTCGGCGATCGACCTGCCCCCCGGGGACCTCGGCCGGCTCGTCGAGCGGGTGAACGCGGAGCGGGCGGCTCTCGGGAGGACGGGGGAGCCGTTCGACGTGGCCGTGTTCGCCTTCTCCGAACCGGATCCGGCCGGCGTGCATCTCGCCCGCGGCTACGCCGAGGCGGGCGCGACCTGGTGGCTCGAGAGCCTGTCCGGGATGCGCGGGTCCGTCGACGAGCTCGTCGCCCGGGTGGAGGCCGGACCACCGAGCTGAGCCGGCGCCCGAGGCGTGGCCGCTCCGAGCCGCGGCCGCTCGAGCAGACCCACGTCACCGCGTGGCCGGATCTGACGTCGGAGTGCCGATGACGGTCGTAGCGGGAGGAGCCTCGATGGGCGCACGATCCGTGGCCGGGATCCTGTCCATCCTCGCGATCATGGCGGCCTGCGGGACAGCCGTCGTCAGCCCCGCGCCTTCGCCGTCGGACACCGGGACGGCCCTGCCGACCACAGTCCCGGGTGCCTCCGGCGAGCCGGCCTTCGCCCCGGCGTCGGTCGCCTTCTGGGACGACACGCATGGCATCGCCGTCGGCGCGCGGAAGCCGGGAGATCCGGCCAGCGAGGGCGTCGTCGCGACCACGGACGATGGAGGCCGAACCTGGCAGGGACGCGCGACCGGCGGTCCACCGCTGACTCGCGTGACGGTCGCCGGCGCGTCCGACGCGTGGGCGACCGCGACGTGCGCCGCGCCGCTTCCGGACGGCTCGTGCCCCGGGACGATCGTGCAGAGCCCCGACCGCGGGGTCACCTGGGCGCCGCTGGGGACCCCGCTCGACCTGGTCAGCTTCGTCGATCCGCGCCACGGGTGGGGGGCGCGCCAGGGCGGCTTCAGCCAGGGCGGCCAGGGCGGCCGAAGCGTCGCCCAGCTCGGTGAGACGCTGGACGGCGGCGCGACCTGGCGCGACGCTGGCCTCATCTGCGGCTCGGCATTCCGGGCGCTCGTCGGCCTGCGCTTCGTCGACGACCGGACCGGATGGGCCGAGTGCGGCGGCCAAGTGGGGGTCGGGACCATGGGTCCCAACGCGACGTACGAGACCGTCGACGGGGCACGGACCTGGTCGGTCCGATCGTCGGTGACGTTCGCGGACCCGGTCGTCGTCGTCGGAACCCCGCCGGGCGGTCCGGTCGACGGTGCCTTCTTCCTGCCGTCCGGACACGGCTGGGTCTGGCAGGGCCGCAGCGGAACGGCGTCCACCGTCGACGGCGGCCGGACGTGGACGCCCGGACCGCCGGGCGTTCCGGAACAGGTGTTCATCAGTTCGATCTGGTTCGTCTCCGACGACGTCGGGTTCGCCCTTGACGAGCAGATGCACCTGCTCGGGACGAGCGACGGCGGAGCCCACTGGTCGACGATCCACACCTGGTTGCCGGCAAACTGACGACGGGCAGAAACCGAACTCCTGTTCGGTTCGCAGGCGCTGGCGTAGACTAGACGGCGTGCCCCAGGATCAGCTCGTCGTTCGCGGAGCCCGCGAGCACAACCTCAAGAACATCACCGTCGCCTTCCCACGCGACCGGCTCGTGGTCATCACGGGCCTCTCGGGGAGCGGCAAGAGCAGCCTCGCCTTCGACACGATCTACGCCGAGGGCCAGCGCCGCTACGTCGAGAGCCTGAGCGCCTACGCCCGCCAGTTCCTGGGCCAGATGGAGAAGCCGGACGTCGACCAGATCGACGGCCTCTCGCCGGCCATCTCGATCGACCAGAAGGG
>JBGPFS010000240.1:0-3348 GCA_041483455.1 Candidatus Limnocylindria bacterium | reverse complement strand
TACCTGCCGATCCGGAACGAGGGCGACGCCGTCGGCCTGCTCGTCGTCGGCGCGAAGGCCGGCGACGCGCTCGAGCTTGCCGAGCGCCTGCCCGCGCTCGTCGAGTGCGCCACGCTGGCCGGCGCCCTCCTCGGCCCGCAGCTCCGCTCGCGCAGCTCGCGCTCGGTAAGCCAGGCTCGCATCGGGGCGATCATCGCCGAGCGCGGGTTCCTGCCGGTCTTCCAGCCGATCGTCGAGCTCGAGGCACGAGCCGTTGTCGGCTATGAGGCGCTCACCCGGTTCGCCGACGGCTCGCCCCCCGACCGGATCTTCGCCGAGGCCAACCGCTGCGGGCTCACGCTCGAGCTCGAGATCGCGACCCTCGAGGCGATCTTCGCCGCGGCCGGTCCGCTCCCGGAAAGGGCCTGGTTGAACATCAACGTGTCGCCCGAGCTCGTCCTCGCCGGCGAGCCACTCGCGGCGCTCCTCGTGACCCCGGTCCGGCCGGTCGTGCTCGAGCTGACCGAGCACATCGCCGTCACCGACTATCCCGCCCTCCGGGCGGCGCTCGAGCGGCTCGGGCCGGGCATCCGCCTCGCGGTCGACGACGCCGGGGCCGGGTTCGCGAGCCTCCGTCACATCCTCGAGCTCCGGCCAGATTACGTGAAGCTCGACCGTGGGATCGTCCGCGAGGTGGACCGCGATCCAGCCCGCCAGGCGCTCGTCGCCGGGCTCGTTCACTTCGCGAGCGGGACCGGCGTCGTCCTCATCGCCGAGGGGGTCGAGACCGAGGCGGAGGCACGTCAGCTCCGCGGGCTTGGCGTTCCGCTCGCCCAGGGCTACCGGCTCGGGCGCCCGGGCCTCGCGACCCGGGCTGCGAATCCGATGCTGAGCACCGCCCGGCCACCGTCACGGGCGCCGTCGCAGGCGACGAAACGGCAACAGCGCACGGAACGCGAGGTCGACATCGGACAGGTGGTGAACATCGGCCCGGCCCTCGCGGCCTCGCTCCGCGACGTCGGGATCGCGACGCTCCCCGAGCTCCAGGCCCTCGGAGCCCTTGTGGCGTGGGAGCGGCTACGCGGGCAACGGCATGAGGTCGTGACCGGGACGGACCTGGTTCGGCTCGAGGGCGCGACGCGCGGGATCCGCATCACGCAGATGGCGCCCGCCGAGCGAAGCCGGCTCCGGCTCCTCACGAGGCTCGCGAGGCAGCCAGCGGTCGGGTCGCAGACCTAGTCGCTCCCCTGCCGGTTGTGGATGCGGCCAGCGCTCCATGCCCCTGGCTCCGGAGCGGGATCCCGATGACCGGCAAGGGTTCAGGCACCCTTGAGAAGCGTGAGCGGCGGCGTCTCGCCGGGCGCGTCCGCTTCACTGCCGGCACTATCCACGGGCACCGCTCCAGCTGCCACCGGACCCACCGGCGCCGCCGTCCGACGCCCGAGCCGGAGCTGACGAACGAGGCGCGGCGTGTGCAGGGCAGTGAGGCAGGCCGTGCAGAGTCGCACTGTCGCGTCGGCGACCCAGCGACCCCCCACCCGGCGGTCCAGCCGCACGGGCTCGCTGTCGGGGGCGTTACAGGCCCAGCAGCGCTGGCCCGCCGCACGCAGGTAGGCCTCGGCCATCTGCGTGTCGGGTGCGCGGGACGCCCTGCCCTCGGGCGGGACGGCACGAGCGCCCGGCGGAGCCATCACCTGCGTCTCGCGATCCATCCTGCCAGGACCTCGCTCACTCCGGACTGGCGCGCCTCTGTCCGAACGTTCGAGGGCGCGGCCGGTCCGATCGCTGCCGGTCAGTGTGGAGCGCCGCAGGTGCGCTGGGGAAGGGCCACTCGGCCGGTTCGCCCGCGGCGCAGGGAGCAGGCCGGGATCGGGCTACTCCTCCCGGCCGGGCGGCCACGTCCCCATGACCTGACGGAGGATCGCGAACTCGCCCACGTGGTAGGCGTTGTGGTCGCCGACCAGGCGCACCTCGCGGAGGATGGTGTGCCCCGGGGTGTTCGGGATCGTCGCCAGCAGGTCGGTGGAAGGATCGGCCACGAGGTCGTGGAGCGCCGTGCGGTCGGACCTGAACCCCTCGACCGTCAGCGCGAACTGCTCGGGCGTCGCGGTGGCGTCGCGCGCCGGCCAGTACTCCTCCGGCCAGGCGGGCGCGAGGTAGGCGCGACTCCGGATGTAATCGAGGATGTCCCGCTGGGCGATCCGGATGTGCTCGAGCAGGTGCCAGGGCGTGTAGGGGACGTTGGGCGGCCGCCGGTTGACGGCGTCATCCGGGAAGTCGGCCACGGCGGCGTCGAACGGCAGGTGGGCACCGTGCCCGTCGATGAGCGCGAGGAGCTGCTCGCGCAGGATGTCGCTGGCGGCCATCTCGTCCTCGGTCTGCTGGACTCGTCGGTGCGTCGTCTGACGGTCCGGTCTCGGGGCCGCCCGGAACGCGCCATCCACGCTGGTCGCCGACCATGCTGACCCATCGACCGTCATCCGTCCCGGTCGGGCTGCGGCGCGAGTCCCGAGTCGCCGTGGGCTGGCGTACGCGCGAGGTGCGACGGCCACCAGTTCCAGCGGCCGAGCAGGACCACCAGCGAGGGCACGAGCAGCGATCGCAGGAGGAAGGTGTCCATCAGCACGCCCGCCGCGACGCCGTAGCCGATCTGCTGGATCTGGCCACCGCCCGCCGAGCCCCCCGCGACGGCGAGGACCGCGAACGTGCCCCCGAGGATCATCCCGGCCGTCGTGATCGTGCTGCCCGTCCGCCCGATCGCCCGGGCCACCGCGTCCCGCAGCGGGAGGCTGTGGGCCTCCTCGCGGATGCGGCTCATGATCAGGATGTTGTAGTCGGACCCGAGGGCCATGAGGAAAACGAACATCAGGAACGGCAGCAGGAAGTTGATCCCGCCCTGGCCGCCGAGGTGGACGAACACGATGCCGACGAGGCCGAGGGCCGCCAGGTACGAGAGGACGATGCTCGCCACCAGGTACAGCGGCGCGACGAGACTGCGGAGCACGACCGCGAGCAGGAGCGCGATGAGCACGGCCACGATCGGGATGATCCGGACGAGGTCGCTGCCGGAGATGTGGCTGACGTCGGAGGCGAAAGCGACCTGGCCGAAGACTCCGGAGGCCGACGCGCCGACCGCCCGGGCGACTCGATCGACGTCGGCACGCATGGCCGGCACGGAATCGAGGACCGCCGGGCTCGACGAGTCGCCATGGGCGAATTCGACCGAGAACTGGATCGTGTGGCCGTCGGGGCTGATGAGCTGGCCCGTCGCCCGGTACGCGTCGTAGAGCTGAGCCGGGACGGCGCTCGTCGTCGGCACTGGGGGGAGTTGCCGCGCCGGCCCAAGGGCCGAGTGCAGCTGCGTCAGCT
>JBGPFS010000239.1:0-3436 GCA_041483455.1 Candidatus Limnocylindria bacterium | reverse complement strand
GGTCAGACCCTCGACGAGTTCAGGGCCCATGTCCGGACGTTCCGCGACGTCTTTCCGAACGTCCTCATCGCGTTCAGGCCGGACGGGTACGGGCTGTTCATGCTCGGCTCCGACGAACCGGTCGCCTTCGACGACGCGAACGTCCGCGCGGTCCTCGCCCGGCCGGGGGTGACCGAGGATCTCTCGTCCGCCCCCGACTCTCCGGAGCACGATGCGGCCGGCTGGGCGCGGCGCATCCCGGCGCTCGCCTGGATCGTCGGGGACGCCGTGGCGAAGTTCGCCGGCGACGGGCCGCTCATCACCGACGACCGGCCGCTGCCGGAGTACTTCCTCCTCCGTCACGCCTTCGGGCCGCCCTCCCCGAAGGTCTCGTCGGGACTGCTCCTCCAGCTCGCCGCCAGCCCGTAGACTTCCCGGACGATGCCTGCCCACACGCCCGCGCCAGCCTCGCTGACGATCGTCCTGCCCGCCTACAACGAGGAGGCGCGGCTGGGACCGGCGCTCGACGAGCTGTTCGGCTCTCTCCGCCGGCACGGTGAGCGGGCGCGCCACGGAGCGCAGGGCTCGGCCCACCTGCCGAATGCGATCCGGGTGCTCGTCGTCGACGACGGGAGCTCCGATCGGACGGCGGAGCTCGTGCGAGCCCGCCCGGAGGCGGCGCCGGGCGTCCGCTTGGGCGGTCCCGACGGCCCCTGGAGGGGCGCCTGGCTGGACCTGCTGTCCGTGCCCCACGGCGGAAAGGGCTCCGCCGTCCGGGCGGGGATGCTGGCGGCCGACGGAGACCTCGTCGTCTTCGCCGACGCGGACATGGCCACGCCGCCCGACCAGCTGCCGCTCCTGATCGAGGCGCTGGCCGCCGCCGACGTCGCTCTCGGCAGCCGGATCCAGCCAGACGGCTCGGACATGCGCCGGACGCAGCCGTGGTTCCGGCGGCTGTTCGGCAAGGCCTTCCACGCGCTCGCGGCGGCCTGGGTCACGGGCCCCGTCAGGGATACCCAGTGCGGCTTCAAGGGCTTCACCCGGGGGGCCGCCCACGACCTCTTCGCCGAGCAGGCGATCACGAGCTTCGTCTTCGACGTCGAGCTGATCTACCTCGCCCGCCGGCGCGGCTACCGCCTCGCGATCGTTCCGATCCAGTGGTTCGACCGGCGCGGCTCCCGGATGCGCCCGAGCGCGGGCCTGGCGGCGCGGGTCGGTTGGGATCTCTTCCGGATCCCGCTCATCCACCGCCGGATCCGCCGGCGGGGCTGAACGCCGGCCCGCCGTGGCGTACCGACGGTCGCCTGGCTCGCGGCTGCCCCTGCCCGCGGCCGCCCGGGCCCTGCCGGTCGTGGCCGTGGTCGTCGGGGTCGCGGTGGTCGGGGCGGTGCTGGCGTCGGCCGGCTCGACGCTCGGGTACGACCTCTACGCGTACGTCCACGCCGCCGAGCGGCTCCTCGAGGGGCGGCCGCTGTACGACCCCGCGGTCGACGTGGCCGGCGGGTACGCGATCTTCCTGTATCCGCCGCCGTTCGCGCTCCTCGCCGTCCCGTTCGTGCCGCTGACGGCCGCGTTCGGGCCCTGGCCGTGGATCGGCCTCCTGGTCGCCTGCTTCGCCCTCGGCGTGGCGATCCTGCCGGTGCGCCGGGAGGTCCGGTGGCTCGTCGTCCTGCTCGGAGGGCTGTCCTGGCCGCTGGCCTATTCGCTCAAGCTCGGCCAGGTGGGGCCGATCCTGTTCCTGCTGTTCGCCGCCGGCTGGCGATGGAGGGGTCGGGCGGGCCCGCTGGGGGTCGCGCTGGCGCTCGGGACGATCGTCAAGGTCCAGCCTGCGCTGCTCCTCGTCTGGGCGCTCCTGACCAGGCGCTGGCGGGCGCTCGGCGTCGCGCTCGGCCTGCTCGGCGTCGGCGCGGTCGCGGCGACGATCGTCAGCGGTGTCGGGTCATGGGCGGACTACCTCGCCCTGCTCCAGCGGGTGAGCGCACCCGTGACGACCGCTCACAACTTCACGCCCGGGGCGATCGCCTTCCAGATGGGCCTGCCTCAGGAGGCGGCGACGATCCTCCAGTGGGTCTCCGTCGTCGCGGCGCTCCTCATCGTGACCTGGGCGGCGCTGCGCGCCGGTGGGGAGGTCGGATACCTCACGGCGGTCACCGCGAGCCAGCTCATCAGCCCGTTGCTGTGGGACCACTACGCGCTGATCCTGCTGTTGCCGACGGCCTGGCTCCTGGAGCGCGGCCGGTGGTGGGCGGCGGCGATCCCGCTGGCGACATCGGTCTTCCTGATCTGGCTGCCCCCGGTCGTCTACCCGATCGCGTTCTGGGCGGCGCTCATCGCGCCCCCCATCGTCGCGCGTGGCGTGGGCAGGGGCCGGCCGGCTCGCGAGTGGGTCGACGCATGAAGCAAGGTCCGATGAGGCATCATTCGGCGATGGCTCCGGGCATGGAGGCCACCGCTTCTGGTCAACTTGGATTCCGCCCGCATCCGGTCGGCCTTCTGCTCACGCTGTGGACTGACGAACCCAAGGGGCTGCCGAACCAGTGCGCTGAGCGGATGGGCGAGTGACGCGAGGACCCTGAGCGAGGGGGGGTGGGGCATCGACCGGGCTCATACGAAGCAGGGCTACGCAGTCCTCATCGCGATCGGCTGGACGCTCTTCTGGTCCATCCTCATAGGTTCGCTCTACCTCGGGCACGATGCGTGGACGTACCTTGCGGCAGGTGAGCGATTGAACGCCGGCCACGCCCTCTACGCGCTTGTGCCGGGCGATCGGCCCGTTGACCTTTCGCCCCCGTACTTCGATGTCCCCCTTCTCTCGCCGCCATTGATCGCGGTCGTCTTCCGACCGCTCGCGGCGCTCCCTTGGTCGATCGGGGGATGGTCGTGGGTCGCGATCACGGCGGCGGCCGTCTTCTACGCGGTCTGGTGGCTGACCCGCGACCTTAAGGGGCTAGCTGTCGTCCTCATCCTCGGGGTGGGCCTCGGCTGGGCGACGATCAGCGGCAATGTGGACAACCTGCTTCTTCTCGGGTACGTGGCGCTCTGGCGTTTCCGAGACGACCCGCGTACGGGAGCGATCGTCGGCATCATGGGGATCGCCAAGATCATCCCCTTCGTTCTGGTCGGGTATCTCATCGCCCGACGCGACCGCAAGCCACTGCTGTGGTGCGGTGCTGGCGCGGTCGCGGTGCTCGCGATCTCCCTCGTCGGTGCAGGGGTTGACGCACACATTGCCTACATCGGAGTCCTCGAGCGCTCCTTGCCCCAGCCTGGCAGCCTTCCCTACCTCCTTGGGATCCGGTGGTTATCGCCGGTGCTCCTGTCCATCGGAACGATGGTCGCCGCAGGGGCACCGGTCCGCTGGTCCTATGCGATCTGTCTCATGACGATCGTGTTTGGTAGTCCGGTCCTAACGTCGCGGGAGCTGGTTGCTCTCCTCCCCCTTCTCGCCCTTCGCTCG
>JBGPFS010000238.1:0-3437 GCA_041483455.1 Candidatus Limnocylindria bacterium | reverse complement strand
GCGCATGGGCCACATGCGGATGACCGAGCATCTCGATGCGCCCATCGAGAAGGTCTGGGACCTGGCGATCGACCCGATGCGTTTCCCGGAATGGAACGTCTCGCTCGTCGAGGTCGAGCAGGTGATCGGGCCGAAGGGCCAGGTGGGCACGAACTGGCACGGCGTCCTCCGGCTCATGGGCCGGCGCATGGAGGGGAGAACCGAGGTCGCCGAGTCGGTTCGCCCGACCCTCCTGGTCCTCAAGGGCGTCGGAACGGCCGGCGGCACGTTCACCTGGACGTGCCGGCTCACCCCGTCGCCGACGGGCAGCGGGACCGAAGTGGAGTCCGAGTGGGAGTACGAGCTCCCGGCGGGCTTCATCGGCGGGCTCATCGACAAGCTGTTCGTCGAGAAGGCGGCCGAGCGCGACATGCGCCACTCGAACGAGAACTTCAAGGCCCTCGTCGAGGCGAGCGTGAAGGTGCCGCAGCACGTTTGATCCGGTCGGCCAGGCGGCGGCTCACAGCTGACCGCCCACCGACCCCCGCGATGGCCCGTCACCCCGAATGGCGGGCCATCGCCCTGTCCGGGGACCCCGATGGACCGCATGCCGCGCCTCGGCGCTCCGCGTCTAGGACCGCTCCGGCCACAGCCCAGCCATCCGCCGATCCATTCCCGGGCGGATCGCGTCGACATGCGCCTCGCCTGTGATGTCGCGGCCTCGCCATGCCCCGGCCGTCTCGTCCAGTGCCAGAACCGTGGCGGCGATGTCGACTCCCGGCGCGAGGAAGGCGCGGTCGATCGCCAGCCGGATCAGCTGTGACCGCGATCGGCCCGTCCGTCGGGCCTCTTGGTCGAGAGCCGCCGACTCCGCTTCGCTCAGGAAGATGGTAGTCCGGTGCACGATCGATACGTACATCGCCCGGGCAGGAGTCGTCAAGCCTCACGGCCCTTGACGCGGACGATCGGCCTGCGTATCGTCGCCTACGAAGTAGGAATGCAGCATTGGAGTATGCATGTCCAGCCGGGTCGGGGAGCGGGGTCAGATCACGATCGAGCGGGCGATCCGCGAGGAGCTGGGCATCTACGCCGGCGATGAGGCCGTCCAGCGCGTCGAGGATGGTCGGCTCATCGTGGAGATCGTCCCGGGGCGCCATCGCCGCTCGCTGGCGGGTGTCCTTCGCGACCGCGTGGCGCGGCGGCCGGCCGACGAGTCGTGGCCGGCGATCGCCGCGGCGGCCGATGAGGCGCCGGATCCGGACCGTTCGCGCTCGTGATCGCCGTCGACACCTCGGTCGTCGTCCGCTACCTCGTCGGAACCCCGGTCTGGCAGGCGCGCCGGGCCGCGGCGCTCATCGACGGAACCGAGCGGATCGCGATCCCGCTCGTCGTCCTGGTCGAGACGGCGCACGTCCTGCGGACCCAGTACGGGGTCGAGCGTGCAGCCGTCATCGACGCCCTGCTCGAGCTGATCCGGCGCGAGAACGTGACCGTCCTGGGCCTCTCCACCGCCGACGCGACGGACGCCCTGGTCCGGGCCAGGGCGATGCCGGGTCGGCCGATCCCCGACGCCCTGATCGCGATCGCTGCGCGAGCCGCCGGCGCCCTGCCGCTCCACACGTTCGACCGGGGGATGGCGCGCTACGGGGTGGCCACGGTCGAGCCGTAGGCGGGGGAGCGGTCAGGAGGCTTGGGCCGCTCGACCGATCGGGAAGCCCCGAGCCCGAAGCACGCGTTCGATGTCGGGGCCGTTCGGGAGACCCGCGAGATCGATGCCGCGGCTGGCCGAGAGGATCTCGACCCCCACGACAGAGCCGTCGGCCGCGTAGTCGACGCCTCGGGCGTCGTCGAGCTGGACGTGGCTCGCAACGGTCCTCGACGCGAATTCGAGGTACAGCGCATCCACGGTTTCGTCGTACTCAAGAACGGTTTTCATCGGCTTGTCCATCTGGGGCGAAGGTACACCGTGACCACGCGGCCGTCGACCACGTCCACCACCACGACGACGATCTCTCCCGGCACGTATCCCTCGCCGGCTGGCCGGGCAAGATAGTAGGCGGGGGAGCGGTCAGGAGGCTCGGGCCGCTCGACCGATCGGGAAGCCCCGACTACCTCGCCTTCATCTCGACGGTCAGGGAGGAGCCGTCGTCGGCTGTCAGGGCGACGCGAAGGCGATCTCCTCGCGCGTTGAGGGGCACGGCTCCCACCACCCGCCGACCCACCAGGGACTCGACGAGTTCGTGGCGCGCCAGGTCCCGCCACGTGAAGAACCGGGCGAGCTGCTTCTGGAGCACGGCCACGTAGCCCGGCGTCAGCCCGCACAAGCGATCGGCCACGACCATGCGCCGCGAGACGGTCGTGAGACCGCGCAGGTCCGCGAATGACCGCGGCCACGCGATCGGCTCGGCCCCCGGCACGAGTGCCGATATGTCGGTGATCGGCGGCAAGTAGAGCGACGAGACGGGATCGTTCGCTTCGATGGCGGCCCAGTTCACGGTCTCGTCCTCGCCGTCGCGTGTGACCAACCTGACGGCCGACTCGGCCACGATGGGGGCCACCGTGAGTCGACAGTCGAAATGGGGCGACTCGACGTCGGCGTTCTTCTGGCGATCGATCTCGCACGAGTGGGTGACCACGAGGGCGAACATGGTGTCGATCGCCACCTCGCGGTCGTGGGGCAGCGATATGAGCGCCGGCCGCGGGTACGCCGGGATCCGGCCCGCGGGGTCGAAGACGTCTCCGGGGGGCATCTCGCCCGCGAGACGGGTGCGGGCGAGGGAGAGGAAGGCGATGTCGCCGGACGAGAGTTCGTCGGCCTCGCTGACGCGCCGATAGACCTCAGCCGTGCCGAGCATGGATCGCAGGCATGTCGGCGAAGAACTGGTCCGCCGGGAGCGTGGCGATCTCGTCAGGTGCGGCGTCCTCGACCGGAGAGAGGTACGGGACGGCGGCGCCCGACCACATCACCGCACGGATGGCGGCCGAGAGCCGCGCGCCGCGCGACATCGCGGCGTCGCCAGGAAACGGATGCTCGGGTTCGAGCAGCTCCGCGACGGGCACCGAGAGCGCGGCGGCGATCCTTCTCACGGTTCCGACGGCCACGCGGTCGATGGGCGTCTCGCCGGTCGCGAGCTGGCGGATCGTGCGCGCCTGGAGATGCGCCCGCTGGGCGACGGCCGTGTAGGTGATGTTGCGTTCGTCGAGGATCGCGGCCAAGCGCGTCATCTCGAACCTCCTGCGTTACACCGCATGTTCACGTGCGCCAGAACGCTTGTCAAGCAGGCGGCTGGCGGAGATGGCATCGCACACCGAGGTATCCGGGCGGGTGCCACGATCGTCCCATCGGCGGCTCTCCCGGCACGTATCCCTCGCCGGCTGGCCGGGCAAGATAGCGCGATGAGCGCCGACCGCATGATCCCCTGCCTGGGCTGCGGGGCGCTCGTGCCCGAGAGTGGGGG
>JBGPFS010000237.1:0-3446 GCA_041483455.1 Candidatus Limnocylindria bacterium | reverse complement strand
CGGCTGACGGCGATGTCCTCCACCACGTCGACCGTCGCGGCCCGGAACGGGACCGCGCTGCTCGTCCGGCACTGGGTGCCGACCGGCGTGCCGCGAGCGAGCGTCCTCATCGTCCACGGCCTGGGCGAGCACTCCGGACGTTACGACCGGGCCGCCTCCATCTGCGCGGCCCAGGGGCTCGAGGCGACCGGCCTCGACCTCCAGGGCTTCGGCGGGTCCGGCGGCCGGCGCGGGTTCATCGACCGGATGGACACCTGGCTGGACGACGTCGAGGACCGCCTGGCGGCACTCCGGGCGGACGGCGCTGGGCGGCCCGTCGTCCTGCTCGGTCATTCGATGGGCGGGCTTGTCGCGCTCCGCTATGCCGAGAGCGATCGACCCCAGCCGGACCTCCTGATCCTGAGCGCCCCGGCGATCGCCGACGCCCTGCCGGCCTGGAAGCACCTCGCGGCCCGGGTCCTCGGTCGGCTGGCCCCGACGCTCTCCGTCGCGAACGGGCTCGACGGCGCGCTCCTGTCGCGCGACCCGGCGGTCGGGGCCGCGTACGTCGCGGATCCGCTCAACCACCATGCCTCGACGACCGGCCTGGGCCTCCGGCTCCTCGACGCGCAGGGGGCGGCCCGCGCGGAGGTGGCCCGGGTCCGCGTGCCGACGCTGGTGATCCACGGTTCGGCCGACCCGATCGTGCCGGTCGCCTCGAGCGAGATCCTGGCGTCGGTCCCGGGCGTCGAGCGGCGCGTCCTGGCGAACCTGCGGCACGAGTCGCTCAACGAGCCGGAAGGACCCCAGGTCGCAGCCGAGCTCGCGGCCTGGATCGCGAGCCACCTCGCGGCTGGCCCGGACCCCGCCTAGCGCGTCGGGGCCGGCTCGGGCAGCTCCCCGCGTAGCTGGGCGAGCGCCCGCTCGAGCGGGACGCGCGCATCGGAGGCCGGATAGGGCGCCAGCTCGAGGGCCGCCTCGAGGTCGAGCTCGCCGGCATGGACCCGCCGGCCAAGGGCCGCCAGCGCCCGGAACGCCTCGAGCTCGCGGCTCACCCAGGCCCCGTCGCCGACGTCGCCGTGACCCGGGATCACCGGGCCGCGGACCCGCCCACGGAGCGCCTCCACGGTGGCCGGCCAGTCGAGCGGGTAGCTGTCATCGAAGTACGGCGTCGCCCCCGCCTCGAGGAGGTCGCCGGCGAACAGCGCGGCGCAATCGCGGACCCCGATCACGATGTCGTTGTCGGTGTGGCCGCGGCCCAGCCAGGCCAGCTCCAGGACGCGCCCGCCGACCTCGACCGCCGTCTCGCCCTCGAACGTTCGATCCGGGGGATCGAGGACGACCTCGGCCAGGTCGGCCAGCTCGGGGCGCTCCGGGATCTCCTCGGCGTGGGCGGTCCGGGCGCGCTCGCCGTTCCGGCGGATCCCCTCGGCGCAGCGCAGGTGACCCCAGATCGGCGCCGGCCGGAAGAGGTGGTTGCCGAAGGTATGGTCGAAGTGCTCGTGGGTGTTCACGACGGCTGCCACCGGCCGGCGGGTCACGGTCCGGAGGTCGTCGAGGATCTCTCGGGCCTGGCCGGGAGTCGAGCGGGTGTCGACGATCACCGGTCCCGTCGACGTGAGGATCGCCCCGATGTTCTGGTCGAAGAAGGCGTAGCGCCGGACGAACACCCGGTCGTCGACCTCGCGCCAGCCGTGCTCGCCCATGGCCTGCCTCCACTCCCGCGCCGGCCTCTCCGCGCCCGATCCCCTCGGACCGACCGCCCGGGCCGACTCCCAGGTCGCCGATAATCCTCGCACCTCGACGCCTGGCTGGGCGGCGTGAAACGCAGCAGGAGGACGCGGTGGGCGACCCGAAGACGATCGTCTTCTTCCCCGAGGGTGCGTTCGGCCCGACGAACAACTGCGTCGGGATCGGGAACGTCCTGCGCGGACGCGGCCACCGGGTCGTCTTCATCGTCGAGGAGTCGTTCGCCGGAGCGCTCGAGGCGAAAGGGTTCGAGGAGCGCCTGATGCGCCTCGGGCCAGCGCCCGAGGTCCCGGAGGTCCCCGGCCAGTTCTGGAAGGACTTCATCCGCGACACGGCGCCGGTGTTCCGGACCCCGACGCTCGAGCAGCTGAGCGGCTTCATCCAGCCCACCTGGCAGGCCCTCATCGACGGCGCGAAGTACGTCCACCCCCGGCTGCTCGAGATCTTCGACGAGCTCCATCCGGACGTCATCGTCGAGGACAACGTGGTCGCCTTCCCGGCCCTGCCGGCCAGCGGCCGGCCGTGGGTCCGGATCGCCTCTTGCAACCCGGCCGAGCTGCTCGATCCCGACGTCGCCCCGGTCTTCTCCGGCTACGCCGCCGCCGACCGCGCCGGCTGGGCGGACTTCCGAGCGGAGTACCGCCGCGTCCACGCCGGCCTGTGGGCCGACTTCGACGCGTTCTGTCGGGAGCACGATGCTCCGGGTCTGCCGGACGGCCCTGACGGGCCGGCCTTCATCCACGAGTCGCCGGACCTGAACCTCTACCTCTACCCGGGCGAGGTCGACTACGGGCGCGCCCGCCCGCTCGCGCCCACCTGGCACCGGCTCGAGTCGTGCGTCCGGAACACGGAGGCGGCCTGGGACCTGCCGGCCTCGCTGGCCGGTCGGCCCGGCGCGCTGATCTACCTCAGCCTCGGCAGCCTGGGCTCGGCCGACGTGGAGCTGATGCGCCGCCTGGTCGACGTCCTCGGGCGGATGCCCCACCGGTTCATCGTCTCGAAGGGGCCCCAGCACGACCAGTACGAGCTGGCCGACAACATGGTCGGGGCGGAGTTCCTGCCCCAGCCCTCGATCCTGCCGACGGTCGACCTGGTCATCACCCACGGCGGCAACAACACGGTCACCGAATGCTTCCATCACGGCAAGCCGATGATCCTGCTGCCGCTCTTCTGGGACCAGTACGACAACGCCCAGCGGGTCGCCGAGACGGGATTCGGGGTCCGCCTGCCGACCTACACCTTCGAGCCCGCCCAGATGACCGCGGCGCTCGACCGCCTGCTGGCCGACCGGGCCCTGGGCGCCCGGCTGGCGGCCATCTCCACCCGTCTCCGGGCGAACCCGGGCACGGTCCGGGCCGCGGACCTCATCGAGCGGGTCGCGACGACCGGCGCCCCGGTGGCCGATCGGTGACCGCCGTCGATCCCGCCACCGGGCGCAGGTCATGGAGCACGCGGGAGTCGACCTCGCGGCCCGAGTCGACACGGCGGCCCGAGTCGACACGGTCCCTCCCGTCATGAGGACCCCGAAACGGGAGACGACACCCATCGGAGAGACGATCCCGCCCGGACTCCTTGATCGCTCGTCGATCCCGGTGCGAGAGCACCCTCGCTTCCGCGTGGTCCAGGCACGAGCGCTGCGAAGTGCCATATTCAGGTCGACCCTGGTGCTGGCGGCCGCCTCGATCGCCAGCGGCGGCCCGCTGGTCTGGCTGTATCCG
>JBGPFS010000236.1:0-3451 GCA_041483455.1 Candidatus Limnocylindria bacterium | reverse complement strand
CGTCCCAAGGAGGCCGTGATCGTTGACGTAATCCCACTTGCGCCTAAGCGTCGTCGCGTTGTCGACGTAGAACTGCCACCAGGTCAACGGGCACGCGGGGCAGGTGCGGGCCTGGTACTCACCCCACATCACGCCCTCGACCGGGTCGTAGCTCGCGCCGTACGTTGCGTCCAATGCGATCCCCTCCCCGTACAGTACGTCCCGGCCCGGGCCAATCGTCCGGGCGTTGATCGCCGGCCCGGCGGTCGGCCAGAGGTGACCGTAGAACGGGACCCCCAGGATGATCTTGCCGGCCGGGATGCCGACCTTCTCGAACGCCAGGATCGTGTCGACGACGTCGTACATCGGGCCGCCCGTCGGCGAGGTCGAGCCGGCCGATTTCGAGAACGTGCCGCGGTAGTGATAGCCCATCAGGTAGATCGCATCGGCCGCGCCCGGCGCGACCAGGGCCTTGAGGTCGTACGACTGGTAGTAACCGGTCACGGCGAGCGTCAGCTGGTAGCCGGGTCGGATCGCGTCGAGCGCCGCTCGAAAGCCACGGACGAGGGCCGTGTAGTTCGCCCGCTGGCCGACCGGCACGGGTTCGAAGTCGAGGTTCACGCCGTCGACGCCGCGCCGGACGATCTCGGCCACGCTCTGGGAGATGAGCCGGGCGCGAGCGGTGGGATCGGCCAGGAGCGCCTGCGAGATCGCCGTCTCGGCGGGCGACCAGCTGAAGCGGATGATCGAGGGCACGACCTTGGCGCCCGCGGCATGGGCGTGCGCGATCACCCGGTCCATCGATGGGCTGATCCAGGCGGCCCATTTCGGATGGACCTTGCCGGCCTGGGTCTTCACGAGGCCGCCGTTCGCCCCGGCCTCGATCCCGAACTCCACGACCGTCGAGATGGAGCCGTAGTCGAGGGTGTCGGCCTCCCGTGCCACGTAGCCCGAAGTCAGGAACGCCATCACCTCGTGGCTGAGGCCTTTCGCAGCGTAGCCGAACGGCGTGACGGCGACGCCCGGCGGGAAGGACGGCGACGGCGCGGGCGGCGACGACGTCGGGCTTCCGGTGGGGCTTGCGGTCGGGAAACCACCGCTCGGGGCGTTCGAGCTGCTGGCCGCGCTCGACGGCGGGGCCGAACCGGCGCCTGGCCCGGATCCTGTCGGGCGGACCGGCGTCGTGCTGCCACAGGCCCCGAGCAGAACCAGGCAGGCCAGGACGAGGGCCGGGCGAGGGCCGGGCGCAAGACGCATGAGCCGAGGGTAGCGTCATCGCTCCAGGGTCGCTCCGGACGTCGCCTCCGTTCTCGATTCCCAGGCGGCCCGTCGGGGGACCGGCGGGCTGAGCCGTCTCCGGCACCCGGCCGGGCGGTACCCTAGCGCCGTGCCGAAGTGGCGGAACCGGCAGACGCGGCGGTCTTAAACACCGCTGAGGGCGACCTCGTCCGGGTTCGAATCCCGGCTTCGGCACCACCGTGATCGTGCGTTCCGACGCGCCCGGCGACCGGGGCTCGGGGCCGGCGTTCCTAGGACCGCATTCGGCCCGTCGACGTCAGGGGCGCTTGCCGAAGCCCCCGAAGAGGCCGCCCTTCTTCTCTTTCGAGTTGGGCTCGTCATCCATGCGGGAGGGTCCGAAGATGGCTCCCGCGAGTCGCGTCAGGCGCTGGGCGGGCAGGGAGCGGGGGGCGCCGGTGACGACCGGGATCCCCTCGTTGACGCTCTTGAGGTACAGGAACGCGTCGTAGGGCAGCTCGGCGGCGACCCTCGCCCCGAGCGCGCTCTCGACGTCCCGGAGCTTGAGGACTTCGCGGGCGAACATCCCGTTGAGCACGAACATCACCTTCGATCCGGTCGATCCGGACTCGGCGAGATACTCCACGAGCGAGGCCATCGCCTTGAGCGCCGACATCTCCGGGTAGACCGGCAGGACGACGACGTCGGCCCGTTCCAGGACGACCATGACCCGCTCGTCGAGGGTCGACCCGGCGTCGACGACGAGGTGGTCGTAGGCGATCGACGCGGATTCCAGGAATCGCTCGACATGGGCCACGCTGATCGTCTCGGCCAGGTCGGGCGACGTGGGCGCCGCGTACACGCGCAACCCCGATTCGTGCCGGGTCGCATACGTTCGAAGGAGCTCGGGCTCGCGCAGCGACAACTCGTCGCGGACGAGGTCCGCGAGCGTCTGTTTGGCGGTCAGGTTCAGGTGGGTCGCCACCTGGCCGAACTGGAGGTCGAGGTCCGCGATCGCCACCCGGTCAGGCCGGTCGAGGGCCGTCGCGACGGCCACGTTGACCGCCACGGTGGTCGTCCCGACGCCACCCTTCGGGCTGAACACGACGGCGATCCGCTTCGGCTTCTCGAGCACGGTCGCGCCGGCGACGTTGGGCGTCAGGTCGCGCGAGCGATGGAAGCGGAGGAGGAGCGCCTCGACTCGGGCCTCGAGCTCGCGAGCGTCGAACGGCCTCCGGACCACATCGTCGGCGCCCGCCTCCAGGAAGCGGATCCGCTCCTCCACGTCGTCGCTCTGGGAGATGCACAGGATCGGGATCGCGGCCAGGGCGGGCGTGCCGCGGATCTCGCGACAGACGTCGATCGGGCTCCGATCGGCGTCGGCGGCGTCGATGATCACGAGCTGGTGGGCGGCCGCCCCACGGAACGCGGCATCGGCGTCCGTGACCAGGCTGACCGGGTAGCCGGCACTGGCGAGGACGCTACGGATGGCGTCGGCGGCGGCCGGATCCGCGCCGAGGAGGAGGATGGCGCTCGCGGGCACGGGCACTCCAGGTGAGGCTGGCACGGTGGGACTCGTAGGCCACAGGATACAACGACCTCCCCGGCAGCCTGTCAGGGGGCGGTCCGGTCGAGCGTGCTAGACTCTCGACTCGTCCTTTCGGCTCCGCCCCGGCCGCCGGCCGGTCCCAGCGGGGCGATCCCCAGAGGAAGGAGTCTCGCCCGCGTGCGCCGCTACGAACTGATGCTCGTGCTCCGTCCGGACCTGCCGGACGACCGCAGCCAGGCCCTCATCGACCGGACGACCCGCCAGATCACCACGACCGGCGGGCAGATCGTCAAGGTCGCGCCATGGGGACGCCGCCGGCTCGCCTACCCGATCGACCTCCACCGGGAAGGCTCATACCACATCGTCCTCTTCGAGGCCCCGGCGGAGTCGATCGTCGAGCTCGAGCGCAGCCTTCTCATCACCGAGGAGCTGCTCCGCCACCTGATCACCCGGATCGAGCGCCCCGCGAAGGCCAGCCGTGGCCGCGAGGACGGGTCGCTCGAGGTCGGCGAGATCGAGGATCGCCTCCCGTCCGTCGAGGACGAAGAGGAGGAGGGGCCCGGCGAGCGGATCGACGAGTCCGAGACCGAAGCCGCTCCAGCCGCCATCGACTGAGCATCTGGAGGCACTGGCCATGTCGCTCAACAAGGCGATGATCATCGGCAACCTCGGTCGCGATCCCGAGAT
>JBGPFS010000235.1:0-3464 GCA_041483455.1 Candidatus Limnocylindria bacterium | reverse complement strand
GGTTGGGACTGCCCCGGCCGGACAGCCGCACGAAGCCGCTGACCCCCAGCAGCTAGCCAGGAGACTGTCTATTGCGCAAGCTCGCCGCCGCGCTGTTCGCGGTTCCCGTGTTGGCCGCCCTGTACGTGCCGGTCGTGCTCCGTCGCTCGGTCGCGGCGCGCATCGGCCTGGCGCTCGGCGTGGGCGCGATACTGGGGATCGCGGCCATCGGCATCGCGAGGCCAAGCCCGATCGCGGCCCGTCCACCGACCGTTGTGGCGCCGTTGAGCCAGGCCGCCCTCGTTGGTCGGGTCGAGACCGGTCACCAGCTCAAGGGCGCGGTGACGGTCTCGTTCGCACAGGCGATGGACGCGGCCAGCGTCGCGGCGGCATTGCGGATCTCCCCTGCGACGGCCGTCGACCTCTCGTGGAACGCCAGTGGGACGGTCCTGGCCATCGCGCCCCGCGATCATTGGGCGCCGGCCACGTACTACCTGGTGACCGTCGGCGGCGACGCTCTCGCGGCGGACGGAGGGGCACTCGGGATCCCGGCTCGGGCGCTCTTCACGACCCGGCCGATGACGAACGCGTGGATCGCATTCGCCGTGGCGGGCGACAACGCGGTCGCGACCGACGGCGGGTTCACGGTCACGTTCAATCGCCCGGTCGATCTCGCCCGCGCGGTCGCCGCGTTCCGGATCGCCCCCGCCGTGGCCGGCCGGTTCGACACGCGCGGCGGCCAGGACGGCGGCAGCGCGATCAACTTCCTGCCGAACGGCAGCCTCTCGCCCGGGACCGCCTACACGGTCTCCCTCGAGGGCGATGTGCCGGATGCGGACGGGGTCGCGATCGCGACGCCCGCCCCGCTCGCCTTCACGACGCGCGCAGCGGCCGCGGTCGTCCGGTTCCGGCCGCTGAACCGGACCAGCGGCGTCGCCCAGGGAGCGCTGCTCTCCGTCCGATTCTCACGGGCGATGGACCGCGCCTCCACCCAGGCTGCGTTCGGCGCCTGGAACGGGCACACCCGGATCGCGGGCAAGCTCAGTTGGGCGGAGGGCGACACCGTCCTCATCCTCGATCCGGCGGCCGCTCTCCCGTATGGGGCGACGATCCAGCTGCGAGTCGAGGCGACCGCCCGCGCGGCCGACGGGACCGTCGTCCGAGGGGCGGCGAGCGTCCGATTCACGGTGGAGCCGAAGCCGATCGTCGCAGCCCGGACGGCCGGGACGACCAGCGGATCCGCCGGCGTCAAGATCCCGACAGGTGGCAGCTCGGTCGGCGCGGGCACCTGGTATGCGGTCGAGACGTACTACCTCAAGCTGATGAACTGCACCCGGGGCGGCGGCTGGGTCACCTCGGCCGGCGTCTGCAGCAGCCCGGGCGGCAGCGGGATCGCGCCGCTCATCCTGAGCAAGGGGATCTCCGACCACGTCTCCCGTCCGTACGCCCAGTATCTGGTCGCCCGGGGCATCTGCGACCACTTCGCCGACGGGACCCCGGGCGATCGACTCCGCCGCGCGGGCTACCCGGGCGACTACCGCGAGAACCTCGGCTGCGAGGACATCGGCAACCCGTACGCCTCGGTGCTGGGCTCGCATCTCTTCTTCCAGGACGAGAAGCCCTGCGGCGGCTACTGCCACTACGCGAACATCATGTCGACCGCGATGAAGTACGTGGGCATCGGAGTCTGGGTGTCCGGCGCCCGGGTCCGACTCGTCGTCGACTTCTGGCAAGGCTGACGGCGCCGCTCCGGCACCGTCGGACCCGTCACGATGATCCGGAACGCGGTCATCCACCTCCATAACGAGCAGCCGCTGCTGGCCGACCTGTTCAGCCTGCCGAGCGCCTCCGACGTCGGCCTCCTGTGCACGAATCTTCGGATGCAGAACGGCAAGCGGCCCGTCTTCGCGGACCAGATCGCGTCGGTCTTCCTCTTCCCGCTCGTGCACATCCGATTCGTCGAGATGCCGCCGGGCTCCCTCGAATCGAGCGGCTCGGACGCTCCGGAACTGGGCGCCGGTGCCGTCGGGGAGGTCGAACGGGTACCGCCCGAGCCGGACCTCGAGATCGACGAGGATCTCCTGCGTCGGGTCCGGGACGCCTGACCGGGTCGCGCGACGGGTCGAGCGGCGGGTGAGAGCCCCCCTGCTAGACTCCCCGACGACATGAGCACCGATCTGGTGATCGTCGAGTCGCCGGCCAAGGCGAAGACGATCGAGCGTTACCTCGGAGCGGGTTTCCGCGTCCTCGCGTCCTACGGCCACGTTCGCGACCTGCCCGAGAACCCGGGCAAGGGCCAGCTGGGGGTCGACGTCGAGCACGACTTCGCGCCGACCTACGAGGTCTCGCCGGACCGCCGGCGCCAGCTGGCGGCGATCGCCCGGGCTGCCCGAACGGCGGACCGGGTCTTCCTGGCGACCGACCTCGATCGGGAGGGCGAAGCGATCGCCTGGCACGTCGCCGAGGCCGTCGGGCTGCCGCTCGAGAAGCGGGCCCGGGTGACCTTCAGCGAGATCACCCAGGCCGCGATCACGGAGGCGTTCGCCCATCCCCGGACGATCGACCTCGACCTCGTCGACGCCCAGCAGACGCGTCGGATCGTCGATCGGCTGGTCGGCTACACGCTCAGCCCCCTGATCTCGCGCAAGGTCCGCTCGGGCCTGTCGGCCGGGCGCGTCCAGTCGGTCGCGGTCCGCCTCGTGGTGGATCGGGAGCGCGAGATCCGGGCATTCGTCGCGCTCGAGTACTGGACCGTCGAGGCGCTCCTGGTCGCTCCCGACGGGGCGACATTCACGGCCGACCTGGTCCGGATCGATGGCGCGAAGCCGGAGATCGTCGACGCCGCGACGGCGGAACGCCACGTCGCGGCCCTTCGCTCGAGTCGGCCGCTGGTCGAGTCGGTGGCGGTCAAGCGCTCGAAGCGGAGCCCGGCCCCGCCGTTCACCACCTCGACCCTCCAGCAGGAGGCGAGCCGGAAGCTCGGCTTCAGCCCGAAGCGGACGATGTCGGTGGCGCAACGGCTGTACGAGGGCGTCGAGACGTCGGATGGGCAGGTCGGCCTGATCACCTACATGCGGACCGATTCCGTCGCGCTGTCCGGCTTCGCCCTGGGCGAGGCGCGCGCGGCGATCGACCGGCGCTTCGGGGCGGCCTACACGATGCCCAAGGGCCGGCCGTTCAAGAACAAGACCCGGAACGCCCAGGAGGCTCACGAGGCGATCCGGCCGACGTCGTTCGAGCGCGATCCCGAGGCACTCTCGGCGGTCCTCGGTCGCGACGAGGCCCGGCTCTACCGGCTCATCTGGCAGCGCGCGATCGCCAGCCAGATGAAGGAGAAGGAACTCGAGACCACGACCGTCGAGCTCGCGACCGACGGCTACGGCCTGCGGGCGAGCGCGACGCGGACCGTTTTCGACGGCTTCAGCCGGGTTTACACCGAGGGCCGCGACGACGACGGGGAGGAGGTCGAGCGTGCGCTCCCGCCG
>JBGPFS010000234.1:0-3525 GCA_041483455.1 Candidatus Limnocylindria bacterium | reverse complement strand
TGGGGGGTCGACGGCTTGACCGCGATGGGCGTCATGGCCGAGCCCGGAAGCCTCACCGAGGCCGAGCGGGCGGCCGCGCTCCGAACGATCGCCGCAGCCGCGGCGGGACGGGTACCGGTCGCCGTCGGCTGCTCCGGCCCGAGCGTCCGGGCCGTCCTCGCGCAGGCGGCGCAGGCGCGGGAGATCGGCGCGGTCGCCGCGATGGTGGCCGCCCCGCCGCTCATCCGGAACCTCGACCTCCTGCCCGACTTCTACCGGCGGATCAGCGCGGGGGCCGGCCTGCCGCTCATCGTCCAGGACGAGCCTGCCGCGACCGGGGTCGTCGTCCCCGCCGTCGTCCTCCTCGAGTGCCTGGCCGCGGCCGGCGCTCGCGTCGTGAAGCTGGAGGATCCGCCGACCCCGCCCAAGATCGCACGGCTGCTGGCGGCCGACCCCGGTCTCCTGGTCTTCGGCGGACTGGGCGGCGCGGCCGCCCTGTGGGAGCTCGAGCGAGGCGCCTGCGGCACGATGACCGGCTTCGCCTACCCGGAGATCCTGCGGGCGATCCGCGAGGCGGTCGAGGCCGGTGACGGATCGCGAGCGGGCGGGCTGTTCGACCGCTACCTGCCGCTCCTCGTCTACGAGGCGCAACCGATCGTCGGGCTGGCCATCCGCAAGGAACAGCTCCGTCGGCGGGGCGCCATCGACCATCCAGGGACTCGAGGCCTGGGCGGGCCGCTCGACTCCGCCACCCTGGCGGCCCTGGCGGCGATCCTCGACCGCGTCGGGATCGAGCCCCGCCCGGCCCGCCTGACGCCGACTCTCGACTGACCCCGACCCTCGACTGGACCCGGAGGACGAACCATGGACCTGGGCATCGCCGGACGGACCGCCCTGATCGGCGGTGCCTCGTCGGGACTGGGCCGGGCGAGCGCGGAGCAGCTCGCCGCGGAGGGCTGCCGGCTCGTCCTCTGGTCGCGGGGCGGCGCACGCCTCGCCGACGTGGCGAGCGAGATCGGGTCCCGGCACGGGGTCCCGGTCGCGACCCTGGCCGGGGATGCGGCCGAGCCGGGCACCGGAGCCCGGATCGCCGCCGAGGCGGCGCTTCAGTTCGGGCCGATCGACATCCTCCTGCTGAACGCCGGGGGGCCGCCGACCACCGACCCGACCGCCACCGACGCGGCCGGCTGGGAGCGCGCCTTCAGGCTCCTGGCGATCACCCCGATCGAGCTCGCGACGGCACTCCTGCCCGGCATGCGCGAACGGCGGTGGGGCCGGATCGTGGCGATCCTCTCGTCCGGGGTCCGCCAGCCGATCCCGGACCTCGTCTACTCGAACGCCGGCCGCGGAGCGCTGGCGGCCTGGCTCAAGACGACCGCCCGGGCCGTCGCGGTCGACGGCGTGACGGTGAACGGCATCCTGCCGGGCCGGATCGACACGCCCCGCATCGACAGCCTCGATCGCGGTCGGGCCGAGAAGACCGGCCAGTCGGTCGAGCAGGTCCGGGCGACTCACCTCACCACGATCCCCGCTGGGCGATACGGGCGACCCGACGAGCTCGGGAGCCTGGTGGCCTACCTCTGCTCGGAGCCGGCCAGGTACCTGACGGGCCAGGCCATCGCGATCGACGGAGGGCTCATCGCCGGGCTCCCCTAATCCCCGGCATGCCAGCCGGCGCGGATCTCGAATCGGTCGAGCCCGCCGGTACCCGGGCCCCAGGTCGCCCGGACCCCCTCGACCCAGGCGCCGCTCGAGCCTGCCTCGAGCCGGGCGAGGAACGCCTCGAGGTCGGGCGTCGAGCCCTCGGCGACCGTCCGGACCGAGCCGTCGGGCTCGTTGGCGACCCAGCCGACGAGTCCGAGGGCCACCGCCTCGCGGGCGACGAAGATCCGGAAGCCGACGCCCTGGACCCGACCCCGGACCACGGCGTCGAGGCGGGCCAGCGGATCCGTCACGCCACGGGACCCGTCACGCCACGGGACCCGTCACGCCACGGGACCCGTCACGCCGCGGGACCCGTCACGCCGCGGGACCCGTCACGCCGCGGCTCCCGTCACGCCGTATGGCCAGGCGAGGACGAGGACGTCGATCGCCAGCTCGGGGTTGGCGTTGCCTTCGACGAGCTCGGCGACCCGGTCAAGCCGCCCGAGGAACCGGGCCATCGCCGTCGGCGGGATCGCGGATGCGGCGGCGAGCAGCTCCTCGAGCAGGCCCGGATCCCGGAGCTCGCGACGCCCGCCGAGGCCGGCCACCGCGAGATCGAGAGCGACCTCGCGCCAGGTCCCGCACAGGACCTGTGCCGCACGTCGCCGCTCCGCAGGCGCGACCTTCGTCGAACCGCCGGGTGGAGCGCCACCGACGGCGTCGGGCTCGCCATCCCCGCCTGCCGTGTCGGTCGCCGTGCTCCTCGAGCGTCGAGCGCGGCCGGCACGGTCGGTGGTCGACGCGGCCGGGGCCGGGCTGAGGGCCGCGTCGAGATCGCGGGCTCGCCCCAGGAGCTCGCGCCCGACCGTCAGCCGCCGGGCCCGGTCGGCGGTCAGCAGGTCGACCAGGGTCCGGGCGATCTCGTCCCGGATCGGCTCGGCGTCGGGAGCCCGGGCGTAGCTTTCGGCCAGGCCCGGTCGGCCCCCCGCCAGGCGCCCGAGGCGGGCGGCCCGGGCCGGATCCGCCGATCCCTGCTCGAGGAGCAGCTGCTCGATCGCCCGGCCGGCGACCGGGCCGAGGCGGAGGCGCGCACAGCGCGAGCGGACCGTGTCGAGGAGGTGCTCCTCGTCGTCGGCGCACAGGATCACGGTCACCCCGGCCGGCGGTTCCTCGAGCGTCTTGAGCAGCGCGTTCTGGGCGTCGTCGTTCAGCCGGTGCGCAGCTTCCACGACGACGACGCGGCGGCCGCCCTCGACGGGAAGCAGGGCGATCTCGCCGATCAGGGCGCGGACCGTCCCGGGCTCCGGGTGCCGTGCGTCGCCGATCCGGATCTGCCCACCGGGCCCGTCGGGCACCAGCCGGTGGAGGTCGGGGTGATTGCCGCCGGCGATGAGCCGGCAGCCGCGACAGGCGCGACAGGGCCTGGTCGACGGGTCATCGGCGAGGCACAGGAGCCCCGCCGCGAGGTCACCGGCCAGGGTGGTCTTCCCGACCGACGCGGGCCCGACGAGAAGGAGCGCCTGGGGCGGGCCACCCGCGACCATCGCCGAGACGGCCGCGAGGGCCGTCGGCTGGCCGCGGGTCGCCCAGCGCTCCATGGGTCCCGCCCTAGGCGGATTCGGTCCGGGCCTGCTTCCGGACGACGCGGCGCTTCGGGGCCGCGGCATCGGCTGCCGGGGCCTCGGGCGTCGGAGCGGCCGAGACCGAAGTCGGGGCTGGCTTCGAGCGCGTCGTCCGGCGCTTCGGGGCCGCGGCATCGGCTGCCGGGGCCTCGGGCGTCGGGCTCGGCGTCGGGGCCGCCTTCGAGCGCGTCGTCCGGCGCTTCGGGGCCGCGGCATCGGCTGCCGGGGCCTCGGGCGTCGGGCTCGGCGTCGGGGCTGGCTTCGAGCGCGTCGTCCGACG
>JBGPFS010000233.1:0-3571 GCA_041483455.1 Candidatus Limnocylindria bacterium | reverse complement strand
TCCGGATTTCCTGCCACTCTTCAATTGTTAAGGTGCAGCGCGTCCGGGCACAAGGGCACCGGGCGCAAGCCCTAATGATGGGGCATCGGAACCGGGCCTGTCAAACGACGGGGACCGGGGTGGACCGGCTGGCCGGCCCGTGCGACTCCCCTTCCGGGGGCGCGAGGGCGAATACTAGACGCGGCCCATCCGAGTGTCAAACGGGTCGGGCCTGCGCTCCGGACGACGGGCGTCGCGACGCTGCCCGGCGGAACCTAGAGGGGCGAGCGCTCGACGACCAGCACGAACGCGGCGCCGGCAAGCCAGCACAGGAGCCCGAGCTCGGGCGAGCCGATCGCGCCCAGCGGGCCGACGCAGATGACCCACAGGATCAGGCCGAGGATGCCGGCGGCCAACGCCTTGGCGAAGCGCAGGGCGATCTCGACCAGGAGGCTGCTCACGCTCCGAACGCCCGTCGGCCCTGGAGCGCCCGGATCAAGGTGACCTCGTCGGCGTACTCGAGATCGCCGCCGACAGGGATTCCGCGGGCGATCCGACTGACGAGATCGACGTGGCCCTCGAGCCGCTCATCGAGGTACATCGCCGTCGCCTCTCCTTCGAGGGTGGGATCGGTGGCCAGGATCACCTCGAGGAACGGCGTTCCGGCCTGCTCGGCATCTCCCACCCGCTCGAGGAGTTCGCGGATCTTCAGGCGCTCGGGACCGATCCCGTCGATCGGCGAGATGGCGCCCTGGAGGACGTGGTAGAGACCGCGGAACACACCGGTCCGCTCAAGGGCGAGGACGTCGAGCGGCTCCTCGACCACGCATAGGCGACGCGCGTCTCGGGCGTCGTCGCGGCAGATCGGGCAGAGGGGCGCGTCGCTGATGTTGAAGCAGCGCTCGCAGAAGACCACCTGATCGCGGACGGCGATCAGCGCGGCCGCCAGGGACCGCGCCTCGCCATCGGGCGCCCGAAGGAGGTGGAACGTCAGGCGCTGCGCCGTCTTGGGTCCGATGCCCGGTAACCGGGCGAACGCCTCGATGAGCCGCGCGACGGGCTCGATGACCGGTGACGCCACGGCCGGCGGTCAGAAGCCCGGGATCTTGAGGCCGCCGGTGACGGCCGCCATCTTCGACTCGGCGAGTTGGCGCGATGCGGCGAGGGCATCGTTCACCGCAGCCACCACCAGATCCTGGAGCATCTCGACGTCGGCGGGATCGACGGCCGCTGGATCGATCACGATGCGCACGAGCTCCTGCTTGCCCGTCACCGTGGCGAGGACCGCGCCGCCGCCCGCGGAACCGTCGACGGTGGCGTCCTCGAGCTCGCCCTGGACCCGGAGCATCTCCTGCTGCATCTGCTGCGCCATCCGCTGCAGGTTCGCCATGCCCATCCGCGTCGTCCCTCCTTCGGGCGCCCTGTGCGCCGCTCGTCCACGCCTCAGTCTGCGCGATGCGTCGATCCGGCGCAGGGCGCCCGGCCCGGCCCGACCCTCAGGTCACGTCCCCCGCGTCGACCAGGTCGTCAGCGAAGATCCGGCGGGCCGTCGCCAGGAGGTCCGGCTCCTGGGCCTCGATCGGCGGCGGCATCAGATCGAGGTTCGTGAGCACGCAGTGGACCGAGACCGGGGAGCCCAGCACGCGGCCGATCTCGGCCTCCAGCGAGCTGCGCCGGCGCTCGGCCGCATCGCGCAGGAACCCCTTGCCCTCGGCGAATCCAAGCGTGACCACATTGCCCTCGACCGCGATCGGACGACACGCCTCGACCAGCGGCTTCGTGGGAGGGTTCCGGGACAGGGCCGCGACGATCTCCGGCCAGAGGGCGGCGACGCGACCCAGCTCCCCGCCTCCTGCCGGATCGGTTCTCGTGGCGATGGCCCCAGGGGCCGGTAGCGGCCCGGTCCCTTCCGGTTCGGCGGGCGCTTCCGGTTCGGCGGGCGCCGCTGGTCGGGCGCCCCGCCGGCCGCTGCCGCCTGGCGTCAAGGGCGGGCCCGACTGGCCCTCGCTCTTCGGCGCCGGCCCGGGGTGGGACTCACCGTGGTCCGGGCGCCCCGCCGACGGGGATGCGGGCGCTGCGGATGCGGCGCCGACCGGTCTTGCCAACGGCTCCGGGACGGTCGCGGCGCCGAGGAGTGCGAGCTCGAGCTGGAAGCGCAGGCCGCCGACCGACGGGCGACTCGGGTCGATCGGCGCGAGCCGCCGGGCGGCCCCGACGAGCGCCGCGGGCGTCCAGCCGCCGCCTGGGACGTCCGGCCCGTCCAGGCCGTGGGTCAACCCTTCTCGCAGCCGCGTCACCACCTGGTCGAGGAAGGCGTGGAGGTCTCGACCGCGGTCCTCGAGCGCATCGATCGCGCCGAGGCCGGCGAGGGCGTCGCCGCGGACGAGGGCATCGATGAAGGCGTCGACCGTCTCGGCCTCGACCAGCCCCAGCAGGTCGCGGACCCGATCGGCCGTCAGGCGCTCGGTCCCGCCCGACAGGAGCTGGTCGAGCATGGATTCGGCGTCGCGCATCCCCCCGGCAGCCAGGCGGGCGACCAGCGCAAGCGCCTCCGGATCCGCGGCTCGGCCATCGGCCTCGAGGATCCGGGTGAGCTTGCCCTCGATCTGGGGGACCGTCAGCCGGCCGAAGTCGAAGCGCTGGACCCGGGAGAGGACGGCGGGCCGGATCGAGCTGGCATCCGTGGTGCAGAAGATGAACGCGACGTGCTCGGGCGGCTCCTCGAGGGTCTTGAGCAGGACGTCCCAGCCGTCCCGGATCCGCTGGACCTCGTCGATGATGTAGACCTTCCGGCGCAGGTCCGACGGTGCGGTCCAGGTCCGCTCGAGGAGCTCGCGCATGTCGTCGACCCGGTTGTTCGACGCCGCGTCCATCTCGGCCACGTCGAGGGCCCGTCCCTCCCGCACCGCGACACAGGCCGCGCAGGCATCGCACGGCTCGCCGTCCCGGAGGTCCGTGCAGTTGAGCGCCTTCGCGAGGATCCGCGCGACCGAGGTCTTGCCCGTGCCGCGGGGACCGACGAACAGGAGCGCCTGGGCGACCTGACCCGTCCGGACCGCGTTCCGGAGCGTCCGGACGACCGCCTCCTGGCCGACGATCTGGCCGAACGTCTGGGCACGCCAGCGGCGATAGAGCGCCTGGTGGGGGGCCGAGGGGCCCGGGGTCTGGGTCGTCACGCCGCTCCATCGATCGTCGCCGGCCGGGCCGCGCCGGGCCCGCCGGATGAGTGAGTGTGCCGTGCACCCTCCGTCGACCACACCGCCCCGCGCCCTCCGGGCTCGAGCGGCTCGGACCAGGCCGTTCCGCGGCACCCGGCGAAGATCGCTGAGTGCTGCTTCCTTCCGGACCTGACACGGTTCACGAGTCGCCGCTGCGCGGGACCCGGCCCTCAACGTCGCCCGAGACGGCGGCTTTCGAGACGGTGGACCTCGGGAGGGGATTCAGCCCTGCTGGAGCGGATTGCAGGTACAGGGCACCGCTAGTTCCCCGCCTAGCACGGCTGCGGAATCATAGCAGGGCCACCCCGGAGGCCCGCCGAAGGGCGGCCGGGCCGGGCGCGGGCCGATCCGAGGCCCGCTCGCGAGCGTGAGGG
>JBGPFS010000232.1:0-3600 GCA_041483455.1 Candidatus Limnocylindria bacterium | reverse complement strand
GCCGTCCACGCCGGTCCAGCTCCGCCCATCCGGCCAGATGATCGTGACCGACACGCCCGGCACGTGGTACTCAACGCGGAGGGCGTTCAGGCGAGCCTGGAGCGCGGAGGCCGGGATCGGGGCGGGGCCGGGAGTCGGCGTCGGGGCAGGCGTCGCCGTCGGGTTCGTCGACGGGACCGGCGACGCGCTCTGATCGGCCGTCCCGGCGACGGCGCCGAGCGACGGCATCCGCAGCGGACCGCCCGGTCCATCCCCAGAGCCGGTGCCGACCGCCAGCAGGACGAGCCCCAACCCGAGCAGCGGGGCGAGGCGTCGGACGGCGGCCTGGCGACGCGGGCCTCCGGTCGGGCGGTCAGGCGCCATGCCGACAGGGTACAGGGTCGTGCTCGTCCGGCTCCGACTTCCGAGGCGTTCCCTCATCCGGACGGCGCGAGTGGGACAGCCCGCCGTCGAACGGGATCCCCGGCCAACGGGCCAGATTCCGGGTCCCTACTATTGGCGGGTCACGTCGGTTCGGTCGGTCGTGGATCCCTCGACCGGTCACGACCCGACCGATCGGAGCGGAGACGGAAACGATGCCGAACCTCGACACGGGCAACACGGGATTCATGCTCCTGTGCAGCAGCCTCGTGATGCTGATGACCCCCGGGCTCGCCTTCTTCTACGGCGGGCTGGTCGGCCGGCGGAACGTGCTCGCGATCATGATGCAGAGCTTCGTCTCGATGGGCTGGACGACCGTCATCTGGGTCGTCGTCGGCTTCTCGCTGTGCTTCTCCGGCGGCAAGGGCGGGGTCGTCGGGGACCTGGACATGGCCTTCCTGCGCGGGGTGACGCTGGCCACCCCATCGCCGAACGACACGATCCCGATGATCGTGTTCGTCGCCTACCAGATGATGTTCGCGATCATCACGCCGGCGCTCATCACCGGGGCCTTCGCCAATCGGGTCACGTTCAAGGCGTACATGCTCTTCCTGACCGCCTGGCTGCTGTTCGTCTATTTCCCATTCGTCCACATGATCTGGGGCGGCGGCTTCCTCGCCCAGAACGGCGTGCTCGACTTCGCGGGCGGGATCGTGGTCCACGCCATCGCGGGAACGGCCGCCCTGGCATCGGTGATCTACGTCGGTCGGCGCCGGACCCCCGACAGCGGACCGCACAGCATCCCGCTGGTGGCCCTCGGGACCGGCCTGCTCTGGTTCGGCTGGTACGGGTTCAATGCCGGAAGCGAGTTCCGGGTCGACTCGGTGACCGCGGTGGCGTTCCTGAACACCGACATCGCGGCCTCATTCGCGGCGATCGTTTGGCTGGCCCTCGACTGGTCACGCGCCAGCAAGCCGAAGTTCCTCGGCCTGCTCACCGGGGCCGTGGCGGGCCTGGCCACGATCACCCCGGCCGCCGGCTACGTATCGCCCATGACCGCGGTCATCATCGGCTGCGCGGCCGGGCTCGTGTGCTACTGGGCGGTGGCGATCAAGAACCGGCTCAAGCTCGACGACGCGCTCGACGTCTGGGGGGTCCATGGAGTCGGCGGCTCGCTGGGCATCGTCCTCCTCGGCGTCTTCGCCACGAAGTCGTTCAACCCGTCCGGAACGGACGGGTTGCTGGCCGGCAACACGGGGTTCTTCCTGGCCGAGGTGGGCGCGGTCGTCCTGGCTGTCGTCTGGGCGTTCGCCTTCACGTGGGGCATGCTCTGGCTGATCGACCGGGTCACGCCGGTGCACGTCACGGCGGCGATGGAGGAGTCGGGTCTCGACGAAGGGCTCCACGGCGAGGCGGCCTACCTGGGGATGTGAGCGCTCGACCGCCTGGGCGTCTTCGCGCTCACGAGGCAGGCCGCTCGTAGAGCGCGAGCTGCCAGATCAGCGTCTTCCGATCGAGCCGCTTGACGAGGCCGTGGGCGGCCAGGATCGCGTCGACATCGGCGGTCCGGTGGGCGAATACACGAAAGGACGACCGTGACAGGCGGAGCTGGGCATTCAGGAGCACGACGCCGACCCGGCCCAGCAAGGAGTCCCGGGGGTAGACGAGACCGTACCGTCGACGCGCCAGGGTCGCCGATCGGCCGACGAGCGCGGCCATGTCCGCATAGCAGCAGATGACCCGGTCGAGGGCGACGAGATCGGCGGAGTCGACCTCGTCCGCGAGCACGACGAAGTCGCCGATGAGGTAGCGGGCGCGGTCGGCGTGGCCCTGCCGTTCAGCCTCCTCGCGGGCGGCGGAGAGGTAGGCGCGAGAGGCGTCCACGTCCACTGCGGTCGCGGCCCCGGAGCGCAGGAGCTCGTGATGGACCGCACCCACTCCACCGCCGATGTCGAGGACGGTGTACCCGTCGATCCCTCCCGCGGCGAGCGCGTCGATCAGCGCGCGAGTCAGGCCGATCGGGCCCTTCCGACGATAGGCGCGCAGTTTATCGGCCGCGTGGCGGGCGTCGAATTGGCGATCGAACGCGGAGTCGCCGGGTGAGCAGCAGTCCATCGCGCCGATCCTAGCAGCCGCCCCAGCCGCGGCCAGCCCGGCTGACTCAACGCGAGGACCCTGAGGGCGGCGGAGCCGATATCCCCCTTGTCATCCCGAGCCTCATCGAAATCGGGCTGGACGGCCCTATCGGCCCGCGCCGCTCGATCGCCACCGTCTCCATCGGGAGCGCAGCGCGTATCCCGCACGCGGACGGGGTCGTCCGTCACAGTCTCTGGAATGGTGCCGATCAATGCGTTCACTCCCTGACACGTCGCACGAGCACCACGAGAAGATCGAGCCGCACGTCGATCGGCTGCCCGAGCTCGCGGAGCTGATCGGCCGGGTGACCCCCGAGGAATTCGAGGTCCGGTTCCAGGAGGAGTGCAGTTTCATCAGCGGCCGGCTCGTGCCGCACATGGAAGCGATCGAGACGACCCTGTACGGGCGGCTCGAGGAGCTGATGGGCCGGCGTCACTCGATGGCCCCGATGCGCCGGGAGCACGAGCAGCTGCGCACCCTGTTCGCATCCCTGTGCCGCTACAGCGAGCTGGTGGCCGAGGGGAACCTTGGCCCGGCCGACCAGATCGGCCTGCGCCGCGTCCTGTACCGCCTGTTCTCGATCCTGAAGGTCCATCTCGCCGAGGAGGAGCTCTACCTCGGCGTCCTCGACCGCAACCTCTCGGACGAGGAGAAGGACGCCCTCGCCCGGGGCATCGATCACGCGGTCGCCGAACCGCTCTAGGGTGACCCCGCCGCGCGGCCGCGCTTCCGGGGGCTCGCGACCGCCTCGAGATAGCGCCCGTTGAACTCGCCGATGAGTCGCGCCCGCTCCTTCATCACGGCCGCCCAGGCGTCGAGGGCGTCATACCCTGCGTCGGTCAGCTCGTAGTCGCGACGCTGGGGGCCGACGGGCTCGCTCGACCAGGACGACGTGACCAGCCCCGCCTCCTCGAAATCGCGGAGGGTCCGGTAGACCTGGCCGACGTCGACCGGTCCGCCCGTGATGCCCATCTCCTCGAGCTGAGCCGTTATCGCGTAGCCGTGCGCGCCGCCACCGGCCAGGAGGACGAGCACGAACGGCTCCATCCAGCGATGGCGGCCGCCGAGCGGGGCCCAGCCCCGGTGGACCGGGATCCCGGCCGT
>JBGPFS010000231.1:0-3724 GCA_041483455.1 Candidatus Limnocylindria bacterium | reverse complement strand
TGGCACCGACGCCGTTGCGGTCGAAGCCGGCGCCGAAGCGGGGACTCCGGCGGCATGACTGGCCTCTGGTACCGTCGTTGCGGGAGTGACGCTAGGAGTCGCGCACCCGGCGAGAAGAGCCATGACCACGAACGCGGTGCTTAGCCGATGACGAGTGCGGGCCGACCGTCCCGGCATGCTGCGCCTCTCTTGATTGTCCACGTCGGTTGCCTTGTGGCACCCACGCGGACCAGCGCGTACCAACCCGGGGATGATTGTCGGCGCTGGTGGCCTGTCGTGCCCGGCGTTTCAGCAGTCGATGGCGAAAGGGGAAAGAGCCGCTCGGACTCGCCACGCCCTCAGATCAGGCGTCCAGCCCGGGCAGCGGCGGCTGACAAGCTCGATGCTCCCACAACGCACGATCCGTTCATCGTGTCTGGGCGCCAAGCGTGGTCAGCGCCGCGAGCGGGGGGAACTCGACGAGGTCGCGGTGAGACTGCGGAATTCGGCGTGGGTCGCCGGCCACGAGTCCGATGACACGCGTGGGCCGCGGCGCCGGGCCGCGCGCCGCAGGAAGCTCATCTCCCCCATGACGCTATGACGCTCCGGCCGTTCGGTCGAGCCCGGGAACGAGGCTCTCGCGGCCTCGCCGGGGTGCCGAAGATGCCGCGAGGATCGACCCACTCTCGATGAGCTCCTTCAGCCGGCCCGCGAACCTCGCGGCCGGAGCGCCCTCGACGATGTCGTGATCCAGGCTCAGGGTGAGCGACAGGAACTCACGCGGCTCGATCCGCTCGCCATCGGCGGATCTGACCAGGCCGGGCTTGCGAGCGATGCCGCCGATCGTGAGCCCGAGCGTGTAATTCTGGGCCTGTGGGATGCCCCAGGCGGTGCCCTGGCCGAACATCCCGACCGCGCTGACGAACGACGTCCCGGTGAGTCGCTTGCGCCGCTGCGGATCGGCGAGCCAGCGCGACAGGGTGGCGCGACGAATGACCCCGGGTACCAGAAGCCACAGGGGCAGCATTCGCCGCGCCCGCTCATACGGGACGGCTCCTGCGACTGCCCCGCTGATCTCGTGGCTGATCTCGAGCGGAGACTTGCGGTTCGCGGCCCGGACGATGTGGGGCACCGGGATCTTCGCCCCATCGACGGTGCGCTCGACCACGACCGTCACGTCGACATCGTCGAACAGGACAAGCTCCCGCTTGCCCTTGCGATGGGCATGCATCGTCTTGTCCTCATCGATCGCGCGGGCGAGGCAGGCCACGACGAAGGCGGTGAACGAGAGCGGTTGGCCAGTCTCCGCCCGGTGCTCGCGGATGGCGCGGCGGGCGTCGGTAACGTCGAGCTCGAGCAGCGCGTGCATCGTGTGGCGGCGGGCTGCCACGTCCAACCAGTCGCCGATCTGGCTCTGATCGCGGGCCACCCGCACGACCTGGAAGCCAGACCTGGCGGCGCGTCTCAACCTCACGCCTCGGCGCCGAGTTGGTGTCGGAGCGCGGCCTCGAGCTCCGGGTAGCGGAACTGGTACCCGGTCTCGAGCAGCCGGCGTGGCTCGATCCGGCGACTGGCGAGCAGCAGCGCCTCGGCCATCTCGCCCATGACGAGCCGCAGCAGGAACGCCGGCACGCCCCAACCTGGCCGTCGGCCGAGGATGTGGCCGAGCGTCGCGCTGAACTCGGCCGCCCGAACCGGGTTGGGACTGGCCGTGTTGACCGCTCCGACCAGCGTGTCGGTGCCGAAGGCGTGCTCGACGATCGTCGGGATCTCGTCGAGGGCGACCCAGCTCCACCACTGCCGACCGCTGCCCAGGGGTCGGATGTTCTTGGTCATGGCGGCGAGGTTGGGACCACCGAGGACGCTCGGGATCCGCAGGTGCACGACCCGGATCCCGGCGCCGGAGGCAGCCGCCATAGCGGCCTCGCCGTCGCGCTGGAGGCCGGCCAGGAAGTCGGACCCGATCGTGCTCTCCTCGGTCAGGACCTGATCACCGGACGAGGGGTAGATGCCCATGCCCGAGGCGCAGATGAGGACCGCTGGCTTCCCTGCCAGCCCGGCCAGCGCCTCGGCCAGGAGCCGGTAGCTCCGGACGCGGTTGTCGTAGATCCGCTGCTTGGCGGCAGATGTCCAGCGGGTCGGCCAGGGCATGCTGGCGAAATCGACGACGGCATCGAAGCCCTCGAGGCCGGCGCGGTCGATCGTCCCGCGGTCGGGGTCCCAGCGCACCTCACCGGGGCCCGGTTCGTGGCGCACCAACCTGACGACCTCATGGCCCTTGGTCGCCAGGTCGCTTGCGACAACCGAGCCGATCAGGCCGCCTGCTCCGGCCACCAGAACTCGCATGATCCGCTCCTCACCCTGGGTGCTTAGTGCGGTCGCGCGGACGGTCGCTAATGAGTGCGACGATCCATCCGCTCGCGTTCCCTCGTGCGTCGCAGCCTGAAGAATCCTCGGAGGGACGCAGGAACCAGCACCAGTGCTGGTCGGACCGATCCGATGGGACAGACGCGGAGCAGGGGCGCGGGTGAGAGGATCCTTCGCGGTGTCGACCTGGAGGCCCGATCGCGAGGCCGAGACGAGGCTACCGACCCCGGGGTGAGGACCATGGGTTCATCGTGTGGGGGCTTCCGGCGTCGGATCAGATCCGGGTCAGCGAGGCCAGCCAGCCGCCGGCCCCGCGTCCGTCCGGGGGCGCCAGCGCTCTTTCCGAGCGCAGTCCGCGCATGGTGTAATGCCGGTCTCGGATCGTTGGAGCGGGTTGGAGGGCGACGTGGCGCAAACGAACGCAAAGACCGAGTTGCTGCGGCACGTGCCGTTGTTCGCGGGCTGCAAGACGAGTGCCCTCGATCAGATCGGCCAGCTCGCGGACGAGGTGGACGTGCCTGACGGATACACGCTCATCCGCGAAGGGACGTTCGGTGAGCAATTCGTGTTGATCGTCGAGGGTCGAGTCCGGATAGACCGGGGCGGCCGGACCCTGAAGACGATGGGCCCTGGGGAGTTCCTCGGCGAGATCGCACTCATCGACAAAGGTCGCACGACCGCAACCGCGACCACCGAAGGGCCGGCGAAGCTCCTAGTTCTTTCCCACCAGGGATTCAACTCGTTGCTCGAGGCGTCACCGGCCGTCCGCCTCGAAATCCTGTCGGCACTCGCGAGCCGGGTGCGGCAGCTGGAGCCGGACGTTCCCAACTGAGCCGAATGGGTCGTCAGGAAGCTCGTGCCGAAGTCCTGGCGACGGAATCGGCCTCAGGCGTCTCCTGCCAGCCGGGCAGTCAGCGCCCGGAGCCCGTCCGGGGGCGCACCAGCAACGCAGCCTGCCTACGCGATCTCCGAGGCCCGATGAACGTAGGTCGGAACGTTCATCACCGGGATCAGCAAGGTTGGCGACGGTGTGTCGGCGCTAACCCTGTCGCCCCGACCAAACCTACCTCATGGGCCGGATCATCCGCACTACGCTTGGACGGCCATCTGGGGTGCCGCAAACATACGTGCCGGATGCGTCAGGTCCACGGCACGGGGCCGACCCTATCGGTGCACGAAGGCCGGCCATGACGCCCCCGGGTCCGCGGTGGTGTTTGATCCAGGACCGGGCGGCGTCAAGGACGCTCTTCCTCGCCCGGCCCCGAGAGCACGAGATCACCGTGTCAGGCCGGGCGGTGCGGTTCTGGACCGCCGGCGTTCGTCGTCGTTGCGGCGGGTCCGACGGCTCGCTCGAGGGCCTCGCCCGCGACGATGCCGG
>JBGPFS010000230.1:0-3796 GCA_041483455.1 Candidatus Limnocylindria bacterium | reverse complement strand
GTCGGCCAGGAACGTCCAGGGCCCGCGGATCCCCCGAGCCTGGGCGACGTCGCGCTCGAGGGCCTGGCGGACCTCGACGAGCTTGGCCGTGAGCACGCCATCATAGTTGCCCGACATGAGCGGGCTGTCGCCCGTCAGGCGGGTCTTGATGTCGGTGATCGTGGGCGGGTAGGCCATGGCTAGGGGCTCGGGACCTCGGGCTCAGCGGGGCTCTCGGGCTCGGGCGCCGCGTCGACGGCAGCCTCGGCGAATGCGACGATCGCCTCACGGATCGCCGCGTTGGTGGCTCGCGGGGCGATCTCGATCCCGTGCTCGGCCGCGTAGGCGAGGAGCTGGGCCTTGGTCAAATCCTCCCAGCGGCTTCCCTCAGCGATGGGCTCGGGCTCGGGCTCGACGTCATAGATCGCCCTGTACAGCCCGCAGCCCAGCGCCTCGGCGACGAACTCGGCGACGCTGCGCTTGCCGAAGGCCGCGTTGAAGGCGATGTCGTCCGCGTCGAGATCCCGCGCGGGCAGGCTCGGACGGTAGGCTCCCGCACCGATGTAGCGGAGTGCGATGACGGACATGCGAGTCGCTTCCTTTCGGGTGTCCCCGGCGGCCGACCGGAGGGAGCGAGCCGGCCGCCGGGGGATCGTGGTGGAGGCTTGGGTCAGCCGGCCTTGATGCCGACGATCGAACCGCAGCCGGCCGGGAAGTAGACCTTCAGGGCCTCGCTGCCGTAGACGCCGAACTCGTACTGGCGCTGAACGGTCGCCCAGTCGTACTGGGTGTATTCGCGCAGGACCTCGAGCTCGAACGGGTTGGGGACGTTGTTGTTCGGGAAGGGCAGGCGCTCGGAGATCGCGGTGATCGTGCCCGGGGCCGCGTAGGGGTGGGTGATGACCTGGACTTCGGTCTGGGTGTACCGGTTGAGGTAACTGCCCAGGACCAGGCCGCCGCGGATGATCCCGTCGGCTGCCACCTGCGCGTTGAGGCGCAGGGTCGTGGTGGACCCGTTGGCCGCGACCTTGGCGAGCATGTCGCGGGCCTGCTGGCTGTTCACGAGCGCAGCCGTCGGCCCGATACGGCTGGTGTCGTACAGGCTCTGGAGCATCGCGTCGAACTCGGTGATCCCCCCGGCGTTGTCGCCGGTCAGGCTCGCGTTCGCCAGATCCTTGTAGTACGCGCCGGAGCCCGCGACCTGGATCTGCGGGATCACGCCGTCGAAGGAGAGGGCATCGGCCGTCACGTCGCCCGTGTTGGGGACGTTGCCCGTGCCCGAGAAGGTGGCCGTCTGGGTCCAGGACGGAACCGTGACCGTGGCGAGGTAGTGGACCGTGGAGGTCGTCCCGCCGTAGACGTTGTAGGCGACCGCGCCGCGCTTGGCGGGCCAGGTGATGATGGTCGAGTCGGAGCCAGCGCCCGAAGCCGTGGTGGCATGGTTGCCGGTGACCGCGGTCGTCTCGTCGATCGCGTCGGCGGAGGCGTGCCCGGTGGCCCCGTTGAGGAAGCCGTACAGGGTGAGCGCGCTGACGGCGTAGTAGTAGGTCGTGGCCGCGGTCAGCGAGCCGGAGGCATCGGCCGCCGCGTCGCTGAAGACGAGGGCGCCAGGCGCGCCGAGCGCGGTGACGTTGCCGCCGAGGATGATCTTCTCTTCCTCGACCATGACCGCCGAGAGGAGGTTCGCCGAGCTCATCGCCCGGACGTCCTCGAAACCGCGGCCCGCGTCGATCGCGCGGAAGGTCACCTTGTCGTCGAGACCGAAGTCCTTGAACGACTGGATCTTGTCCGCCTCGGTCGTGGACACGACGGAGTTCCGGACGCCTTCGGCGACGCCCGCCTTGACCCCGGCCGCGTTGATCGCGGTGATCGCCTTCCAGTTGACCGCGGTGGCGCCGATCGGTGCGCCGTGGCGGGCGAACCGGTTACGCAGGGGCGAGAGGACCGGGAAGAGGTTCTTGGCCGGCGCCTCGAGGAGGTAGCCGACGAGGCCAGTGGAGGTGCTGATGCCCTGGGTGGTCGCCGTCTTGGCGAGGATGGCGTCCGGGGCCGAGGCGGCATTCGGGCTCGAGAGCGCGGCCTGGACGGCGGCCAGCGTCTCCGCTGTGACCCCCGTCGGGGCGTTCATGGACATTCGCGATGTCTCCCGCGAGTAGGGTTCCCGGTGGTCCTGCCAGCACTCGCACTCAGGCAGGCCGGGGTTCTTCGATGGGCTAGCGCGCCGTCCTATCGGCGCGGATCTGGGCGGCGGCCGCGAGCCTGCCGAGCTCTTCCCGCAGGTGCGGGTCGCTCGTCGCTCGGGACGCCTTGGCGAGCACCTCCGCCTCGGTGGTCGGTCCGCCTTCGGACTCGCCAGCGAAGCGGTCGCCATCGGCAGCGAAGCGCACCGGGCCACCAGGGGCCGGGAACCGGGCGATCTTCGCGAGGGCCTCGCTCATGGGCGTCAACGCCCCGAGGACCTCGCCTTTCATCGCCTCGAGCTCCGGACGGCTGACGTACCGTGCGAACTGCTCGTCCATGTAGCTGGTGGTCTTGCGCAGGAGCTCCTGGCTCGAGGACTCCGGCTCGGTGGATGCAGGCTCGGGCGCCGGCTCGGGTGCCGGCGGTGGCTCGGGGGAGGCCGCCCGCTTGGCGAGGACCTCCTCGACGACGGTGGCGATCGTCTCGCGCAAGGCGCCGCCCTCGGCGGCGTAGGCCATGTCGGCCTGCGTCGCGACGTCGCCAAGCGCCTTGGGCCCGGCCGCGTCGTTGGCCACGATCTGGGCCATCTTCGCCTGGTCCTCGGCGGCCTCTTCGGGCGTCCCGATCTCGGCGACCTCGCCCGACTCGAAGGCGACCATGAGTGCTCGCGCGCCCTTCAGCTGCGCGAGCTGGCCACTCTCGGCACCCTCGCCCTGGATGAGGCGGTCGATGCACTCGATGATCCAGTGGGCGTTCCAGACGTCGTCGGTCGCGCTCTTCGCGAGCGCCTCCGGGGTTCCGCGCGGAACGTCCGGCGCGGGCTCGCTCTCGGCGGCCTTGGCGAGCGGCTGGCCGTCAGGGCCGAGGTAGACGTCCGTTCCGGCCTCGGGTGCCCCTGCGGGCTCCGCGCCCGTCTCGGGCTGGATCTCGGCGGCTGGGGCCGTCGTGGGGGCCTCGCTCACCTTGGCGAGTTCGTCGTCGGCCATGAGGTCCTCCTCGATGAGCGGAGGCGGATCGCCCCCATCGGAGCGCTTGAGCAGGGTGAGTCGCGCGGTCGGGCGGGACGGGCGGTCGACGAGGCTCGTCTCGCGCCAGTCGATCTCCATGATTCGCTTGACCGTCTCGCCGGTCGCGGACTTCTGGAGCCGGATCCGGCGCTTGAAGCCGCCGAGCGAGGTGCCCTTATAGACCTTCGTGAGGACCTTCTGGACGTCGACGGGATCGACGACGTGGAGGATCGCCTCGTGCGTGCGGGCCGCAGGATCCGGCGTGAGCGAGACCATCGTTCCGGCGGCGGTCTCCTGGTCGCCGTGCATGGACCTCACGTTTGCCCAGGCCATGTAGTCCGCAGACGCTTTCTCGACGGCGCTGAAGTCGACGATCTCGCCCTGGTCATCGAGCGTCTCATCGTTGAGGAGGGTGTGGACCATCACGGTCCCGTCCGACTGCTTGTCCACTTTCGCGAACGGCAGGAAGACGCTGAACTCGGTCGCGCTCGCAGGTGCGGTCATCGGGTGTACCTCTGGCTCGTGCATCGGTTCATGACTCGTCGACTCCGGCCGCGATGGCCTCTTCGTCGCTGATCGGATCGAAGCTCCGGCCGCAGTCGGGGTGCTCGAGCAAGTTCGCCATCGCG
>JBGPFS010000229.1:0-3821 GCA_041483455.1 Candidatus Limnocylindria bacterium | reverse complement strand
GCCGTGGAGCGGGTCATCGCCTCGATCGCGAACCCGGGCGACCACATCAGCGAGATCGCCCTGCTCAAGGTCCAGATCAAGGACGGCGTGTCGCGCTACCTGTACGAGCAGACGAAGCGCCGGCCGATGGTCTTCCCGGTCGTGGTCGAGGTCTAGTCGGTGACCGAGCGACGGAGGACGAGCCAGCCGAGGCGCGCGTCCCGGGCGCGGACCGGCCGGTCGCGGGCCCGATCCGCCGGCGCCAACCTCAGCCCGGAGGTCATCCGCTCGATCGTCGGGATCGTCTTCCTCGTCGTGGGCGTGATCACGCTCATCGCCCTCCTCCTGCCGGGGGAGGGGCGCCTGACCGACCTGTGGCTCCACGCGATCGCGCCCTGGTTCGGGACGTGGCGCTGGCTCCTGCCGTTCCTCCTCATCGGCGCCGGGATCTACCTCGAGCGGGCACGGTCGGCGGCCGGCCGCTGGCAGCTCGCGCTCCTCGGCGGCCTTGTCGCCTACCTCGCCTTCCTCGGCCTGGTCGAGGCGGCGGCGCTCTCGAGCGGCGGCCGGATCGGGCGGGCGCTGGCGGGGCTGCTGATCGGCCTGGTCACGAAGCCCGGCGCGGTCATCGCGCTGCTGGCGGTCACCATCGCCGGGGTCCTCGTGGCGCTCGACCGCTCGCTGCCGACGCTGTTCGAGCCGCTCGAACGCGCCGTCCGGACGGTCATCGCTGCGCTGGGCGCCGTCACCGAGCGCGACGAGGAGCCCCTGGAGCCGACCGCCCGGCGGGCCGGTCCGGAGAGCCTCGACCACCGGGTGGGCGGGCCGCTGCGCGGCGGCTCGGCCGGGAGCCCGGCCGGGGAGCTGCCCACGCCGACCCCCAGCGCCGTCCCACTCAGCCAGACGGTCTGGGCGGGCCGTCCGGGAGCCGAAGGGTCGGCGCCCGGTGTCGGTCCGGCCGGGGCGCCGGCTGCAGGCCCGGCAACGAGCGGTGGGACGGCCCCGATCGGGAGCTGGCCCGGGCGCTCGGAGCTGGCGGCCGAGCTGGACGAGGATGAGACCGACCAGACGGAGGCGCTCCACACGATCGCCTGGACCCTCCCGGGTGTCGACGTGCTCGAGGATCGACCCGCCACGATCGCGGGGAAAGGGGTCGATCACGAGAAGAACATCGGGATCATCGAGCTGAAGCTGCGCAGCTTCGGGATCGAGGCCAAGGTGAGCGCTGTCAACTCGGGCCCGGTGGTCACCCAGTACGAGGTGAGGCCCGACGCCAACGTCAAGCTGTCGCGGATCGAGGGGCTCGCCGACGACCTGGCGATGGCCCTGGCGGCCCGCTCGATCCGGATCGAGGCGCCCATCCCGGGCAAGGCGGTCGTGGGGGTCGAGATCCCGAACGTCCGGAGCGAGACGGTCGGCTTCCGCTCGTTGATCGCCGACACGGACATGCTGGCCGCGACGAGCCGCCTCACGTTCGCCCTCGGCCGCGACGTCTCCGGCCAGGCCTACGCGGTCGACCTCGCGAAGATGCCCCATCTCCTGGTCGCCGGCGCGACCGGCTCGGGCAAGAGCGTCTGCGTCAACGCCCTGATCACCAGCCTCCTCATGCATGCCCGGCCGTGGGAGGTCCGGCTCATCCTGGTCGACCTCAAGCGGGTCGAGCTCGCGCCCTACGACCGCCTGCCGCACCTCCTCCAGCACGTGATCGTGGAGCCGCACGAGGCGAAGGCCGCCCTCAACTGGGCGGTCCACGAGATGGAGGACCGCTACAAGCTCCTGGCGTCGCGCTCGGTCCGCAACATCGCCGGCTACAACGCCATCCCGGCCCTGGCCGAGGCGGACCGGCTGCCGTACATCGTGCTGATCATCGACGAGCTCGCCGACCTGATCATGCGCGAGGGCCGGAAGGTCGAGGACCCGGTCGTCAAGATCGCCCAGAAGGCGCGGGCGGTGGGGATCCACCTCGTCCTCGCGACCCAGCGGCCGAGCGTCAATGTCGTGACCGGCCTGATCAAGGCGAACGTCCCTTCGAGGATCGCCTTCGCGATGTCCAGCAACGTCGACAGCCGGACGGTCCTCGACCAGCCCGGCGCCGAAGACCTCATCGGCCGCGGGGACATGCTCTATCAGCCGGTCGACCTGCCGCGGCCGGTCCGCCTCCAGGGCGTCTTCGTCTCCGACGACGAAGTCGGCCGGGTCACCGCGGCCTGGCGGAGCCAGACCGGCAGCCGGACGTTCTACGACGAATCGGTCTTCGCGTTCGTCGACGGTGAGGACGGTGGGAACGGCGGCCAGTTCACCTGGCTCGCCAAGCTGGCCGAGGACGACCTGGTCGTCCGGGCCGCCGAGCAGGTGACCTCGTCCGGGAGGGCGAGCACCTCGTCGCTCCAGACGAAGCTGAAGGTCGGCTTCAGCCGGGCAAGCCGGCTGATGGACGAGCTCGAGCGATACGGCGTGATCGGTCCCCAGGACCCCCGGAATCCCGCCTCGCCGCGGATGGTCTACGGCCCCGACAACTGGCTCCGGAGCCTCGACGACGTGGACGATCCGGGCGACTGACCGATCGGCCCCTGGGGCCGGCCTCGCACGAGGGCGTATCCTACGGGGGCCGACGGGCCGGATCCGCCCGCACCGACACTGAGACCGCCACCGATGACCACCCGCAACGACGCGCGCAGCCGCGTCGGAGACGCGCGTCGCGACCCCGACGCCCGAGCCGCCCTGGCCGCCTCGCCCGGACCGAGCCTGCCCGAGCGACTGCTGTCGGCGCGGGAGCACAAGGGCGTCGACCTGTTCCGGGCGGAGCGCGACACGAAGATCCGGGCGCGCTACCTCGCCGCCCTCGAGCGGGGCGACTACCGCGAGCTGCCGGGCGCCGTCTACACGAAGGGGTTCCTGCGCAACTACGCCCTCTACCTGGGCCTGGACCCGGACGACGTCCTCGTCCAGTGGCGGCGGGAACGGGGCGAGAGTGCGGTGGCCGAGCCGATGGCCGTGGTCCCACGGGCGATCGCCGCGCCGCGCCAGGGGCTGATCTTCTCGCCCCGGATGGTGGGCGGGCTCCTGCTCGGGCTCGTCGTCGTGGCCGTCGTCGCGTACGTCGTCCTCCAGCTGGTCCGGTTCAACAAGCCGCCCGCCATCGTCGTGACCGATCCGGCGGCGGCCGTGACCACGGTCGCCGAGACGGCCACGAGCTACACCCTGCGGGGCACGAGCCTGCCGGGCGCCCTGGTCTCGGTCACCGTGCCCGGCAGGGATCAGCCCGTCCGGGCCACGGCCGGCACGGACGGCACCTGGAGCGTGGATGTCGAGCTCCGCCGCGGCAAGAACCAGTTCTCGATCACGGCCACCGATCCGGACACCGGGAAGCAGGCCGAGAATCCGACCGAGCGCGTGATCAGCGTGCCCTTCTCGGTCGTCGTGGCGCCCACGCTCACGCTCGACCAGCCGGTCGAGGGGGCGACGTTCCAGAACGGCGCGATCCTCGTCGCGGGGACGACGACCGACGCCAGCCAGGTGACGGTCTCGGCAGTCTACGCGGGGCCGATCGTCGCGCCGACCGGAGGCACGCCCGGTCCCACCCCGGCGGCACCGGCTCCACAGACCGCGACCGTAGCCGGCGACGGCACGTTCAGCGTCCCGTTCCAGTTGACCGCCGGGCGCTGGTCGCTGACGGTGACGGCAGCGAGCGCGGACGGCAAGACCGTCGCCCTCGGTCGGTCGGTCGCCGTCCAGTTCAAGGGCGTCAACCTCGTCGTCTCGATCAAGGGCGGCGCGGCCTGGCTGAAGGTCTGGGTCGACGGCGCGCTCGACCCGCGGTTCGGGGAGGGCGGCAAGACGCT
>JBGPFS010000228.1:0-3823 GCA_041483455.1 Candidatus Limnocylindria bacterium | reverse complement strand
CGCTACCCGATGATCGACAACGTCATGCAACCCGAGGTGACGGACGTCGCGACGAAGCTCCTCGACGCCGTCCTCGCCGGGACGACGACGCCGAAGGATGCGGCCCAGAAGATCCAGGACACGCTGATGGCGCTGCCGGCCGATCGGCGCGGCGACACGTACAAGTAGCCGTACTCAGCCAGGACCGGGACCGTCGCCCGCCGGCGATCCCGGTCCGCTGATCCCTGCCGGTTCCCCGATGACCGCACCGGCCGCACGACGCACGACGACGGCGGGGCTTGCGCCGCGCCCGATCGGCGGGCGCCTCAAGAGTTCGCAGCGCCGGGCCGGGCTGGCCTTCATCCTCCCGCTCGTCGTGCTGGAGCTGCTTCTGCTCGTCCTCCCGATCGCCCAGACGGTCTTCTACAGCTTCACCGACTGGAACGGCTTCACGGCAACGTGGACCGGCCTCGACAACTACCGACGACTGTTCGGCGACAGCACGTTCTGGCAAGTCGTCCTCAACAACGTCTTCCTGTTGCTGTCGATCCCGTTCGCGCTCGTCATCCCGCTCGCGGTGGCGTTCCTCCTCAACGAGCACGTCCGAGGGTGGCGGTTCTTCCGCTCGATCTACTTCCTGCCGACCGCGATCTCGTGGGTCGTCATCGGGATGGTCGCCATCCGGGTGTTCGCCTCGCAGGGCATCCTCAACGGCCTCTTCGACGCGGTCGGACTGCCGCTCCACCTCAACCTGCTGGGCGCCGAGCTGACGGCCATGCTGGCGGTGATCATCACCTTCATCTGGTCGGTGTTCGGGACGAACACGATCATCTTCATCACCGGGATGGCCACCCTCGACCGCGAGATCTACGACGCGGCCAAGGTGGACGGGGCGGGCTCGTTCGCCACCTTCCGGCTGATCACGATCCCGATGCTGATGCGGTTCATCCAGTTCGCATTCATCGTGACCCTGATCACCGCGTTCACGGCGCTGTTCAGCCTGATCTACATCATGACCGGTGGCGGGCCCGGCTACGGCACCACCACCCTCGAGTTCTACGTCTACCAGCAGGCCTTCTCGGTCGGGGTCTTCGGCTACGCCGCCGCGATCGGCGTGGTCCTGTCGGTGATCGTGTTCGTGATCAGCCTCGGCCAGATGCGGCTCTTCCGCAGCCGGCTCGACTGAGGCGTCGAGACGATGGCCCGACGACGACGACGCATCTCCCGCGGGGCGGTCTTCGTCGCCTTATGCGTCGTCGGCGTGGTGATGCTGTTCCCGTTCTACTTCATGGTGCAGACGGCGTTCCGATCCTACGACCAGTACCTCGCCGGATCCGGCTTCTCGCTGGACAGCTGGAAGATCCTGTTCGACAACATCCCGGTCGTCCAGCAGCTCGTCAACTCGACGATCGTCACCGGTGGCGCCGTGCTTCTCATCCTGGCCGTGAGCTCGTCGGCTGGGTATGCCCTCGCCAAGCTGGGGTTCCGCGGCTCCTCGTACGTCTTTCTCGGGGTCCTCGCCGGGATGACGGTCCCGATGCAGTCGATCATCATCCCCGAGTTCGTGAACGTCAGCCAGGCCGGCCTGATCAACCAGTACATCGGCGCCATCCTCGTCTACGCCGCCCTGGGTGCGCCGTTCGCGACCTTCCTGATGACCGCCTACTACCGCTCGATCCCGAACGAGCTGGTCGAGGCGTCGCTCATGGACGGCGCCTCCTTCCGGCAGATCTTCCTGCGGATCATGCTGCCGATGAGCGTGCCCGCCCTGGTGACCGTCGGGGTCCTCCAGGTCATCCAGGTCTGGGATGACCTGCTCGTCGGTCTGCTCTTCCTCCAGACTCCCGGCGTCCGGACGATCACGGTCGGCCTGGCGACGCTCCAATCGTCGCGGATGGTCGACGTGCCGGCGCTGATGGCGGGGTCGCTGATCAGCGCCCTGCCGGCGATCATCGTCTACCTCATCTTCCAGCGGAACCTGGTGGCCGGTCTGACGATGGGGGTGAACAAGTGACGGCCGCGACGGTCGGGGGCCCGAGCGGGCTCAGCGCCCGTGAGCGGCGCGACGAGATCGCCCGGCTGGTGGAGGAGTCCGAGCGCGTCTCGGTCGCTGAGCTGACCGGGCGTTTCCACGTGACCGACGCCTCGATCCGCCGGGACCTGATGATCCTCGAGGATGCCGGTCGGCTGCGACGGGTCCACGGTGGCGCCCTCACCCGGCTCGACGCCCGGGCCAGGGGCACCTACGCCACGAAGCTGCGAGAGCATCGCGAGCAGAAGGCGCGCCTCGGTGCCGCCGCCGCGCGGCTCATCCGGACCGGCGACGTGGCGTTCTTCGATTCGGGCACGACCGTCGCCCAGGTCGCGGCCCATGTGCCGGCTGCGCTCCGGCGGGCGAGCGCCATCACGGTGGTGACCCACTCGATCCCGGTCATCGACGAGATCGGCGATTGGGAATCGCCCCACCTCATCTGCCTCGGCGGGCTCTACCTGCCGGACTACCAGGCCCTCGTCGGACCTCGGACCGTCGCCGCGCTGCGCGATCTGTCGGCCGACATCGTCTTCCTCGGCTGTGACGGACTGTCGTGGGAAGCCGGCCTGACGACGCCGCACATGCTGGTCGCGGAGGTCGGGGCGACCATGGCGTCGCGCAGCCGGCGCGTGGTCGCGGTCGCCGACTCGAGCAAGCTCGGTCGCCAGGGCTTCACGCCGATCGTGCCGCTCGCGGCCATCCAGGCCCTCATCACGGATGACGCCGCGGACCCGGGCGAGATCGAGCGCCTGCGCCGGTTCGGGATCGAGGTGATCCTGGCGTGAACGCCCGATCGCGCTGGCCGCGGGCCGCCGGACCGATCGTCCGATGACCGCCCAGGCCGTCGTCGGGCACCCGATCGACGGCTTCGAGGCGATCAGCCTCGAGAACGAGGCCCTGCGCGTGACGGTCGTGCCCGAGCTGGGTGCGCACGTGGCCGAGCTCTACGATCGGGCGGCCGGCCGCGACCTCTTCTGGCACAACGAGCGCACGTCGCTCCGCCGGGCCCCGTACGGCGCTCACTTCGACGACTGGTGGTCCGGTGGCTGGGACGAGATCTTCCCGACCGGCGACCGGGCGCTGCTCCATGGGGAGCAGCTGCCGTACATGGGCGAGATGTGGTCGGTCCCCTGGACGTCGGAGGTGTCCGTCGACGGCGACATCGCCGCCCTCACGACCGTGGGCTACTCGACCGTGGCGCCAGCGCGGATGGAGCGGCGACTGTGGATCCGGGGCGATGAGCCCGCCGTGCATGCCGCCTATCGGATCGTCAATCTCGACGTGCGGCCATTGCCGTTCCTGTGGGGGATCCACCCGGCCTTCGCGGTGGGCCCCGACCACGTGATCGATCACTCGGCCCGGACGATGCTGGTGGGCGTCTCCTCGGATCCGTCGATCGGGACCGTCGGCCAGGCCTACACCTGGCCGGATCTGCCCGACCCGACCGTGCCCGGGGGGAACCGGAACGTCCGCCGCGTCCGGTCCCGGGACGATGCCGTCTTCGCCGGTCATTGGGCGACCGACCTGCAGGCTGGCTGGCTGGCCCTGACCGACACCGTGTCCCACCGGGGCGTCGCGATCGTCTTCCCGGTCGACGTCTTCCCGCACGCCTGGCTCTGGCAGGTCTACGGGGGCTGGCGCGGACATCATCACCTCGCTCTCGAGCCATGGACCGGCTATCCGATGCAGCTCGAGGAGGCCCAGGCGGCCGGCCGGGCTCGCGTTCTGGCTCCGGGAGAGACGCTGGTGGCCGAGGTGTCCTTCGTCCTGTACGAAGGACTGGACGCCGTTCGAGCGGTCATCCGGCGAGAT
>JBGPFS010000227.1:0-3841 GCA_041483455.1 Candidatus Limnocylindria bacterium | reverse complement strand
CGCCGGTTCGACCCCGAATCGCTGGTGGAACCAGAACGCCATCAGGCTCTGCGGGATGAGCCCGCCACCGAACGCGTCGATCGAGAAGAGTGCCGACAGCCGCAGCACGATCCCGCGCGACCGATGGAGCCCGAAGCGTCCGGCGACCGGCGCGTCGTGCGCTCGCGGCGGGGCCTCGACCCTGCCCGAGAGGCGCCAGAACCCGAGCACCAGGAGCAGGCCCACCAGCCCGTAGCCCAGGACGATGGCCCGGTAGGCGTCGACCTGGCCGAACCCGCCGGCCAGGAGCGCCCCGGCGATCAGCCCCGCCGAGAGCGAGCCGGTCGCGGTGGCGAGGTAGCCCGCGACGTTGTACCAGGCGAACGTCGCCGTCCGCCGCTCGTTGCCGACGATCTGGCTGAGCGATGCCTGCTCGACCGCGAGGAACGGCCCCACCTCGTTGCCGCTCGGGCTGATCACCCCGATCGTCGCGGCGAGGACGAGCAACGCGTACTCGCGGGTGAGGGCGAAGACGAGCGCGGCCAGGATCATCAGGGCCGCCCCGACGACGAGGATCCGGCGCCGGCCGAGCCGGTCGGCATTCGTGGTCAGCCAGAGCGAGATGAGGGTGTCGCCGACGAGCGTCAGCGTCAGCAGGGCGCCGATCGAGAGGCCGCTGAAGCCCAGGGCATCGAGGTACAGGACGAGGATGACGGCCAGGAACCCGTAGCCGAACATCCTCAGGACCCGGGTCAGGAAGAGCAGCCGGCCATCGCGATCGAGCCCCCGGAGCGCCGCGCCCAGGCCGGGGTCGACCGGTGCGCCGGCGGTCGTCAGGCCCACGGTGCTCGGTCCGGCGGTCGAAGGTGAGCCACGTCGTTGAGCAGCTCGAGCCGGGCGTCGCCGGATCCCGCGCCCGGCGCGAAGCGCAGGACCGTCAGGTTCGCCGGGGCCTGGGCGAACCGGCGCCGGTACTCGCCCAGCGGGATCCCGAGGACGACGCACAGCAGGACCCGGTTGAGCGAGCTGTGGGCGACCGCGAGGATCGGTCGCTCCACCCGGTCATCGGGACCGTGGCGGCTCGCCTGGTCCTCCAGCAGCTCGTCGACGAAGGCTCGGGCACGAAGCGCCACGTCCTGGGCCGACTCGCCGCCCGGGCACGCGTTCGCCGCTGGGTCGGCCTCCCAGGCCGTCCGCTCGGTCGCCCAGCGCTCGTCGATCTGGGCGTACGTCAGCCCTTCCCAGTGCCCGTAGTCCATCTCCGCGAGGCGCGGGTCGGCCACGATCGGCGGTCGCGTCAGCGAAGCGACGGCCACCAGGTCGGCCGTCTCGCGGGCCCGAACGAGCGGGCTCGTCACCATGCGCTCGAACCGGACCGGGGCGAGCCGTTTCCCGAGCGCGGCGCCTTGCGCCCGGCCCTCTCGCGTCAGCTCGATGTCGATCCGGCGACCCAGGTGCTGCTCGGGCTCGGAGCGCGCCGTCAGGCCGTGGCGGGTGAGGACGAGGGTGAGCACGGATCGAGTCTACGCACTCGACCCCGCCTCCACCCGTCGGAGGCGTCCGAGCTCTGGGGCCGGGCCTGGGCGGCGCCGCCGCGACCCGGCCTCTGCCACAATCGGCACAGGAGGCACGGACCCGACGATGAGCGACTCCGACGCGAACGACATCCCGGCCCACGGCGAGCCGCCCGACGCGGCCGACCAGGGCGACGGCCACGACCACGACGACCACGGTCCGGCCGAGGGGACGCTCGGCCCGGTCGACTCCGCTGCCTGGGGCGCCGGGATCCTCGGGGTCGCCCTCGGCCTCGTCGTCGCGTTGTGCTTCGTCCTGGCGACCGGCCCGACGGCCTGAGGGCGCGGCCGGCCGGCTGGAGTGCGGCCGCCTGGTAGCGCGGCCGGCCGGCTCAGAACAGCCCGACGATGTTCCCGCGGGCGTCGATGTCGATGCGCTCGCCGCCCGGCCGTGACGGCAGCCCGGGCATCGTCCGCATCTCGCCCACGAGCGGCGTGATGAAGCCGGCCCCCGCCGACAGCCGGACATCGCGGATCGGGAGCGTGAAGCCGGTCGGCACGTTCTTCAGGTTCGGGTCGTGGCTGAGCGAGTACTGGGTCTTCGCCATGCAGACCGGCAGGTTCCCGTAGCCCATCGCGGTGTAGCGATCGAGCGCCTTCGCGGCGGCCGGAGCGTACTCGACGTCGGCGGCCCCGTAGATCCGGGTCGCGATCGACTCGATCTTCGAGCGCAGCGGGGCGTCGTCCGGGTAGAGGAACCGGAAGTCGGGGGCGCCCACCTCGGCCGCCGCCCAGACCGCCCGGGCGAGCACCTCGGCGCCGCGCCCGCCGTCGGCGAAGTGGGTGCTGACGACCGCGTCGATCGCTCCGGCCGCCAGGGCGACCTCACGGATCGCCGCGTACTCCTCGGCCGTGTCGCCCGGGTAGGCGTTGATGGCGACCACCACCGGGACGCCGAACAGGCCGACGTTCTCGATGTGCTTGGCGAGGTTCTGGGCGCCTGTCCGCACGGCTTCGGGGTTCGGCTCGCCGAGCGCCGGGTCGAGCGGCTTGCCGGCCACGATGCGGCCGACCCCGCCATGCATCTTGAGGGCCCTGACGGTCGCGACGACGACCGCCGCATCCGGGCGGAGCCCCGAGGCCCGGCACTTGATGTCGAAGAACTTCTCGGCCCCCATGTCCGCCCCGAAGCCCGCCTCGGTGCAGACGACCTCATTCGTCACGAGCGCCAGCCGATCCGCCAGGATGGAGTTGTTCCCGTGGGCGATGTTCGCGAACGGGCCGCAATGGACGAACGCCGGACCGCCCTCGAGGGTCTGGAGCAGGTTCGGCTTGATCGCATCGACCAGGAGGACGGTCATCGAGCCGGCGACCTTGAGGTCCTCCGCGGTCACCGGGGTCCCGTCGCCGGTCTGGGCGAGGACGACCCGACCGAGCCGGGCCCGCAGGTCCGCCAGGTCGGTCGCCAGAGCGAGGATCGCCATCACCTCAGAGGCGACCGTGATCACCGTCTCGCTCTCGCGCGGGATCCCGTTCTCCCTCCCGCCCAGCCCGATGACGCTCCGCCGCACGGCCCGGTCGCTGATGTCGACGACCCGGGGCCAGGTGATCGAATGGAGGTCGATCCCGAGCGGGTTCTTGTGGTGAAGGTGGTTGTCGAGGAAGGCCGCCGCCAGGTTGTGGGCCGCGCCGATCGCATGGACGTCGCCGGTCAGGTGCAGGTTGAAGTCCTCCATCGGGATCACCTGGCTGTAGCCGCCCCCGGCGGCGCCACCCTTGATCCCGAAGACCGGGCCCAGTGACGGTTGCCGGATCGCGACGGCGGCTCGATGGCCGATCCGATTGAGTCCCTGGGCCAGACCGACGGTCGTGGTCGTCTTGCCCTCGCCCAGCGGCGTCGGGGTGATCGCGGTGACGAGCACGTACTTGCCGCGCGGGTTCTCGCGCTCGAGCCGCTCGATCGCCGCCAGGCTCACCTTTGCCTTGCGCGGTCCGTACTGCTCGATCTCGTCGTCGCGGAGCCCCAGCTCGCGGGCGACGTCGGCGATCGGACGCAGGGTGACGGATCGGGCGATCTCCAGGTCGGACGGGAAGCTCATCTGGACTCCTCGGAGGTTGCGGCTCTGGACGCGATCAGGCGTACGGCGCCCAGGCGTTGGGCGGTCAAGGCGCTCCCGGTCAGCCGTCGGGCGCTCGGGAGGCCACGACCCGGTCGGCTTGGGCGTGGGCGGCCCGGACGAGATGGGCGAGCAGGAGCGCGTTGGTCAGCGGTCCCACGCCGCCAGGCACCGGGGTGATGGCCGAGGCCACGCGCTTGGCGGACTCGAAGTCGACATCGCCCACGACTT
>JBGPFS010000226.1:0-3866 GCA_041483455.1 Candidatus Limnocylindria bacterium | reverse complement strand
ACGGGCTGGCCCGGGTCCTGGGCGAGGTCGATGACGGGCCGGACGCCGCGATCGTCGTCCTCGAGAACTCGGCGGGGGCGGGCGGGGGCCTGGGCGTCGACCTCGCGGAGCTGAGCTGGATCCTCGAGGCGATCGCCGACCGCGGGGTCGACGACGGTCGGGTCGCGATCTGCCTCGACACGGCGCACCTGTGGGGCGCCGGCCACCCGATCTCCGAGCCGGATGCCGTCGACGAGCTGGTCGAAGATTTCGACCGGCGGATCGGCCTGGGACGCCTGGCGATGATCCACCTCAACGACTCCAAGGCCGCCCTCGGGTCCCGGGCGGATCGCCACGAACACCTCGGGGCCGGCTCGATCGGCGCCGCCGGGCTCAGGCGGTTCCTGCGTCATCCCGACCTGGCCCGGGCCGCGTTCTACCTCGAGACGCCGGGGATGGACGAGGGCTACGACGCGCTGAACGCCGCCCGGGCCTTCGACCTGGCGGCGGGCCGGGACCTCGAGCCGCTGCCGCCTGAGGCGCTGACCGTTCGCGGGAGCCGGGCCCGGACCGGGCCCTGAATGTGCGAACGCCGGCCCCCGAGAGGCCGGCGTTCGCTGTCCCCGAGACCCGGACGGAGGGAGCGATCCGGGTCGGTCAACAGGCGATCAGTAGCGGTTCGTCGGGCGGGCGGGGGGCGGGCGGAAGGGCGGGCGCGCCGCCCCCGAGCGCGGCGCCGCGGGGCGGGCAGGTGCGTAGCGGCTCGCGAGCGGAAGGCCACCGGCGTTCGGGACGCCCACCGCGACCGACGCTACCGGCGCGGGGCCCGCGCCGACCGTCCCTGAGCTGGCGAGGTTCCCGCGGAGATATGAGCTCGCGGTCGCCGGGCGGGCGGGCTCACCGGTCCCGTAGGCGCGGCCGAGGCGGCGCAACCGGACCGCGAGGTAGTACTCCATGATCTGGCGGACCTGGGCCTCGCTCAGGACCTCGTCCGAGCGCAGGGCGTACTCGACGCGGGCCGTCGGGTTCGCGGTACCGGAGGTCATGACGCCGAGGGCGTACGGCGCGTCGGCGTCGTCGCGGAGCTCACGCAGCCCGCGAGCGAGCTTCGTGGCGGTCCCGAGGGAGGGCATCCGGTCGCCGCGGATCAGGCGTGAGATCGTCGAGTGGTCGACGCCCGACTGCTGCGCCAGCTGGCGCTGCGACATCTTCTTGGCCTTGAGCTGGGCCCGCAGCCACTCGTTGAACGCTCGGCCATTCTGTCCACTCATGGGTCGACGTGGGCTCCGTACGCGGTTGGCCGGTCGCTGCCGGGACGCCTCAACTATCCGTGTCGGCCCCGGCGGGCTGTATCACCCGTTGGTACCGCGAGCCTCAAGCTCGGAGCGGTCGGTGCGGTGCGGTCCGCTGAGGTGCGGGACCGGGCGGGGAGAGTACGTTCGGCGGGCAGCGCGGCCGGTTCGGTGCGCCGGGTCGACGACCCGGACCCGCTGCCGTCAGCTCGTGCGGGCCGCCTCGCCATCGCCCGAACCGCGGGCGCCGCGCAGGCCTCGGCCCTTCCGGATCGGCGAGACCGCGTAGACGATGCTGCCGAACCCGATGATCGAGAGGACGCTGATCGCCCGGTCGACCAGGACGATCGTGAGCGCCTCGGTCTGGGACGCCCCGTAGACCAGGGTGAGGATCCCGACGATCCCCGCCTCGACGAACCCGAGACCGGCCGGCGTGAGGGGCATCGCGGTGAGGAGCGAGCCGGTCAGCGCGACGAAGAAGGCGCCGCTGATCCCGATCGCGAGGTCGTGGAACCCGAGAGCCCCGATGACGAGGTACAGGCGGATCGCCTCGGTCGCCCAGATGAGCCCGGTGACCACGAGGAGCCGCGGCAGGGCCCGCGCCCCGACGGCGCCGAAGACCCCCTCCTCGAACCGGTCGTACAGGTCGACGATCCGGGCCGGCAGCGGGAGCCGGACGAGGATCCGGCGGCCGAGGTTGCGCATCGTGAGCAGACCCATCGCGAGGATCACGACGAACGCGACGCCGATCGCGAAGACGACCTGGACGTCGCTCGGCAGGCGGCCGCGGAAGCTCCAGAACGCGGAGGCGAGACCCAGGACGACGATCGCGAACAGGTCGAGGATCCGCTCGATGAACACGGTCCCGAACGTCCGGCTCAACGAGACCGGGCTGTTGATCTTCAGGAGCCAGGCCCGGTACACATCGCCGAGCTTGGCCGGCACGAGGCAGTTGACCAGCCAGCTGATGAAGATGATCTCGGTGCCGTCCCGCACGGTCAGCCGAAACCCCGTCCCGCGGACCAGGAACGCCCAGCGCAGGCCGCGGAGCGGGAAGCCGAGGTAGTAGACGGCGAGCGCGGCGAGCAGGAGCCAGCCGTTCGAGGCGAAGATCGCCGCCGGGAGCTCGTCGAGCTTGAAGCCGGGCAGGCTCCGGACGAAAAGGACGAGGAGGACGATCGGCAGGACCAGCGACACGATCGTCCGCGGCTGGCGGAGGCGCCGTCCGAGGTCGAGCTGGCGAGCCGATTCGTCGTCCGCGCGGGCCGTGCGAGCCGGGTCGGCCGGCGCCCCGGGTCGCGGGTCGCTCACGGCCGGACCCGCCCGTTGCCACGGGCGCGCTGGACGAGCTTGGCCGTGGGCGTCACGAGGCGCACGAAGTAGCTCGCCCGGCCGGTCCGCAGATCCGCGGTCGCGAGGGCGGCCAGCAGCCCGGCGGGTGTCGACGGATCGCCTTCCAGGACGGTCTGCGCGACGCCGATCTCGGCCGTCGTGTGAGCATCCGAGACGGCGACGCCCGGCAGGCCGTGCTCGAGGGCGAACGCGGCCGCCCGCTCGTTGCCGGCGCCGACGAGCCGGGCGTTCCAGGCCTCGACCCAGTCGACCTGACCGGCGAGTCGGGCCAGGCCGGCCGCCCGGAGGAGCGAGCTCCGGAACCGGTCGAACGGGTGGGGGATGCCGACCAGGCCGCCCTGCTCCCGGACCGCGGCGATCGTCTCGGCGGCCGGCAGTCCGGGCGGGACGGCCCGCTCCAGGAACAGCGCGATGAGGTCGCCGTCGGCGGTTCGGACCTCCTCGCCCACGATCACCGTCAGGCCGGCCGGCGCGGCGGCGCGCGCCTCGAGCGCGCCATCGATCCGGTCGTGGTCGGTGACCGCCAGGTGGGTCAGGCCGCGGGCGGCGGCCGCCCGCACCTGGTCGCGCGGTTGGGCGAGCGAGTCGAACGAGCGGCTGGTGTGGCTGTGGAGGTCGACGAAGGCAGCCATCGGCGTCAGCCGGCCAGGACGATCGAGGGGGCGGAGCGCCCGACCGTCAGGCCCGACCGGCGGACCGCGCCGCTCACACCTGCTGGACGAGCGACTTCTTGAAGAAGTCGAAGTGCTCGAGAGCCAGCCCGGTGCCGATGGCCACGCAGTTCAGCGGGTTCTCGGCGACGTGACAGGGGACGCCCGTGACCTGGGTCAGGAGCTTGTCGACGTTGCGCAGGAGGGCGCCGCCACCCGACATCACCATCCCCTTGTCGATGATGTCCGAGCTGAGCTCGGGCGGCGTCTGCTCGAGGACCGAGCGGACCGCGGCGACGAGCTGCTGGAGGGGCGCCTCGATCGCCTCCATCACCTCCGACGAGGTGATCGGGATCGTCCGCGGCAGGCCCGCGATGAGGTCGCGGCCGCGGACCTCCATCGACAGCTCGCGCTCGAGCGGGAGCGCCGTGCCGATCTGGATCTTGACGTCCTCGGCCGTCCGCTCCCCGACCATCAGGTTGTACTTCATGCGGATGTACGTCGCGATTGCCTCGTCGAACTTGTTGCCGCCGACCCGGAGCGAGGTCGAGACGACGATCCCGCCGAGGGCGATGACGGCGATCTCGCTCGT
>JBGPFS010000225.1:0-3880 GCA_041483455.1 Candidatus Limnocylindria bacterium | reverse complement strand
CGCCTCGAGATGAGGTTCCCCACCGGGTTAACCGGGTAAGACCGCAGGGAGACTACCTGCTTGATAGGCGGCATGTGGAAGTCCGGTGACGGATGAAGCTGAGCCGTACTAATGGTCGAGGGCTTGACCTCTTCAGCAACTGATCAAGGGTCAGTGGCTGGATCCGGGATCTCCGCGCTCTCCGGAGCGCGTGACGACCCGACGAGATCGAAGATCGATCGCCCGACGCCGTGATCGCGACCAGTGTCGCGAGACCGGACCGGGCTCCGCCGAACAACGTCCAGACGCACGAAATCCTGGTGACTCTAGCGGAGAGGCCACACCCGTTCCCATCCCGAACACGGTCGTTAAGCTCTCCAGCGCCGAAGATACTGAGAGGGCAGCCTTTCGGGAAAATAGGTCGTCGCCAGGATTTCTGCGTTTCCGGGCTCGTCCTCGGTGTCGGCGACAGCAGGCTCCCGGCGGCGCGACAGCCTGAGGAGGGGCGCCGCGTGGCTCGAGCGGCCGCTCCAGGCCGTGCCCTCCTGCGTCAGGCCGGGCGGACTCCGCTATCCTCGGGCGGATGACGATCGGCCCGGCACCTGGCGGCCTCTCCTCCGGCGGGGGGGAGGGTGGATCGGCTGGATCGACCCCCGACCCAGGGCGGTCCGGACCCCCCGGGGCCGCCGATCCGGCGATCTGCCCGTATCTCCAGAGCTCGGATGGGCCCTGGCGCTCGGCACTCCCCGCGAAGGATCACGTGTGCGGGGCGGCCACGACGCCCGGTCCAGTCCCCCTCGAGACCCAGCGGCGGCTGTGCCTCGATCGAGCCCATCCGACGTGCGAGGTCTTGCTCGCCCGGAACGCGCGGCGCGTGGCGACCGGTCTGCCGGTGCCCGTCAGGCCTGTCGCGCGGACCGGGCCGGTCGTACTCGAACGCGGTCGCGCCGCCATCTCGCTCCCGGCGTTCGCGGATCGCCGGGTGGTCGGTCAGGCGGGCCTCGTGGTCCTGATGCTCGCCGCGCTGGGGGTGTTGCTCGTCGCTCGAGGGTCCCCCCCGGTCGTCGACCGGGCCGGCGGTCCATCGAGCGGGGCGTCACCGATCGTCATCTCTCCGGCGCCGAGCGTCGTCCCGACTCCGACCCCGACCCCGACCGCGTCGAGCCCGTCACCCTCACCGCCGCCCACGGCCGTGCCGAGCCCGACTGCCGGCCGCCCATCGCCAAGCCCCAAGCCCGCGGTGAGGACGACCTACATCGTGCGCGCGGGCGACACCCTCTGGTCGATCGCCAGCCGGTTCGGAACGACCGTGGATCGGATCAAGGCGCTGAACGGGCTGGGCTCGTCGTCGGTCATCCATGTCGGCGAAGTCCTGCGCATCCGCTGAGGCCCGGGGAGGTCTCGGCCGCGGGTCCAGGTGAGGCTCGGCTTCAGTGCTGGCAGGTGCGACAGAATGACGTCACGAACCCACCCGGGCTGAGTTCTGTGATCCGGGTCCCGCACCGTGGGCAGGGCTGCCCGCCATGGTCGTGGACGGCGAGGAAGTCGCGGACCTGGGTCTCGAACTTCGGTGGGACGCGTTCGCGAAGGATCGCAGCGGATCGCCTGAGGACGGACCGCGTCGCCGCGTACAGCGCGTCGATCTCTTCGGGAGCCAGCGACGAGCGCTTCCGAAAGGGCAGGAGTCGCGCCTCGTGGAGGATCTCGTCGCTGTAGGCGTTCCCGATGCCCGCCACGAAGGCCTGGTTCTTGAGCAGGTTCTTGAGCTCCCCTGGGTGCATCCGGATCCGGGCGCGCCAGGTGACGAGGTCGAGCGCCGGGTCGTCCGCATCGGGGCCGAGCCCATCGTCGAGCCCCGGGACCGACCGGTCGATCCCCGCGGGCAGGAGGTAGACCTTGCCCATCTGCGTCGGATCGCGGTAGCGGACCTCGAGGTCGGCGCGATCGGCAGGCAACCAGGTCGCCGCTCGCGTCCAGGGTGCGGCGTCGACAGGGGGACCCGCCGATCGATGGCCGAAGCCGAGGATGACGGTCGTCCGGGATGGGAGCCTCGCCCCGGGCAGGGCGAGCTGGACCCGCCCGGTGAGCATGGGATTGACGACGATCCGGTCGCGTTCGAGGTCGATCAGGAGGAACTTGCCGCGCCGGCCGATCCGCTCGACCCGCTGGCCGACCAGGGCACCCAGCTCATTCGGGGTTCCACGCACCGTCAGCGGGCCCGGGGCGGTCGCCGATCTCACGGGACGACCGGACAGGGCGGCATGGAACGCCTCGGCGACGACGGTCAGATCCGGGGATTCGGGCATCGCCGGGCGATTGTAGGTCGCGAAAGCCCTGTGCTAGACTCACCCGGCCCACGGGCAGGACAGCCGAAGACGTCGCACCATGCCACCGATTCGCGGAGGAACGGACCGAGGCCCACCGAGCACCGGACCGACTGATCGCCCCTCGACGGCTCGAGCGACGCGCTCGAGCCGTACTGATTCCCCGGGGCGCATCCACCATCAGGAGATCACGTTGACCGAAGAGCAGCAGGGCGGGACCGCGCCGGAGACCGAGGCCGCAGCCTCGGCCGAGACCCCGGCGTCCGAGGAGTCCGTCGCGACCGTCGCGGTCGCAGACGAGCCCGCCGAGATGAGCACTGCCCCCGAACTGGTCACCGAGGCCGAACCGGCCGGGCTTCCGATCACGGACGGAGCCCATGTGGACGTCGCCGCGGAGTCCCCGCCGGCCGAGGTGGCCGCGGCCCCCGCGGACGCCGCCCCGGAGGCCCCGCCGGCCGAAGAGGCCCCCGCGAATGTCGCGCCGGAGGCCGAGGAGGCTCCTGCGGCCCTGGAGGTCGTTGCCGAAGCCCCGGTCGAGGAGATCGCCGCGACGCTGGCCGCCGAGATCGTCGATGCCCCCGCCGCGGGCGAGGAGATCGAGGACGTCATCCCGGTGCGCGACCTGGGGCCCGAGCCGACCACCATGGAGGAGCTGCTTGCCGAGCAGGACTCGGACATCAAGAGCTTCAAGCACGGCGATGTGGTCGAGGGGACCGTCGTCCGGATCGACAAGGACGAGATCCTCGTCGATATCGGGGCCAAGAGCGAAGGCGTCGTCTCGAACCGCGAGCTCTTCGGGCGCAATGCCGAGTCGCAACCGCAGCTGGCGATCGGCGACACCGTCCTCGTGTACGTCCTGCAGCCGGAGTCGCTGGAGGGCCACGCGGTCCTCTCGCTCCGCCGCGCCGGTCTCGAGCGCAAGTGGCGCTCGATGCAGGAGCAGTTCGAGTCGGGCGTCATCATCGAAGCGCCCGTGATCGACCACAACAAGGGCGGCCTGATCGTCGACTGCGGGATCCGCGGGTTCGTTCCGATCAGCCAGATCGTCGACTTCCCGCGGCGACCCCAGAACGACCAGCCGCGTGACGCCGCGCAGGAGATCGCCGAGAAGCTCCAGCCGTTCGTCGGTCGCAAGCTGCGGCTGAAGATCCTCGAGGTCAACCGGAAGGCGAACCGGCTGATCCTGTCGGAGAAGGTGGCCCTCTACGAGGAACGGCGCGAGAAGCGCGACGAGCTCTTCAGCAGCCTGCAGGTCGGCCAGAAGGTCACCGGGACCGTCCGGTCGATCGCGCCGTTCGGCGTCTTCATCGATCTCGGCGGGATCGACGGCCTGGTCCACAAGAGCGAGCTCTCGTGGAACAAGGTCAACAACCCTGAGTCCGGCTACAAGGTCGGCGACGAGGTCGAGGCCGAGGTCATCGACATCAACCATGAGCGCGGCCGGATCTCCCTGTCGATCCGACGCCTCCAGCCCGACCCGTGGCACTCCACCGTGGCCGACTTCAAGGTCGGCGACGTCATCGACGGCACGGTCACGAAGATCGTCAACTTCGGGGCATTCGTGCGCGTGCGCGAGG
>JBGPFS010000224.1:0-3906 GCA_041483455.1 Candidatus Limnocylindria bacterium | reverse complement strand
CGTACATCCCCATCTCGAGGACGAGCGCCTCGTGCTCCGCGCCGAGCCGAAGGACGGTCAGCGGCAAGCCGATCTCGTTGTTCTCGTTGCCCTCGCTCCGGAGCGTCCGGTAGCGGACGGCCAGGACGTCGGCGATCGCCTCCTTGGTCGAGGTCTTGGCGATGCTCCCGGTGATCCCGACGGTCAGCGGGTCGAACCGGAGGCGCCACGCCGCCGCCAGAGCATGGAGCGCCGGGATCGGCCGGCCGACGCGGATGACGCTGACATCGGCTGCCTCCAGGGCCGCCGGGAGCGGACCGGGCCGACTGACCAGGACAGCGGACGCCCCGGCCGCGACGGCCGCAGCCAAGTGGTCGTGGCCATCCGTCCGCTCGCCCGGCAGAGCGATGAACAGCTCTCCGGGTCGGACGCGCCGCGAGTCGACCGCCGCGCCCCGGATCGGACGATCCGAGTGGCGCACGACGACGCCCCCGGTCAGCCGGGCGATCTCGGCGCCGTCGAGCGCCGCGCGCCGGCCCCGGGGCGGCGACGGCGAGGGAGCGTCGGTCACGGCGGTCAGTGTCGCACAGGCGCCGCTCACCGGTCCGAGGGGCCGGAACTCGGGGTCGGCGCCGGGGCCGGCAGGTCGAGCATGGTCATCGCGTCGCTGGCGATCCGCCGGAAGAGCTCGTACGACTCGACCGCGAGCGGCAGGTTGCCCTGCTGGATGAGGAGCGGCTTGGGCTCGCGGATCCGGACCGCGATGATGAGCTCCGGCTGATCCCGCCCGACGAAGCCCACGAACGAGTTGTTGTAGCGGTTCAGCTTCCAGCCGCCCTGGCCGTTGTTGGCAGTCGGATCCCAGATCTGGGCCGTGCCGGTCTTGCCGCCCATGACGTAGCCCCTGATCAGGGTCTTGTCGCGGTACCACGGAACAGTGTGGATCACGTGGCTCAGCAGGTCGACCATCGTGCCCGACAGGGCCGCGTCCATCACCTGCGCGCGGGGCACCGGTGGGACGTCCTGGGTACCGATCGCCTTGACGACATGCGGCTGGACGAGGACGCCGCCGTTGACCATCGCGCCGAAGGCGGCGGCGAGCTGGATCTGGGTGACCGCCACGCCTTGGCCGAACGAGCCGTTCGCCAGGTCGATCTCCCGCCAGCGCGAGATCGCCGGGTCGCGGACGAGCCCGGCCAGCTCACCGGCGACGTCGATGCCGGTCTTCGCCCCGAAGCCGAAGCGACTCCAGACCGCCTTGAGGATCGCGGCCGCCTCGTTCGTCGTCGGGGCCAGCCCGAGGGCGATCCGGGCGGCCCCCACGTTCCGCGAGTAGGCCACGATGTCCTCGGCCTTGAGACGGCCCATCGCCCGCTTGTCGGCGTCGTAGATCCGTGTCTGGCCGTGATCGAGGGACAGGGACCCCGAGTCCCAGATCCGCGTCTGCGGGGTGATCGTGCCCTGCTCGAACCCGGCGAGCGCGGTGAACATCTTGAACACCGACCCCGGCTCGTAGACGGTCGCCACGATCGGGTCGACGAAACGCTCGGGTGTGGCGGCCGCGACGGCCTGGTACTGGTTGGCGTCGTACGACGGGTAGCTGGCCTGCGCGTAGATCTCACCGGTCCGCGGGTCGAGCACGACGGCCGAGACGCCGGCCGCCTGGTCGGCGACGGCGGCCGCCAGGACCTCCTGTTCGACCGCGAGCTGGACGCGGTCGTCGATCGTCAGGCGGATGTCCGATCCGGGCACGCCGGGATCGAGGATGGCGGCGGTGTCGAGGACGGGCTGACCGTTGACATCGCGATCCGCCAGCAGGACCGTGGGCTTGCCGGCGAGGACCTCCTGGTAGCGCTCCTCGACGCCGTACTGGCCCACCCCGTCGCGGTTGACGAAGCCTAGGAGCTGGGCCGCCAGCGACGTTCGCGCGGCACCGCCCTGGAGCGGCTCCACCCGGGCCGGCTCCGGCTCGAGCGAGATCGCGGCCAGGTCCTGGTCGGAGATCGCGGTACGGATCCGGGCCGCGGCCGCCTCGTCGAGGTCGCGGGCGAGGATGACGTAGGCCTTGTCGGCGACGAGTCCGGCGGTCAGTGCCGCCTGGCCCGTCGGATCGAGGCCGAGCAGCTCGGACAGGACCGTCGCGGCCCGTCGGCGCTCGGCCAGCCCGATCTGATCCGGCGCGGCCACCAGCCGGTAGCGGTCGACCGAGGTGGCCAGGACGACGGTCCCGCTCCGGTCGTAGATGGTCCCGCGCCGGGAGAGCTGCTCGACCCGGACCGTGCCCTGCCGGGTCGCCCGCGCGGCCAGGTCGTCGCGCTGGACGAGCTGCCACCAGGCCAGGCGGGCCACCAGCGCCATCCCGACGACGAGAAGGATCGCCAGGATGAAGAGGAGGCGCCAGCGCGAGTCCGTCCGGCCGAGCATGGTCCGATCGGCTCAGCGCGCCGGGATGACGAGCGGCTCGCCGAGCTGGGTCAGCCCCAGGTCGATGGCCAGCCTCCGGATGGCCGGTCCACCGCCGAGCCGGTTCAGGTCGAACAGGAGCTGCTGACGCTGGGCTTCGAGCCGCGCCCGCCCGTTGAGGAGCCGGTCGATGTCGTAGCTGGTCGCCGACACGGAGACCGTCTGGACGAGCGAGAAGAAGGCGAGCAGGAACGCGACGACGATGCCAGCGAGGATCAACCCGATGCTGTTCGACCGCCGGCCGGCGCGCGTCGCCGCCCGGGATCGGCGGCGTGTGAGAGCCGGGGCCTGGACGGGCTGATCGATCGGCCGGTCGATCGTCCTCGGACGCCGCGGGAGGAAGGCTGGACGCGGTCGGGCGCCCTCGTAGACGGCCATCAGTCGCCGCCCGCGAAGCTGAGCCGGCGCGGCGCGAGGTCGAACTCCAGGAAGCCGAATCCGCTCTGCTCGGTCTCCTCGACGTCCCGGAGCGGCTCGTCCCAGCGCGGATCGCGCTGGACCGCGGATCGCTCACGGACCTCGTGCTGGCGTCGTCCGTAGGAGCGACGGCGGCTGGTCTGGTGCTGCTTGCCCATCGAGATTCCTCCTTCCTCGGTGGCGGCTAGGCGGCGAGACGCTCGGCGGCCCGAAGACGGGCGCTCCGAGCTCGTGGATTGAGGGCGATTTCGGCCTCGGAGGGGGCGATCGAGCGCCCGAGCGGGCGCAGCCTGGGTGACCGGCCGCAGACACAGACCGGCAGCGCGGGCGGGCAGACGCAGCCCTTCCGCTCAGCCTCGATGAACCGCTTCACGATCCGGTCCTCGAGGGAGTGGTAGCTCAGGACGACGAGTCGCCCACCGGGCCGGAGCAGCGGGAGCGCGGCGGCCAGGGCTTCCGCGAGGGCGTCGAGCTCCTCGTTGACCGCGATCCGGAGAGCCTGGAACACCCTGGTGGCGGGGTGGATCCGACGACGCTTGCGCGGATCGCCCGGCGCGACGCGCGCGACGAGCGCCGCCAGCTCCTCGGCCGTCGCGATCGGGGCGGTCCGTCGAGCCTCGACGATGGCCCGCGCGATCCGCGCCGCGGCCGGCTCCTCGCCGAAGCGACGCAGGACGGCCGTCAGCTCCCGCGCATCGAGCGTCGCGAGGAGCTCAGCCGCCGGAACGCCGCGCGAGGCATCGAAGCGCATGTCGAGCGGCCCGCCGGTCCGGATCCCGAAGCCCCGCCCGGCGTCGGCCAGCTGGAAGCTCGACAGCCCGAGATCGAAGAGCAGGCCGTCGACCGGATCGAAGCCGGCGGCTGGCGCGACGGACCCGACCTCCCGGAAGTTGGCCTGGCGAAGGACGAGTCGCTCGCCGAAGCGCGGCCCGAGGCGGGCCCGGACCCTGGCGATGGCCGCCCCATCGGCGTGGAGACCGAGGAGGCGGCCAACAGGGGACGTCGCCGACAGGATCCGCTCGGTGTGCCCACCCCCGCCGAGCGTGG
>JBGPFS010000223.1:0-3924 GCA_041483455.1 Candidatus Limnocylindria bacterium | reverse complement strand
GGCCGGTCTCGCCGCCGCGGGCATCATCCTCATGGCGCTCGCTGCCGCGTTCGGCTCGGCACCCGGCTCGCTGCCCGGCCAAGCTGCCCCGTGGGGCTTTGGCCCTGGCGGGATGATGGGTTTCGGCGCGGCCAACGTCAGCTCAGCCCCAGATCCGGGCTCGCCGGGCTTCGTCGCAGGGACATCCTCCGCGCCCCGCGTCGTGCGCATCGTCGCGAGCGGCGCACTCCGCTTCATCCCCGATGTCGTGACCGTCAAGGCGGGCGAGACGATCACCTTCGAGGTGACCTCGATGGGGATGAGCGTCCACGAGTTCATGGTCGGGCCGGCGGCCGACGTGGCAGCCGACACGGCCGGCACCCCCGAGGTCGCCGACATCGCGATGATGCAGACCAAGTCGCTGACCTATACGTTCACGGGGCCAGGCCCGTTCGCCTTCGCCTGCCATGCCCCCGGCCACTACGAGGCCGGGATGCGGGGGGCGATCGTCGTCGTCCCGTGATCTCGCGCTGATCTGGTTCGACTCAGCGAGACATCGCGACCGACCGGATCTAGGAAGTCCCGGTCGCCTGGCGCCCGATCAGGAGATACGTCCGGAGGCGACCCTTGCCCTTGACCTCGACCTCGCCGCGCTCCTCGAAACGGTACCGATCCCGCAGGTGGCGGTACGTCGCTTCGGTCACCTGGATCCGGCCTGCGACCCCGTGCGACTCCATTCGGCTCGCAGTGTTCACGGTGTCCCCCCACAGGTCGTAGGTGAACTTGTGGCGGCCGATCACACCGGCCACCACGGGCCCCGTATCGATCCCGATCCGGATCGCGAGTCCGAGCCCCAGCGCCTTGCACAGGTGGGCCAGCTCGACCTGCATCTCGAGGGCCAGCTCCGCGACGGCCTCGGCATGGTCCGAACGCGCCTCGGGCAATCCGCCCGCGACCATGTAGGCGTCGCCGATCGTCTTGATCTTCTCGAGCCCATGCCTCAGGGTCAGCTCGTCGAAGGCGCTGAAGATCTCATCGAGGACTCCGACCACGCGCTCGGGACTCGTTCGCTCCGCGAACGGCGTGAAGTCGGCGACGTCGGCGAACAGGACGGTCACCTCCTCGTACCGCTCGGCGATGACGCCGGGGTCGCGCTTCAGCCGCTCAGCGATCGATCGCGGCAGGACGTTGAGGAGTAGACCCTCCGACTGGGCGAGCGCCGCATCCCGCTCCCTCACGAAGTACTGGAGCAGGAGATAGGCCGTCAGCGACACGCCGACGATGTTGAGGACGAAGAACGCTTCGGCGACCGCAGGGGGGATGACCGCCGGCGACCGCGAGATCAAGGGGTCGGCGACGCCCGACAGGACCGCCAGGGCGACGAATGCGACGAACCACGGCACCGCCTGGCGGGCGCTGTAGAAGAAGAGGGCCCCGAAGACCCCGACCAGCGCCCACAGGCTGACCGCGCTCGAGGCGATGTAGCCGCCGAGGCTCCACTGGAGGAGGAACGGCAGGAGCAGCATCAGCACGATCTGGCTGAACCGGAACAGCCGGTAGTCCTTCGTCCGGGCGAATGCGACGAGGCTCACGAACGACGCGACTTGATATCCGAATGGGATCGCGGCCGAGACCGGCAGCCCGAGCGCGAGGTACGTGCCCACCCAGATCACGGACAGGACGGTCACGGTGACGGTCGCGAGCGTGAGAGTGACCTTCTGGACACGGACTTCGTCGGAGTCGACGGGAAGGACGCCGATGAGGGCAAGTCGTTCGAGGAGTCGACGCGCGGAGGTGGGAGCCCTCCCCTTCCCGGATCCACCCGCCGTGATCCCGTCGCGCGGCTCGGGCTCGTCAACGGGGTTCACAGCCACGTGCGCGGTCGGGTCGTCCACCGGCTCAGGGTACGCCCCTGGAATACCGTGGCCAGACTCGGGCGAATCCGGTTCGTCAGGCGCCCGGGTCGGTTGCGCCGTCGGCAGACGATGCGTGATCGATGGTTTCCCTGCGGAAACCAAAGTCCCAGTATCGACCGACGGCTGGGGGATAGCGCACGCAGATCGGCCGACGCAGCGTGGGCAGGGGTCTTCCCCAGTCGTGTCAGCAGAGGTAGAACGGAGAACGGAATGAACGTTCTTATCGGACAGTTGGCCGCGCTTCGGCGGCAGCTCGGTCGGACCGAAGGTCAGGGTCTCGCCGAGTACGCACTGATCCTGGCTCTCATCGCCATCGTTGCCATCGTCGCTCTCATCTTCCTGGGCGGCCAGGTCAGCCAGATCCTGAGCACGGTCGGCACCTCGATCTAATCACTGATCGCGGATCGCCGCGTTGAACCACGAACGGGGCGCACCGGCGACCGCCCTGGGGACTGCTCCTGAACGAGGTCCCATCGGTCGAAACCGGGCGGGCGGCCATGCCTGCTTCGCCGTCTCTGGCCGGTCATGGAGGAGGCCCGTCGAAGCGGGCCTCCTCTCACGCACTCGGATGAGTGTCGGACGCGAAGACGTCCGGCCCCGTCAGATCAGGTCGGCGATCGCCTGTTTCCACGCGACCATCTGGCGGGTGACCCCGGCGTCGATGGCGGCGCTGACGACGCCGACGCCATCGAGGCAGACGCCCGCCCGCATGGTCAGGCGCTCGAACTCCGGCGCCCCGCTGAGCCGGCCCAGCTTCTCAGGGTCGCCGCGCAGCAGCGCGAAGCCGCCCAGGTCACCGCCGTGGGAGGCCAGGAGCACGTACTCGACGCTCTCGATCTCGCCCGCCGCCTGAAGCCCGTTCAAGTAGGCGGTCGCTTCCTCGAACACCCTGCCCGCGGCGACTTCCTTCCCGGCGCGCGGCGAGCCCCAACCGATGAACAATCCGAACTCGGCCATGGCGAACTCCTCCTGAGGAACTCAGCCTGCGGGTCGGTCTCGCCAGTGGCTCGGCGCGGTCCCGGCGGCCGTGTGCGGGCCGCGCGTCGAAGCTCCCCGTAGTGTCGGGCAAGTGTCTGTCGGGCCGATCAGGACGAGTAGTGCCGTCGGTCACGTCGCGTCGTGCGGCCCACCGTGGACGCGATCGGGCGGTAAGGTACGCGATCGTCGCGCCTGGCGCGTAGCACCTTGACTCACCAATGACCCAGGGCGACCTTCGTCGGCCACGGTCCTGGCCCACGGCCGTCCTGGGGACGGCCGAAGAGGTAGCCCTGGCCGTATCCGATCCCGAGTCCCCGCAGCGCCTTGAGCTCGGCAGCGGTCTCGATCCCCTCGGCGACCAGCCCGATCTTGCGCTTCAGCGCGAAGTAGCCCATCCCGGCGATGAGCGCCTGGCGGGCGGGATCGGAATCGATCCCGCGGATGAGCCCGATGTCGAGCTTCACGAAGTCGGGCGCGAGCTCGAGGATGTGGCGGAGGCTGGCGTAGCCGGCGCCGGCATCGTCGACCGCGAGGCGGACGTTCGGCCCCAGCGCCGCGAGCTCGCGGCGGAGCGCCGGGTAGTCCTCGATCACGACGTGCTCGGTGATCTCGAGGACGATCCCTCGCTCACGCCCGCCCAGCAGCGCCCGGAGCGTGCCGGATCGGAGGAGCCCCGGTGAGATGTTCAGGCTGAGGTACGCCTCGGGCGGGACGTTGGCCGCCGCCTCGAGGGCGGCGCCGAGCGTGGCGGTCTCGAGCTCGATCCCGAGCCCGGCCCGGACGGCGAGGGCGAAGACGGCGTCGGGCGGGATGCCGATCCCGAACCGGCTGAGGGCCTCATAGCCCACGACCGCCCCGCTGTGGAGATCGACGATCGGCTGGAAGAACGGGATGAATGCTGCCGTGTCGAGGATCGCCTGGACGCTCGCCCGGGCGTCGTCTTCGCGATGGCGCGCCTCGAGCCCGGGGGAAAGCAGTGTCCCGAGGAGCGAGGCGAGCGTCGTCAGAACAGGCAGTTCCTCGACAAGATCGTCCTGGGTCGGGCCGTGAG
>JBGPFS010000222.1:0-3929 GCA_041483455.1 Candidatus Limnocylindria bacterium | reverse complement strand
AGGTCCTTGACCATCTGGTACGGGTGCAGGACGTAGCTCCTGATCTGATTGCCCCAGCCCGCCTCCACGTGCTCGCCCTTGAGCTTCCGCACTTCCAGCTCCTTTTCCTCGAGCGCGCGCTCGAGGAGCCGGGAGGTGAGGACCCGGATCGCCATCTCCTTGTTCTGGGTCTGGGATCGCTCGTTCTGGCTCTGGGCGACGATCCCGGTCGGGACGTGGGTGAGCCGGACGGCCGAGTCGGTCTTGTTGACGTGCTGGCCGCCGGCCCCCTGGGAGCGGTAGGTGTCGACCCGGATCTCGTCCCAGTCGAGCTCGATCTCGACGTCGTCCTCGGCCTCCGGCAGGACCTCGACGAGGGCGAACGTCGTCTGGCGCCGTTTCTGGGCATCGAACGGGCTGATCCGGACGAGCCGGTGGACGCCGCGTTCGGCGCGCAGCCAGCCGTAGGCGGCCCGCCCGTCGACCTCGACCGTGACGCTCTTGAGGCCGGCCTGCTCGCCGTCCGTCCGGTCCACGATCTCGGTCGCGAAGCGATGTCGCTCGGCCCAGCGCAGGTACATCCGGAGGAGCATCTCGGCCCAGTCGGTCGCCTCGGTCCCGCCGGCTCCGGCGCTGATCGAGAGGAGTGCCGATCGCTCGTCGTACTCGCCCGAGAAGAGCAGGGCCGTCCGCTCGCGGGCGAAGTCGACGTCGAGCGCGAGGCCGTCCCGCTCGAGCTCGGCCGTCAGCTCCGCGTCGCCCGATTCGTCGACCATCTCGAGCAGGGTCAGGAGGTCGTCGGCGCGCGACTGGAGGCCGCGCCAGAGGGCGATCTCGTGGCGCAGGCCGTCAGCCTGGCGGAGGACGCGCTGGGCCGACCGCTGGTCGTCCCAGAAGCCGGGCTCCCCGGTCAGCCCCTCGAGCTCGGCGACCCGGTGTTCCTTGGCAGCGAGGTCAAAGACGCCCCGAGGTCGACCGGATCCGCTCGGCCAGGTCCCGGATCGAAGACGCGTCCATCAGGCGCGCGCCGACTGGGCTTCCTGGAGCAGGATCGGACGGAGCTCGATGAGCCGCAGGGCGGTCTTGCTCCGGGCGACGACGGGGTTCACGCAGGGACAATAGCCGTTGTGGGGGCAGATGCCGCAGTTGCCGTCGCAGTCGAGCGCGGCCGCGTAACTGCAGGTCCGGCAGTCGCGCTCACAGGCGATCAGATCGATGAACGACGCTTCCTCGGCCTGCTTCACGGCTCCCTCACTGCGGCGGACTGGGGGGCTGGCGATGCGATGGCGCGGTTCGCGAAGGACGCCCGGGGCTGCCTGAAGGCGGCGTCCGGAGCCGGGTCGGGTCGCGGGTCGAGCCCGGACCGAGGCCCCCTGGGACGGGGACCGCCGGCGCGACCCGACCTGGATTTGGCCCAGTATACCGACGCAAGTCCCTATCGCCAAGAGGGGAATCGGGAGATTCCGCGCCCGAGATCCTCGGACGACGCTCTTCGCCGGCGGCCCTTCCCGCCCGCGACCGGTGGCGCTTCGCGGCTCGCCCCGCCCTGCCCTGCGACGGAGTACCGAGTGAGGGGCCGGCCTCGTGGAGCGTCCGCTCGAGGCGCCTGTCTGCCGGTCAGCGCCCGTGGCACTTCTTGTACTTCAGGCCCGAACCGCAGAAGCAGGCGTCGTTCCGGCCCATCCGCCGACCGTCGGGAGCGTAGCCCGGACGCAGAGCCCCGCCGGCCCCGCCCCCTCCGGCGCCCGATCCGCCGACGACCTGGTCGCCGATCGACTCCCGGACGCCCCGGACGGCCGGCCCGCTGGGCAGGTTCGTGGCTCGGATCGCCGAGCCGGCCGCCACGGCACCGCCGGCCGCGGCCGCTCCGACGCTCTGCGCGGCCCCCGCCCTCGCTCCGGCCCTGGCGCCCGACCCGCCGTCCCGGCTCGCCTCGCCGCCCGCCTTGAGCGCGGCGATCGTGCGGGCGTCGGGCATGGCCATCGGTTCCGGAGGCGGTGCCGTGGGCTGGCGGACGACGTTGACCCGAAGGATCGTGTTGGCGAGCTGGTGGCGGATGAAGCCGCGGAGCTCCGAGTAGAGGTTGAACGCCTCGCGTCGGAACTCGTTGAGCGGGTCCTGCTGGGCGTAGCCGCGCAGGCCGATGCCGCGCCGCATGTCGTCGAGCTCGGTCAGGTGCTCGACCCACAGCGAGTCGATGGTCCGGAGCAGGACGAGCCGCTCGATCATCGTCCAGTCGACCTCGCCGATCTCACGCTCGCGCTCGTCCAGCCTGGCGTCGACGAGCTCGCGAAGATGCTCGCGCAGGGCCTCGCGCCCGCCCACGTCCCACAGCTCGTCCTCGGACGTCCCCGGGCCCTCGAGGCCCATCGCCCGCAGCGCGGCCGCCAGGCCGGCCATCGTCCAGTCGTCGACGATCTCGGCCGAGCAGTGCTGCTCGAGCAGGGCGTCGATCTCCTCGTCGAGGAAGCCCACGATCGTCTCGCCCAGGTCCTCGTTGTGGAGGACCTTGTCGCGCTCGGCGTAGATCGTCTCGCGCTGCTTGTTGATCACGTCGTCGAACTCGACGACCCGCTTCCGGATGTCGAAGTTGAAGCCCTCGACCCGGGTCTGGGCGCTCTCGATCGTCCGGCTGACGAGGCGCGACTCGATCGCGACGTCGTCCTCGAGGCCCATCCGCTCCATCAGCCCGGCGACCCGCTCCGAGGCGAACCGCTTCATCAGGTCGTCGTCCAGCGAGAGGTAGAAGCGCGACGAGCCCGGATCGCCCTGGCGGCCGGCGCGGCCGCGGAGCTGGTTGTCGATTCGCCGGCTCTCGTGACGCTCGGTGCCGATGATGTGGAGCCCGCCCGCCGCGACGACCCGCTCGTGGTCGGCATCGCAGATCGTCTTCGCCTCGGCCAGGGCCGCCTGGTACGTCTCGCGGTCGACCTCGGCCGGGTTGAGACCGCGCCGGTGGAGCAGGTCGGACGCCAGCCCGGCCGGATTCCCGCCGAGCTGGATGTCCGTGCCCCGGCCGGCCATGTTCGTGGCGATCGTGACCGCGCCGGAGCGACCCGCCTGGGCCACGACCCCGGACTCCTTCTCGTGCTGCTTCGCGTTCAGCACCTCGTGCCGGATGCCGCGTCGCTCGAGGAGCTCGGCCAGGACCTCCGACTTCTCGACCGAGACCGTGCCGACCAGGATCGGCCGACCGGCTTCCTGCAGCTCGACGATCTCGTCGATGAGGGCGTTGAACTTGCCCTCCTCGTTCCGGTAGACCAGGTCGGCGTCGTCCTCCCGGACCATCGGCCGGTGGGTCGGGATGGCCACGACCTCGAGCTGGTAGATCTTGTGGAACTCCTCGCCCTCGGTCATCGCGGTGCCGGTCATCCCGGCCAGCTTGTCGTACAGGCGGAAGTAGTTCTGGAAGGTGATCGTGGCGAGCGTCACCGTCTCGCGCTGGACCCGCAGGCCCTCTTTCGCCTCGACCGCCTGGTGGAGGCCCTCGCTCCAGCGTCGGCCCGGCATCTGACGGCCCGTGAACTCGTCGACGATGACGATCTCGCCGTCCTTGACGATGTAGTCCCGGTCGAGCTTGTAGAGGGCGTGCGCCCGGAGCGCCTGCTCGAAATGGCGGGCGAGCGTCGGGTCGGCGTCGTACAGGTTCGGGACGCCGAGCCATTGCTCCATCTTGTCGATCCCGATCTCGGTCGGCGAGACGGCTCGGTCCTTGAGGTCGACGAAGTAGTCGCCGCCCTCCTCGTCTCCCTCGGGCCGGGCGGTCAGGCGCGGGACGAGGCGGGCGAACGTGTAGTACTTGTCCGCCGACTCCTCGGCCTGGCCGCTGATGATCAGTGGCGTCCGGGCTTCGTCGATCAGGATGTTGTCTACCTCGTCGACGATCGCGAAGCTGTGGCCGCGCTGGACCCGCTCGTTCAGCTCGGTGACCATGTTGTCGCGCAGGTAGT
>JBGPFS010000221.1:0-3929 GCA_041483455.1 Candidatus Limnocylindria bacterium | reverse complement strand
CGCGTGGATCGCAATATCCGACCGGACGACCCCGTTGGGCTCCGCCAGTTCAAGGCCGAGTTCTTCAAGGCGCTCGCCCATCCGATGCGCATCCGGATCCTCGAGCTCCTGCGCGGCGGGCCCCTGAGCGTCGGGGCCATCCAGGACGCCATCGGGGTCCCGGCGTCGTCGATCTCCCAGCAGCTCGCCATCCTGCGCGGCAGGAACATCGTCGTGACCGAGCGCCGGGGCACGACGGTCATCTACCGCGTCCGGGACGCGGAGCTGTTCGAGCTGCTCGACGCCGCTCGCCGGATCCTCAACGCCCACCTGACCGATGCGATCGACCTGCTCCGGCTCGTCGATGCCGAGCCGCTGCTGGTCGAGCCGGAGTTCCCGGTAGAACGGGGCGCTTGACGGCCGGGCGCGCGTCCGTCACCATGCGCCGACGATGAACCACACCTGCGTCTCCTGGTCGATGTGTATGCGACGGCGGCCCCGCCGTGCGGAGGATGGGGTCTGAGGTCGCGCACATCCTGAGCAGCAGGTAGCGGGACCGCAGACGAGGTCCCGGGGCCGCGGATCCAGAAGGCTGGACTCGCGGTCTCTTTGTTTCTCCGGACCACACGACGGGTAGCCGCCGAACCCCCCGCCCCGCCCCAGGGCGCCGGGACTCACCGCGATCCCCTCCCCCGCACGACCGGAGAACCATCCCGTGACCGACCAGCGAACCTTCCAGCCCGAGACCATCGCCCTCCATGCCGGCCAGAAGCCGGACCCGGCGACGAACGCCCGGGCCGTCCCGATCTACGCCACGACGAGCTACGTCTTCGACGACGCGGCCCACGCCGCCCGGCTCTTCGCCCTCGAGGAGTTCGGGAACATCTACACCCGGATCATGAACCCGACCACCGGGGTCTTCGAGGAGCGGGTCGCCGCGCTCGAGGGCGGGGTCGGCGCCCTGGGGGTGGCCTCCGGCCAGGCGGCCGAGACGCTGGCCCTGCTCAGCCTCGCCCGCGCCGGCGACAACATCGTGGCCAGCTCGAGCCTCTATGGCGGGACCTACAACCTCCTGCGCTGGACCCTGCCGAAGTACGGGATCGAGACCCGCTTCGTCGACGGCACCCGGCCGGAGACGTTCGCCCCGGCGATCGACGGGCGGACGAAGGCCGTCTACCTCGAGACCATCGGCAACCCCCGGCTCGACGTCCACGACCTCGCCTCGATCGCCGACATCGCCCATGCGCGGGGGGTCCCGCTGGTGGTCGACAACACGTTCGCGCCGCTCCTGTGCCGACCGGTCGAGCACGGGGCCGACATCGTGGTCCACTCGACCACGAAGTGGATCGGCGGTCACGGGACCGCGATCGGCGGGGTCATCGTCGACGGCGGCACGTTCGACTGGGCGGCTTCGGAGCGCTTCCGGGCGGACTTCGTCGACCCGGACCCGAGCTACCACGGGGTCAGCTACACGGCCGCGTTCGGGCCGGCCGCGTTCATCATCAAGACCCGGGTCCAGGGCCTGCGCGACCTCGGCCCGGCCCTGAGCCCGTTCAACGCGTTCCTCTTCCTCCAGGGTCTCGAGACGCTGCCGCTCCGGATCCAGCGCCATAGCGAGAACGCCCTGGTCGTCGCCCGCTGGCTCGAGGCGCGGGCCGACGTCGCGTGGGTCAGCTACCCCGGGCTGGAGTCGCATCCGGGCCACCGGAACGCGCTCCGCTACCTGCGCGGCGGCTTCGGCGGGATGATCACGTTCGGGCTCCGGGGCGGCGTGGAGGCCGGCCGGAAGCTGATCGACTCGGTCGAGCTGTTCAGCCTCGTCGCGAATGTCGGCGATGCGAAGTCGCTGATCATCCACCCGGCCTCGACCACCCACCAGCAGCTCACGCCCGACGAGCAGGCCTCGACCGGCGTGACCGACGATCTCGTCCGCCTCTCGATCGGCCTCGAGCATGTCGACGACCTCATCGCCGACCTCGACCGGGCGATCGCTCTCGCGACCGGGGCCTCGGACGCTCCGGGCTCGACGGGCACCACGGGTGCCACGGACTCCGCCGGCGAGCTGGCCGGCGCCGAGCGGTGACCGCGGGCGGCGGGCCGGGCGCGGCCGCCACGGCGCGTCCGGTCGAGCTCCCGACCACGGGAGCGGGCCGGCTCGAGTTCGCGGCGCTCGGCCCGTTCAGCCTGGAGTCCGGCGTCGTGCTCCCGGCCCTCACCGTGGCCTATCGCCACGATGGGCCGGGCCCGGCCGAGGCGCCCCAGGTCCTGGTGATCCATGCCCTGACCGGCTCCGCGGACGCGGCCGGCGACTGGTGGGCGCCGCTCATCGGTCCCGGTCGGGCCCTGGATACGGAACGGGTCGGAGTGCTCTGCGCGAACCTTCTCGGCGGTCGCTACGGGACGACCGGCCCGACCGCGCGCGATCCTGCGACGGGGCGGCCATACGGTCCCGCCTTCCCGCCGGTGACCACCCGGGACCAGGCCCGGGCGCAGTGGCGGCTCCTCGACGCCCTCGGGATCGACGAGCTGGCGCTGGCCGTGGGCGGGTCGCTCGGCGGGATGGTCGCGCTCGAGGTCGCGCTCGAGCGACCGTCGGCCGTCCGGACGGCCATGCCGATCGCGGCTCCGGCGGCCACCGGGGCCCTGGCCGTCGCCTGGAACGCCATCCAGCTCGAGCTGATCGAGCGGCTCGGGGTCGACGGGCTGGCGCTCGCCCGCCAGCTCGCGATGACCACCTATCGGAGCGGGGCAGACTTCGATGACCGGTTCGGTCGGGGCGCCGAACCGGATGGTCGGCCGTCGGTCGTCAGCTACCTCGACCACCAGGGCCGCAAGCTCGTCGAGCGGTTCGACCCCGAGACGTACGCCGTCCTCGTCCGCGCGATGGACGGCCACGACATCGGGCGCGAGCGGGGCGGGATCTCGGGTGCGCTGGCGACGCTCGCGCCCGCCGGGACGCGGCTGGTCGGCGTCGGGATCGAGGGCGACATCCTCTACGGACCCGACCAGGTCCGGTCGCTGCTCGAGGCCGCGGCGTCCGCCGGGGTCGACGCCGGATACCGCGAGCTCGTCTCGACCAAGGGCCACGATGCCTTCCTCGTCGAGTGGGATCAGCTCGCGGCGGTGCTCGTCGGAACCCTGGAGGACACGCTCGGGATCGCCTTCGCGGGGCCGGCCGACGAGGGCTCTTCAGCCGAGCCCGGGGAGGCGGCCGTGGCCTAGGCGCGGTATCATCCCGGCCGGCACTGGCGAGTGGCCAAGCGGTAAGGCGCCTGACTCTGGATCAGGAGATCGAAGGTTCGAATCCTTCCTCGCCAGCCAAACCACAACCTGTGGTGTAGCCAGTGCGGCTGAACCACCAGATAGTGTGGTTCTGAGCTCGTTCGGCGGCCCCGCCGAGGAGGCTCAGAGATGCGTAGTTCGCCTGACTCTACCCCGGTTTGTTCGCCTGACTCTTTGACACCAATCGGCGATTCGCCTGATTCTGTAAAGAGTCTGGCGATCAGATTGAGCGCCGCGGCCGACTTCTTCTGCGCCGCCAAAGCCGCTGAGGGCGCCTCACCCCGAACGGTCGAGTGGTACCAGATGATCCTGGTCCGGGCGGTCCGCCGGTTCGGTGCGGCACGAGCGGTCGACGCCATTCCAGCGGCCGAGTTGCGGGCCTGGACCCTCGAGCTGCGGGCGACGCTCGCGCCCGAGTCGATCGCGGGCTACGTCCGGGGTCTGAAGGCCTTCGGCAACTGGTGCGCCGTCGAGGAGCTCGCCAGCGCAGGTGGCTTCCGTGCGCTCCGCCGACCGAAGGTGCCCCACCGGCTGATCGCACCGTTCTCCGATCCGGAGCTGCGGAGCCTGCTTGCCGTTGCCTCTGAACGGGAGCGGGCACTCAGCCTCGTGCTCCTCGACACCGGCCTTCGCCTGTCCGAGCTCGCCTCGCTGCGGGTCGGCGATGT
>JBGPFS010000220.1:0-3941 GCA_041483455.1 Candidatus Limnocylindria bacterium | reverse complement strand
TCGGCGGCAACCGCACGTACCTGAGCGTCGCGGCCGGATCGGGTGGCGCGGTCTACGCGGTCCGCGACGACGGGCGGGCGGTCGTCCTGGGCAAGGACAGCGAGCCGAGCCTCGTCTTCGTCGGCGACCACTACGTCGGTATCGCGGCGGTCGTCCCGCTGCGCTGACGCACCGATCAGGCGGGCTTCGTCACCAGCAGCGCGAAGGAGAGCGGCAGTTCGCCAGGCGTGCCTCCTGGCAGGCGCAAGGTCCCGTCCGGCGCCTCGACGAGGAAGTCCAGCTTCCAACCGTTGAACGGGTATTTCGCGAACCGAGTGGATCACCGGTCCCGCGTTGATGAGCGCGGTGACGATCTCGCCGAGCGAATGGTCAGAACCGTGCTCCGTCCGATCCCTCACGTCGGGCGTCGGATCAGCGTAGGAGCCTTGGCGCATCGCTGAGCCACCGACACGATGGCCAGATCGTGCCGAACGCGCGCCTCGTTGGCGGCGCTCGACCTACCGGGCCTGGACCTCGTGCCAGCTCGCGCCCCCATCGCGCGTCTCGTACAGGCGCCCAAACAATGTGAACACCCAGCCGATGGTCGGAGTGGCGAACGACACGCGGACGAGAGTGTCAGACACCGTTCCGCCGGTTCCATCCGGAGGTGACGGCCACCGGTAGGCGGTCCAGGTCGTGCCGCCGTCCGTCGTGGACACGAGGCCGATCCGGTCGGCGTCGAGCGAACCGAGGGCCCAGGCGTGGGTCGTATCGACGACCGCCCCGATGGTCAGGAGGTTGCCCGGGTCGAACGGCTGTGCGGCCCGGACCCAGGCCGGATCGAGGAGGCTTGCCGCGCAGGCGACGACACCCCGGCCCGCGTCGACCGGCGCCCACGTCTGGCCTCCGTCCGTCGTCATCGAGGCTGGGGTGTCGAAGGATCCGGCGCAGCCGTGCTCGGCATCCGCGAAAGCGACCCCGCCGGGCGGCGCGCCGGGAACGCTGCGCCACGTGTGGCCACCGTCGGTCGTCGCCAGCACGCCAGTGGCGGTCGCGACCCAGCCGTGCTCTGGGTCGACGAACGAGAGGATCGGGTCGCGGTCGCGAGCCCCGGGATCGACCGGAAGACGGCCGATCGCCTGCCAGGTGCGTCCGCCGTCGTCCGTCCGCAGGATCGCGCGCCCGATGCCGATGACACCGAGCCCGAAGCCGACGCTCGGAGACACGAGGACGACATCGAGGGAGGGCCACGGTGCATCGACCGGGTAGGCTCGATGCCACGTTCGCCCACCGTCGGTGGTCGCGAGGAGGAACCCGCCCGCGGCACTGCCCGCGATCCAGCCGTGGGTCGCATCCGCGAACCTGATGTCGCGCAGCGACGCTCCCGTCAGCCCGGCCAGGGGCGCATGCGTGAAGGTCCGACCGCCGTCGGCCGTGCGGGTGTACGACCAGTCGACGTACCCGCACGCGGGGCAGAACCCGATGAAGCCGGCGGCGCTCGCCGAGGCCGCGTCGAACGATCCGGCATACGCATCGATGGTCGACACGGCACCGGCTGCGCCCCCCAACTGGCCGAGGACGGTCTGCCAGCGTGCGCCACCATCGAGCGTTCTCGTCACGAGATACCCTTCGCTGCCAGCGGCCCCGCCACCGGTCGAGAGGACCCACGCGCCGTTCCCCCGGCATCGGATGGTGGCGAACCACGCGGCCTCGATCGCATCGCTTGGTCCGTGGGCGACGATCGTCCACCGCCCGCCGCCATCGACCGTCCGATAGACGTTGGAGCCACCCGCCGCCCAGCCGAGGCCCGGGCTCGCGAAGCAGACGGCGTCGACCCCGGCCGCCAAAGCCGACGACCGCCAGTGCAGGCCGCCATCGACCGTCTCCCACAGCCTGCCGTGCCCGGCTGTTGTGTCAGTGATCCCGCCGACGACGGCCCAGCCGACCCGGTCGGTCGCGAAGGTGATCTCGCGGAATCCGCCGCTCAGCTTCGTCATCGTCCAGCTGCGACCGCCATCGATGGTGCGCATGAGCCGATCCGCGGTGGTAAGCAGATCCCCGTACCCGAGCCCCCATGCGTGGGACCGATCGACCGCCGAGAGCGACGAGATCGAGCGCGTGCCGGTCCACTCGGGCCGCCAGCTCTTCCCGCCGTCGGTCGTGCCCAAGATGACGCCGCGGCCAGCGGCCCAGCCAGTTGCGACGTCGACGAAGGCCACGGATGACAGCGCCGGCGGGATCGAGTCCGAATGGACTGTGGCATCGACCGTGCGGACGATCGTGGGCGTCTGGCCCGGCGATCCGCCTGGTGACGCGGTCGCCGTCGGTGTCGCCGTCCCTGTCGGGGTCAGAGTGGCGGGGGCAGCAGACGGGGTGTCCGTCGGCTGAGGGGCGGAGGCCGACGCGGTGGGCTGGGGCACTGGCGGGCTCGTCGCGCAACCGCTCAGGAAGACGATCCCAACGAGCGAGAACCGCAGCGCAGCGGACATGAACGGCCCTCGGGCCCTCGGGAGAACCATGGTCAACGCCCGTCGTCGGTCAAAGCCCGTCGTCGGTCTCGCCTCTCTCAAGCCCAAGGCGCTCTCCCGCATCCATCGTGACCACCGTGGCACTGTGACGGAGGCCCGAGCCGATCGTGTTGCTCACGGCGCTCCGCGCCCGGCGCCGTTGACGGACACACTATCAGTGGATCGTCGCTGAGCCGTCGAGCTCTCTTCTCAGTCAGCCCCTCTCAACCGTCACACGGGCAGCGCGGGGAATCCTCGGTGTCGGCGCAGGACCGCGAGCAAGAAACAGGCGTCGGAGGGGCTCCGGTCCGGCCAGGACGACCTTTGCGATCTCAACGATCAGCAAGAGCTCAAGTGCCACCGATCCTTGAGCTCAGAGGCTAGATCGGTGAGTTTGGTCGGGTCGAGAGGAGTAGCGCCAACACTCTACGGGTGAAGGTGCGGATCACCTCGCCCGTCGGACCACGTGGCAGGCGGCTGTCAGCTGAGGTCGTCGAGAGGGTCAGCGGCCACAGATCCATCGGTCGCCGGTGGCGCGACCTGCGCCGGGGATGCAGCGACCGGAGCGGGGTCGCTCGGCGCCGGCGTCGTGGGCTCGTCCTTGACGTCTACGGCATGACGGAACTCCCGGATCGTCCGGCCGAGCGCCGCCCCCGTGTCGGGCAGCTTGCCCGGCCCGATCACGAGCGGGGCGATGACTTCGCGGAGCCGGGGGCGAGGCGGACGGTAGCGGGCGCCGCGTTCGCCAGGCTTGCGCTACCTGACGAAGAACGCGACGACCTCGACCAGCACGATCAAGCCGACCACGAGCGCGTATTCGACGAGATCGGGGTCCGTGACCGCTGCGCGGACGCGGGCCGCGAGGCGACGGCCGGCGAGGTCTGCCGTCACGAAGCGGGGCTCGCGTGGCAGGGCCAGCAGGACGATGACGCTGCCACCGGCGAACCCGATGCCCGACGCGTTGAACAGCACCATCGTCAGCACCGCCATCTGGTACGAGCGGCGCCCGCGCAGCAGCAGCGTGGCGATCATGCCGACGACCGTCAGGACGGGCGACAGCCACCGGATCTTCGTGAGGTAGGACAGGCTCACGGCCTGGGGTGCCGAGGTCAGCATGATGTCCGGGTACTGCCGGGTGGCCGCCAACCCGGCACCGACGACGCCGATCAGGCTGCACGCCAGTGCCGCGACGACGAACGCGATGATCGGCCTCCGATGGCGCTCGGACAGCAGCCATGGGACGAACACGACAGGCATGATCTTGGCCGCCGTGACGATCCCCAGAAGCGCCGCCGGCCAGGTCCGTCCGCGCCATAGCCACAAGGTCACGAGGACGGCGAACATGAACCCGTGGATGTTCCCGGACCCGAGCAGGTAGCCGAGGCCGGGGGCCGCGACCGCCACGGCCAGCGGGGACGGAACGAAGATCTGGTACGCGGCCCAGGCCATGGCGAC
>JBGPFS010000219.1:0-4086 GCA_041483455.1 Candidatus Limnocylindria bacterium | reverse complement strand
GTGAAGGCGCGAACGATGTCGGCCCGGGTGACGATCCCGAGCAGGCGTCCCTCGAGGTCGACCACCGGAAGCCGGTTGACCTGTCGCTCGATCATCAGATCCGCTGCCTCACGGACGGGTCGATCGGCCTCGATCGTGATCGGCGGGGCGGTCATCGCCTCCCGGGCGGTCACGGCCTCGACCTTGGCGATGACCTGCTGCGTCTCGGCGGACTCCCCGAAGATCCGGGCGAGCGGCCGGCGCTGGATCCCGTCCGTGCCGCGTTCCTTGATGAGCAGGTCGGCCTCCGACACGATCCCGACCACTCGACCGGTCTCGTCGACGACCGGGAGGCCGCTCACGGCATGGCCGATCATCAGGCGCGCGACCTCCTTGAGCGGGGTCTCCGGCCCGACCGTCACGACCTTCGTGGTCATCACGTCGGCGACGCGGTTCGAGATCATGGTGGGGCTCCTCAGCGTCCTTCGGGCACGTTCGTCGGTCCCGCCGATCGTCCCTCGCGGGCGGCTGAGGCGAACGAACCGTTCGGCCCGAAGCCGGCCCCCCGAAGCGACCGAAGGCCGGGCCGTACGGGCCCGAACGGCCCGCGCGGGTCAGGCGGAAGGACGGACGTCCGCGATGGCCTGCTTGATGGCCGCCGCCAGCCGGTCGCCGGTCGGAACGCCGACGAGGGGCGTCACCCGGTGCTCGCCTGCGGTCTCGATCCAGTCGGGCTCGATGCCGCTCGCGCAGAGGACGACGGGGACCTCGGGATGGAGGGCGCGCAGTCCCTCGATCAGCCGCTGCGCTCCGCCCGGCTCCCCGGTGACCCAGGCGTCGTAGACGAGGACATCGGCCCCGTCGGCCATCTCGCATCTCCGGCCGGAGAGGATCGGGCAGTGCGCGCCGATGGGTCCGATGCACTGGAGGACCTCGTAGCCGTGCCGGCGGAGCGAGTCCGTCTCCTGGTCGGCGAGGTCGATGTCGTGGTGGACGAGGAGGACCTTGGTCATCGCGCTCATCTCGGGATGGGTCGATGGGGCAGTCTTGAGGCCTCGACCCGGGCCGCGACAGAGCCCCGGGTCACGACAGGACCGGGCCGGACGACCCTTGGAGTCTCACGCGGAGCCGGACGCCGCCGATCGCTTCGGGCAGACTACCGGCCAGGAGGTGGGCGATGACGACCTTCGGGATCGAGGCGGCGATCGAGATCCTCGACGAGGAGCACCGGGCAGTCCGGCGCCTGGCCGACCGCCTGACCGATGGGCAGCTCGAGCGCCCGGAGACGATCGGGGGCGGAGACTGGTCGGCCAAGGATCTCCTGGGCCATCTCGGCGCCTGGGAGGAGAACGCGCTCGGTGCGCTCGAGGCGTGGCGCGCGGGCGAGGTCGCGCCGATCGACCGTGCCCTCCGGACGCGCGGCCTGACCGCCGTCAACGCCGAGGCAGCCGCGGCCGACCGGGCCCGAACGGCCGCGGCCGTTCGCCAGCGGTTCGACACGGTCCAACGTCGGCTCATCGAGGCGCTCCGGGCGATCCCGGCCGAGGCCTGGGCCGCTCCACCGACCCGGCGGAGCCGGCGCGCGACCGCCACCATCGTCGGCTCGATCCTGGGCGGTCCGGGCGGCCCCTTCCGGCACGCGAGCGCCCACCTCCGCGACCTCGAGCGCTACGTAGCCTCGCTCAGCGAGTGAGGGCGTCGAGGAGCTCGTCCCAGGCGACGAGGTAGGCGTCGACGTCGGGGTCGGTGGCCGGGACCGGACAGACCGGGCCGGCCCCGACGATCGCCTCCCAGACCCCGCGGTTCGCGAGCCAGATCCGGATGAGTCGGGTGAGCAGCTCGTCGGCGCAGGTCCGGGCCTCCGCAGCATCGCGGACCGGTGTCGTCCGGAACGTGTAGCCGGCCCGGGGACCCAGGTGCTGGATGTGCCACGGCAGGCCGACCCGCTCCACGCCCGCCCGCATCCCGCCGGCGAGGCGGGCGCCCAGGCGCTGGGTGTTCGCGTAGGCGGCCGGAGTCAGGATCTCGAGCATCGTCGCCCGCGCCGCGGCCATCGAGAGCGCGTTGCCGAAGAGGGTCCCGCCGGTCGCGACGAGATCGGAGCGCTCACCGTCGGGACCCTTGCCCTGCTCCAGCAGCGCCGCCACGGGCTCGGTCATGCCCCAGGCGCCGAACGGCACGCCGCCCGCGATCGACTTGCCGATCGTCACCAGGTCCGGTGCCAGCTTCCAGCCCGCGGTCAGGCCGCCCGGGCCGACGACCTGAGTGTGCGTCTCGTCCAGGGCGAGCAGCGTTCCCGTCGCCCGGCTGATCGCCCGCAGGGCGTCGTGGAAGCCCGGCTCCGGCAGGATCAGCCCGAAGTTGTTGGTGAGGGCGGGCTCGGTCAGGACGAGCGCGACGTCGCGCCGCTCGAGGGCCGCCGCGAGCGCGGCCGGGTCGTTGAAGGGGATCAGCACGGTGCCCCGGACGACATCCGCCGGGAGCCCTCGCTCCTCCGGGACGAGCTGGCCGGCAGGGTCGAGCTCGACGAGGGCCTCATCGAGATGGCCGTGGTACTTGCCATCGAACAGGAGGACCTTGTCGCGGCCGGTCGCCACGCGCGCGACCCGGATCGCCTCGGTGTTCGCCTGCGAAGCGGACAGCGTGTACTGCCACTTCGGCAGCCCGTACCGCCGACCGAGCTCCTCGGAGACGATGATCGCGTCCTCGGTCGGCAGGAGGAACTGGTTCCCGCGCGCCATCCGGTCGGCCACGACCCGGACGAGCGGCTCCGGGGCGTAGCCGCAGAACATCGACAGGTCGGCGATGTTGAAGTCGCTGTACTCGTGGCCGTCGACGTCCGTGAAACGAGCCCCGCGGCCTTGGTCCACCCAGAGCGGGACGTGGTGGTAGCTGCCCACCAGCCAGGCCATCGGGACCCCGTTGGGCATCACCCGCCGGCCCCGCTCGAGCAGCGCGAGCGAGCGCGGGTGGGCGGCGCGGAACCGGACGTCCTCGCGATCCTTGAGCGCGCGAACCCGGCGATGGTCGACGGTCGGAGCGCCGGACGGCTGCGTCCTCCGGGCAGGATCGCGCAACGGGGCAGGGCCGGTCATGAGCCAGCCCGGCTCGAAGGTCCCTCGGCAGCCCCGAGGGCCAGGCGGACCTCGCGGGCGATCTGCACATCCTCGCGCGCGGCGATCACGAGCGTCCGGACCGCTCCGCCGGGCGAGCCGATCTCCGCGTCCGAGGTCGCGGCTTCGTTCCGCTCGTGGTCGATCGCGATGCCCAGGAAGCCGAGCTTGCCGGCGGCACGCTCGCGGATCGCCGGGGCGTTCTCGCCCACGCCACCGGTGAAGGCGAGGACGTCGAGGCCACCCATCGCGGCCGCCATCGAGGAGATCCCCGCCCGCAGCCGGTGGAGGTAGACCTCGAGCGCAAGGGTCGCCTCGGGCGCGCCGTCGCGGGCACGGTCGAGGATCTCGCGCATGTCGGCCGTCCCGGCGAGTCCGAGGAGACCGGATCGGTGCTCGAGCGTGGCGGCCAGCTCCGCCGGCGGCATCCCGACGTGCTCCTCGAGCCAGAGGACGAGACCCGGGTCGACGGACCCTGAACGGGTCGCCATCACGAGGCCCTCGAGGGGCGTGAAGCCCATGGTCGTCTCGACCGACCGACCGCCCTCGACCGCGGCCAGCGACGCCCCGGCCCCGAGGTGGCAGGTGACGATCCGGAGGTCCTCGACCGGCGTCCCGACGAGCTCGGCCGCGCGTCGAGACGCCCAGGCGTGCGAGAGACCGTGGAACCCGTAGCGGCGGAGGTCCCACCGCTTGCGCCACTCGGGCGGTAGGGCGTAGGTGGAGGCGGCGGCCGGCATCGTCGCGTGGAACGCCGTATCGAAGCAGGCCACGGCGGGGACGCCGGGCAGGACCTCGGCGACCGCGTCGAGGGCGGCCAGCGACTTCGGCTGATGCAGCGGGGCGAGATCGGTCAGCGCCCGGATCCGGTCCTGGACCTCTCGATCGATCCGGACCGCGGCCGTGAACCGGGTCCCGCCGTGCACGATCCGATGGCCGACGGCATCGACCCGGCCGAGCGTGGCGATGGCCTCGGCGAGCGCGGGCGTGTCGG
>JBGPFS010000218.1:0-4164 GCA_041483455.1 Candidatus Limnocylindria bacterium | reverse complement strand
TCCTCGACCGACGGCGGTGCGACGTTCAGCGATCCCAAGCTCATCTCCGGGAACGTCCTCTACGGCCAGGGCTCGCGCCCGGTCGTGGGTCCGGACGGCACCCTCTACGTGTTCTGGAACGGCTCGACCCGCAAGTCGGCCATCGACGGCGAGTACATGGTCAAGTCATCGGACGGTGGCGCCAGCTGGAGCCAGCCGGTCCGGGTCGGGACCGTCGCCGACAGCCTGCCGCTCCGCGACACGGCCTTCCGCGTCAACAGCTTCCCGGCCGCGGCGATCGCCTCGAACGGCGACCTCTACGCGACCTGGACGGGCATGGTGCCGAACGCCAACGGCGACTTCTCCGGCACGCTCGGGTGTGCCTCGTGGATCTCCGGTACCCCAGCGGTCCGGGCGAACTGCCATTCGGCGGCCGTCTACGCCAAGTCGACCGACGGCGGCGCGACCTGGAGTACGCCGGCAGCAGTCTTCACCCAGGGCTCCCGAACGGCCGCGGGCTACCCGGCGACGAATCCTGACCTCACCACGCTGGCGGCGCCGGCGGACAAGCCGATCGAGGACATCTTCCCGAGCGCCGCGACGTCGGCGAACGGAAAGGTCTACCTCGGGGCGTATCGTGGCCTCACCGTCTCCCCGTGGCAGACGTGTGCGGACGCGCCCGCCGGGGCGCTCGGTCGGATCACCTGCCCGACCCTCGGCAACTACATCGACAACACGCGGCTCGACTACGTCGTCCGCAGTCTCACGACCGACGTGACGAACACGGTCACGACCCATCCGATCAACACCCGCTATGGCTTCGGCGGTGGATTCTTCGGCGACTACACGGAGATGGCGGCCGATGCCGACGGCAACTTCCACGCCCTCTACACCGACTCGAATGACGTCCAGTCGGTGACCTGGTTCTACGGGCTCGAGTTCACGCCCACCCCGATCCACCAGCAGGACGTCGCGACGGCGAGCGGCAACTACTGACCTCCCCCGTCTCGCAGCGGCGCGCCCCGCGGGGGCGCGCCTACGACCTGGTACCGGGAGCCGGCCCATCTCGGGCCGGCTCCCGGTCTTCGCTCTCGCCTGCCACCCAGCGGTTGCACCGCCTCCGCGTCGTATGCTTGCGCCGTTCCTCACGAGGGAGTCGGTCGTGCATTCCACGATGACGCGCCGAGGGCGATCGGGCGCGGGTGCCTGGGTTCGTCGCCTGACCTCGCTGGCGTGGCTGTTCGTCGTCCTGGCCGGGCTCGACCTGGTGCAGCGGCTGGTCTTGCTGCCCGTCCCCTCGACCCTCACGACGTACGTCGCCGGGATCGTGCGCGCGGTCTCGGAGGCGCTCATCGTCCTCCTCCCGGCCGCGCTCCTCGTCGGTGAGCCGACGGCGTGGCGCACCAGCCGGCTCATCCTCATCGGGGCGCTGACGCTCGCCGGCGCCGAGCTCGTGGGTCTCGCCTGGCCGATCTACTGGGAGTCGGCCGTGGTGCCCGCGGTCACGGCGACCGAGCGCGTGCCCAACGAGCGGCTGGGCGACCTGATCCGGCTCGTGGTCGCCCTGGCGCGGCTGGCCGGACCGGTCCTGCTCGGGGTCGGGCTGTCAGGTCTTCTCCGGGACCGGGCCGCCGCGCCATCCGCGCGCCGGTCGGTCGGGAGGCTCCTGGTCATCGCGTTCGGGATCGCCCTCGCCGCCGGCCAGCTCCTGGCGGTTCTCGGCCAGCACGGGCCGGTGCACCGGGTGGAGGTCGTGGCCGGTGTCTTCGCCGCGCTGGTCGCCATCTCCTGGGCCTATCTGGCCGCCGTCGCCCTCCCGGACGCGTCGACCGATCGGCCGTCCCGGCGCGGGCGCATCGTGCTCGCCTGCGGGGCCCTCGCGTTCGTCGCCACCTCCGCGCTCAGCCTCGTCAACGCGTCTGCCCTGTATGGCCTGATCGAGCTCCCGTCGGGCTTCTTCATCCCGTCGTCCATGCTGTCCGGCCTCGGGGCGGTCCTGCTCATCGTCGGGTTCGCGGCGGGCTTGCCGAGTGCCGCTGAGGCGGACGCCGCCTGGCCCGAGTCCGCCGGGCCCGAGTCCGACGAACCCGAGTCCGACGGGCCGCTGGTCGAGTCGCCCGGCACGTCCTGACGCCGGCTGCCCCGGCGCTTCGCCCGGATCTCCGCGTTCGCGCCCGGTCAGACCGGCCGACGATAGCGACGCCGCCGGCGCCCGGCCGCGGCGGCGCCGGCGGAGTCCGTGGCGACGATGCTGATCGACCCGTCGCCTTCGAGGGTCGCGAGCTTCATCTGCTTCAACTCGTCGAGCCCGTGCTCGCGGAGCGCGGCTTCCACGTCGACCAGGTCGAGGCCCTGGCGGACAAGGACCGGCAAGAGCCAGGCGCCGTCGCGCCCGATGACCGTCGGCCCGAATTCGAGGAGCCGGCGGACCAGCGGGCTGCGCACGCGCAGGGCGGCCACGCCCCGATCGAGCACGAAGAGCGTGACGATCACGATCAGCCCACCGGGGATCGACGCGTCGGGCCCCGTGATCGCAGGCTGCAGTGCGTTCGCGGCAAGCAGCACGAGGGCGAGGTCGAAGAGCGTGAATTGGCCGATCTCGCGCTTCCCGAACAGTCGGAGCGCGCCGAAGAAGACGACGTAGATGAGCGCCGCCCGGATCACGAGCTCGAACCATGGCGTACCGAGCGTCCACATTCCGCAAGTCCTCGGGGATCGATGGCAGAGCGACAACGATGATGGCGCGGTAGACAACAATGAGGCCCACCCAGCCCGCTGAACAGCCGTCCGGCGCGTGTCGGGCCGAGGGCGCTGGCGGCGCTTCGACCCGACCCGTTCCTCCGCCTGGCCGGGCGCCTCAGTCGGGCGGGTCCCAGCCGCGCCGGGTCGTCTCGTAGCGCGCCTTCCGCTCACGGAAGAGCGCCCCGCCGCCGGGCAGCTGGACGCCGCGATAGACGATCGGCACCCGGCCGGCAGCGGCTAGCAGCTCGGCGGCCCCGGCGAGGATCGCCCATGTCGCGGCGACCAGCAGGACGCCGCTGGTGGGCCCGAACGGCTCGGGCAGCCCGGGGATCTCGAGCTCGGCATCGCCGACGGTGCCCCCGATGTCGATCACGACGTCCGCGATGTCGACCAGCTTCGCCCCGCTGGGGTGTTCGACCACCACGTCCCGATGGCGCTCGTACGCGACGATCGTCAGGGCGACCACCGTGCAACCCGCCTCGTGCGCCGCGAGCGCAGCCTGGACCGTGCCCGCATCGGTCCCGGCGTTCGTCCCGACGAGGACGATGTCGCCGCGCTCCGGGACGAACGTGCCGTCGCCGGTCAGCAGGCCGGCCGACAGCTCGAGCATCGGTGTCGAGAGGTCCGGGGCCTCGCCGAGCGGATGGACGGCGGCCAGGCCCCCAGCCCGCAGGTAGAGCTCGGTGTGGAGGACGTGGCTCGTGGCAGCCACATAGACACGGTGGCCATCGCCGATGGCCGTGGCGACGGCCCGCGCGGCGGCCTCGATCGGATCGACCTGGCTGGCGGCCAGCCCTTCCAGGAGCTCGATCACCCGGCGCAGGTAGGTCGCCGCCTGGCCGCCGGTCACCTCGATCATCGGTTCGCCTCCGTGCGGACGGGCGGCGGGAACGCGCTCGAGAGGTAGGTCTTCCAGGGCCGGAACCCGTGACGTCCGTAGTATCCGAGCAGGATCGTCCAGTCGATCACGACGTCCCGCCCGCCCCGCGCGTACAGCTCGTCCAGGGCGAACGCCAGGAGGGCCCGGCCGACGCCCCGGCCGCGGAGTCCCGGCGAGACGCCGATCGGGCCGAGGCCGCCGGGCGCCGGGCCGAGCAGCTTCCGCCAGTAGAGCTGCGGCGGCACCGGCCCCGCGTCCGGGACGACGATCCGCGCGAATCCGACGATCGCTCCGGTCGCCCCACGACGGAGCAGGAGGATCGCGGCTGCGTCGCCGCCTTCATCGAGGAACCACTCGATGTCGTGGGGCCAGTCGGGGCCGAAGGTCGCGCCGAGGTAGGTGAGCAGCTCGCCACGCTGCGCTTGTTCCATCGGTCGGAGGACCAGGCCCTCGCGTCCGAATGTCTCCGCATCGCGCGGGTCGGCCAGCCCTCCGGCAAGGGTCCCGCGGACGTCCCAGCTGACCCCCGTTCGCCCTGCCTCGATGGCCGCTGCCTCGGCCCC
>JBGPFS010000217.1:0-4219 GCA_041483455.1 Candidatus Limnocylindria bacterium | reverse complement strand
GTCGACGACGCGCGGCCAGAGGATGGACAGCGGGTCGATCCCGTGGGGGTTCTTGTGGTGGATGCTGTTGTCCAGGAACGCGGCCGCCAGGTTGTGGGCCGCACCGATCGCGTGGGCGTCGCCGGTCAGGTGGAGATTGAAGTCCTCCATCGGGATGACCTGGCTGCGACCGCCGCCGGCGGCACCGCCCTTGATTCCGAACACCGGCCCGAGGGAGGGCTGGCGGATCGTGACCGCCGTCCGGTGACCGATCCGGTTCAGGCCCTGGGCCAGGCCAACGACCGTCGTCGACTTGCCCTCGCCCAGAGGCGTCGGAGTGATCGCGGTCACGAGGATGTACTTCCCGCGTGGGTTCTGGGCCTCCAGCCGCTCGATCGCCCTCAGGCTGACCTTCGCCTTGATCGGGCCGTACAGCTCCAGCTCGTCCTCGCGGATGCCGAGGTCGCCCGCGACGTCGACGATCCGGCGGGGGGTGACGGACCGCGCGATCTCAAGGTCAGACGGTAGGCTCATGGATGTGGTTCTCCTGCGCTGGGGGGCGCGGTGGGGACTGGTCGCTACGTCGAGTCGGCGCCCGCCTGGACGGTGGCAGCTCGGACCAGGTGGGTGAGAAGGAGAGCGTTCGTAACCGGACCGACGCCGCCGGGGACCGGGGTGATCGCCCCGGCAACGGACTTCGCGCTGTCGAAGTCGACATCGCCCACGAGCGCCCCACCAACGACGTTGATCCCGACGTCGACGACGACCGCGCCCGGCTTGAGCATCGCCCCCGTCACCAGGCCCGGGTGGCCAGCTGCGACGACGACGATGTCCGCGTCGCGTACCCGGCTGGGGAGGTCGGGCGTCTTCGAGTGGCAGACCGTCACGGTGGCATCCTCCTTCACGAGGAGGAACGCGACCGGCATCCCGACCACCGGCGACCGACCGATCACGACGGCCGTCCGGCCCGCGATCTCGATCCCGGACCGGCGCAGGATCTCGACCGCCGCATGGGCGGTCGCAGGGAGGAACCCGTCGTAGCCGAGCCGGAGGAGGCCGGCGTTGAGCGGATGGATCCCATCGATATCCTTGATCGGATCGATGGCGTCCACCACCGTCCGCAGGCGGATCCCTGGCGGCAGCGGCATCTGGACGATGATCCCGGAGACCCGGGGGTCGGCGTTCAGGACCGCGAGCGCGTCCGTGACCGTCCGTTCCGTGACGCCGTCGCCAAGCTCGACCAGGCGACCGATGATCCCGGCCTTCGCACAGCCGACCAGGATCTGGCGAAGGTAGACCTCGGACGGTGCGTCCCGGCCGACGAGGAGGACCGCCAGCTCGGGCGCGAAGCCGTTGAGCGCACGAAAGGCCGCGACGTCGGCCTCGACGCCGGCCCGGATCTCCGCGGCGATCGGCCTGCCGAGCAGGAGCCGGGCCTCGCCTCGGACCGCCGCGATCGGATCGGCCGTACCGACCGCGTCCGGCATCGGGATCAGGCGGCCCCGCTCGGCCCGACCGGCAGCGGCGGGCGACCCACACCAGAGTAGACGGCCTGGCGGGTCGCGCCGGCGAGTCGCTCGACTTCGCCGAGGAGCCCGTCGACCCGCAGGGTCAGCCGCTTTGCCGCCGCCTCGTCGCCGATCGACGGAAGGTTCACGAGGACGTTCGCCGCGCCACCCCGGGCGGCGGCCTCGGCGAGCAGGCTCGCCACCACGAGGTCGCTCGAGGCGTTGACATTGCTGCGCCCGGCCAGGGCCTCCGCGGCGATCACCAGGTCTCGACACGCCTCGACGCAGCGGAGGGGCACCTCGGCCGCCGTGAGAGCGGCCGCCCGGATGGCGACCGAACGGGCGGCCCGGTCGACCTCGGTCTCCTTCGGCAGCTTCATCGCGGCCGAGAACGCGCCGTAGGCCGCGGCGTCCTCGTCGGCGAGCGTGAGGAACCGGTCGGCGAGCTCACGCCCGCGCGCGCCCATGACAGCGTGCATGACCGCATGCGCGGCGTACTTCGGGCGACCTTCGGACAGGACCGCGACCATGGCGACGAGACTCGCCCCCAGCGACGCGGCGATCGCCGAGGCGCTGCCGCCACCCGGGACGGGCTCGGCCGACGCCAGCCGCCGGACGAACGCCTCGAGCGTCAGACTCCGGAACGGGTCGCGCGGCTCACTCACGACATGGATTGTAGGGTCGGGGGGTCCGCTCCGCCGGACGTCCGGCCGCGGGGCGAGCGCGGTACCGGCGCGCCCGCCCCGCGGACCCGGGAAGTCCCGACCGACCCGGAGGGAGGATCCCCGGTCGGTGGGCTGGACATGGATCGACGGGCTGCCGCCCCTGTGCGCCTCGCCCGACGACGTGGGCTCAGGCGGCCGGGCGGATCTCCGCGAGCCGGGCGGCGAGGCCCCGAGCGTCGTGCTCATCGGCGCCGTCGACGATCCAGCGCCGCGATCGATGCTGGAACGTCAGGGCGAAGCGGGCCCGGGGAGTCTCCACCTCGAACAGCGTCCGCGGGCCGGTCGCGACCGGGTAGGCGGAGGCCTCATGCCGGACCACCGCGAGCGAGGTCACCGGGAGGCGCTCGTCGCCCCACTCGATCTCACGCGGGCGTCCATCGAACCAGTCGGTCCGGACCCGGACCGAGACCGGCTCCAGGCGGATCATCGCCATCGTCAGGCTCCTTTCGGCAGCGCCCCGCGATCGGGGTCTCGCTGCGGCCCGTCGCCAGGTCACCTCGGCGACAGAACGTCTGTTCGGTTCTGGCTCGACTGTAGTTCGAACGCCTGTTCGATGTCAAGACCCTGCTGCAGATTGGCGAACCGCAGTGACAGCTTGGCTGTCACGGCTCGCGCTACTTCCTCAGCGACCCCTCGTGTCGTCGGGACCGTCCCCGCCGGACATCCCGGTGCGGCGCTCCAGGGGCTTCATCGGGTCGCGCTCGAAGGGGGCGGGCAGCTCGCTCCCGAGAAGCCTTGCCCGGGTGACGGCCCGCTCGCCGAACCGTCGTCGGACCGCGTCGGCGGCCTCGGTCGCTCGACGACGACGCTCGTCGAGCGGCTCGAACAGGCCGAGCTGCTCCCGCTCGCCGAAACCTGATGCGGTCACCCCCAGGAGACGGATCCGGAGTCCGCGCACCTCGGGACGAGCGAGCTCGAGCGCGACCCGCCAGATCGGCTCGGTCAGGTCCGTCGGCTCGGGCAGCGTCCGCTGGCGGGTGATCGTGCGGAAGGACGAGTCGCGGATCTTCACCGAGATCGTGGCCGCGCGGAGACCCGCCGAGCGGAGTCGGCCGGCGACCCCGTCGGCCATCGCGAGGAGCGTCCGCTCGATCGCTTCCGGGTCGCTCGTGTCGACGTCGAACGTGTGCTCATGGCCGATCGACTTGGCGGCTCCACCGTCGCCCACCGGGTCGTCGTCGATGCCGCGCGCCCGCTCCGCGAGGGCTGCACCGTGCCGACCGAAGCGCCGGATGAGCAGGTCGTCCGGCAAGCGGGCGAGATCGCCGATCGTCCGGACGCCGACCTCGGCGAGGGCTCCGGCCGTCTTCTCGCCCACGCCCCACAGGCGCGAGATCGGAAGCGGCGCCAGGAACGCGGCCTCCGTCCCGGGCGGCACGACGACCAGCGCGTCGGGCTTGCGCAAGTCCGAGGCGACCTTGGCCACGAGCTTCGTCGCCGCGACCCCGACCGAGGCGGTCAGCCGGACCTCCGCCGCGATCGCCGCCCGGATCGACCGGCCGATCGTCTCACCGTCGCCGAAGAGGGCCCGCGACGCGGTCACGTCGAGGAAGGCTTCGTCGATCGAGATCGGCTCGACGAGCGGCGTGAAGCGCCGCAGGATCGCCATCACCTCGCGGCTGACCGCCTGGTAGCGCCGGCCGTCGACCGGCAGGAAGACGGCGTCGGGGCAGAGCGCCCCCGCGGTCCGGAGGGGCATCGCCGAATGGACCCCGTAGCGGCGCGCCTCGTACGAGGCGGCCGACACGACGCCCCGCTGGTCCGGGCCGCCGCCCCCGACGACCACCGGCCGACCGCGGAGCTCCGGCCGATCGCGTTGCTCCACCGCCGCGAAGAACGCGTCGAGGTCGACGTGGAGGATCGTCCGCCCGGTCACTCCGCCATCATCGCCCCGGGACCGCCGGCCGAACAGCCGGCCAGGCGACGGCGCGTGGGTGGACGAGGCTCCGGCCCTGGCGCTTGGGCCCTGGCGCTCCGGCCCTGGCCCTTCGGCCCTAGCCCTTCGGC
>JBGPFS010000216.1:0-4219 GCA_041483455.1 Candidatus Limnocylindria bacterium | reverse complement strand
TTGGTCGTCTCGCCCAGCCTGGAGACGTCGACGATCCGGGTGTCCTGGGTCGGTCGGAGGGCCATGCTGAAGGTCGCCGTGCCGGTCGAGCCGAGGTGGCTCATCTCCTCGGCGACCTGGAGCGGGACCTTGACGATGTACGACGTGCCCGCCTTCTGGAGGATCGGGATGTTCTGGTAGGTGATCTTGGTCGACTTGTCGGCGTAGTACTTGCCCTGGTCGAGCAGGGTCTGGGGGACGAGCACCGTCGCGGTCAGGAAGAGATCGACGATGTCGCCGGCCTGGACCAGTCCGCCGACGGCCTGGGCGTCCGGGACGGTGATCGCGACGGCCCGCCAGTCCGGCGAATCGGGCGCCAGGGTCTCGCCGGCCCCGAGGATCGAGAAGCCGCCGCCGGCGGTCGTGGAGGCGAGCATGTTGGCGTAGATCGGCTGGCCCTCGAGGATGTTGACCCCGGGCACGAGCCCGACGACCTTCGTCGCATCGGTGAAGACCCCGCTCGCGTTCGTGGCATCGAGCGGCACCGCCCGGACCTGGACGTCGCCGGTCTCGATCGGCTTGCGGGCCGGGATCTGGCGCACGGCGACCACGATGTTCGCGGTCTGCAGCCCGGCCGTCCCGGCCTGCTGGGTGGCGTTGTTGATGAGGAAGAACGCCGACCCGCCCGCGACCGCCGCGAGGACCAACCCGAGGACGACGATGTACCGCCCGCGGCGGCTCGTGTCCTTGAACTCCATCTCCATGCCTGCCGTCTCTCCCGTTGGGTGGTGCGTCGACGCCTACAGGGTGACCGTACCCGTCGGCCGCCCGGGGCCCCATCGGCTGGAAGTACCAGCGGGCCCCGGCCGGTCGCGCTAGGCGAGCCGGCTGGGACCGGTCACGCGGCGCCCACGCGCCGATCCGTCACCAGGGGACGAGCCGCGCCACCTGCGCCAGTCGAAGCCGCTCGTCGTTCATGTCGGCGATCAGCGGGCTGATCGCATAACCCATCACGTCGTTCGAATCGACCGAGACGACCCGGAAGACGGCGAAGCCCATGATGTCCACGTAGTTGCTCGTCGTCCCCGCTGTGGCCACATCGAGGGTCACCGGGTAGAGGTGGCTGACCTTCGCGCCGTCGAGGTTCGTCCCGGTGGCCCGGATCGTGATGGGGTACTCGCCGGGTGGGAGGCTGCCGGAATCGAAGGTGATCGTGACCGACTGGCTGCCGTTCTTGTTCAGGGTGAAGTTGTTCGCGCTGAATGTGGTGGTGCCGATCCCCGCCGGCCCGCCCAGGGTCTGGTCCGGCGGACCGTCCTCGACGCTCAGGGCGACGGCCCCGCCGAAGTAGGCCGTGGTCGAGTTCGGCGTGCTGAAGGTGGCGGTCGTCGACGTGGTCCCACCGGTCGTCGGGATCGATACCAGGGTCCCGGCGGGGGTCATCGAGCTGCTGAAGTCGCGCGCCACCGCGCCGACGTTGATCGCGACCGGGACGTAGTGGTCGGTCAGGTACGGGCTCGACGAGTTGCCCTTGATCCAGATCGTGTAGATCCCGGCCGTCGCTCCGACCGTCTGGAACTGGCTCCAGGTCACCGTCCCGGCCGGGGTGATCGGGTTCGGCGTGAAGGTGATCGGGAGGATGGTCCCGATGGTCAGCGGGTTGGCGGCGTCGTTCAGGTCCGTCAGCGCGCTCGAGGCGACCTGGCCGGTGAAGGCCGAGTTCTTGGTCACCGACATCGTGACGCTGTTGTTCCGGTTCTGGGTCGTGCCGATCGCCAGCGGCTGGGTCGGGCCCGGCCACGTGAAGTCCGGGATCGTCATGACCGTGCCCGAGTAGACCGCCGCGAGGATCACATCGCCCGGGTTGAAGCGCGTGTCCATGGCGGCGACGATGAGCCCCGCGCTGTTGCCCTGCGTCAGGGCCACCTGGTCGTTCGGGTCGGGCGGGGAGGTGATCGGCGGGAAGTCCGGCCCGGGATAGCCGGTCGGAGCGGTGACCCAGCCGGCCTCGAGGTTCTTGAGGGCGCTCGGCTGGGTCCCGGACGTCACGTTGTTGTAGAAGACGTTGGAGGTGGTCGAGCTGAAGTTCCGGATGTCGAGCGCGACGAACCCGCGGAAGCTGGCGCTGTTCGAGGGCGAGGCGCCCTGGCCTACGAGCGACATGATCGGCCCGTGGTGCGATGGGTCGTTGTCGGGCGTCGAGGCACTGAACGCGGCCCCGGCCGACGGTGCGCTTCGGAGCGCGGCGTTCGTCTCGGTCCCGAGGCAGGCCGTGTCGGCGGTCGCGACCAGGTCCTGGAACGCCTCCGACCCGGTGCATGGTGTCGTGACGGTCGTGTTCGGTCCGGGCGCCGCGAGGTAGTGGCGGACGACGATCGGCAGGATATCGCCCTTGAGGGTCACGTGGGCGCGGGCGCCGATCGTGTTCGAGCCGAAGCCGACCACCCGCCCGAACGTGTAGGGGATGTCGTTCTGGACGGCCACCCGGACGTCGCCGCCGAGGATCAGAATCCCATTGACGAGATGGGTCGGGTCGCCCGCGTGGCCGTCGTCGTAGACCGGGCTGGCCGGCGGCAGGCTGGCCGTCACGCCGTTCGGATCGCCGGCGAAGTTGCGGGTCAGGATCGCCTGCGCCTGGGTGGTCGCCTGGTCGTTCGTCATCCCGCCGATGAGCGCGTTCGCGGCGGCCAGGGCGGCGGCGTCGGCGGCGTTCTGGAGGAAGCGCCGCTCGCTGTAGAAGCGGCCGACGTCGAAGGCGATCCCCGCGGCCACCAGGAGGGCCACGATCGAGAAGACGAACAGGACGAGGACCTGGCCGGCTCCGCGCGACGGGCGGCCGCTTCGGAGGACCCGCGCCGGCCCGGCCATCAGTTGACCACCATGGTGACCGCGCCGGTCAGCGAAAGGCGCCCGCCGCTGTCCTTCGGCAGGAGCCGGCTGATGAGCGGGACGATCAGGTCCTGGTGGTAGACCGCCGTCACCGTGACCTGCTCGCCGGTCCGCGGATCGCTGTCGGTCACCCCCGACGGGATCGTGTAGCTCACGGTCAGGTCGCCGTTCGTGAACGTCGTGCTGCAGGTCGGGTTGCAGGTGGTGGTTCCGGCCGACCAGGTGCCGGTCGCGAAGTTCGGGGCGGTCCTGGTCAGCAAGTTGAGCGAGGCGAGCAGCGTCGTCTTCATCAGGTCGTTCCGGGCCGTGTCGTTCTGGCTCTTCGACAGGGTGCCGTCGAAGACGTAGATCGTCCCCTCGCGGGCGGCCTCGCGGGTGGCGTTGGTCAGGGTCACGTACGAGTTGAAGATGAACCCGAACTGGATGATCCCGAGGAGCAGCAGGAGGAGCGGCGTCAGGACGAGCGCGAACTCGACCAGGCTCTGCCCGCGCTCGCGGCGCAGGGTCGTCCGGACGGGCGACATCTGGCGGGCTTGATGGAACGCGCTGCGCACGGGACCTCCGGACACCTAGGGTGAACACGTACGAGTCTCGGGCCTTGGCCAGGTGCGGGAAATGGCCCGTTCGTCCGGTCCCCGGTGACCCGAGCGGACCGGTGCACCACCAGAACGGACGTTCGGTATGGGTCGGCGGGCCGTGCTATCCTCGACCACGATGCCCGACTTCCGCCTCGTCGCCGACTTCCAGCCGACCGGCGACCAGCCCCAGGCGATCGAGCGGCTGGCCGACGGCCTGAAGCGCGGCTTCCGCCACCAGACCCTCCTCGGGGCGACGGGGACCGGCAAGACGTTCACGATCGCCGAGGTCATCGCCCGGCACCAGAAGCCGACCCTCGTGCTGGCCCACAACAAGACGCTCGCCGCGCAGCTCTACGCCGAGTTCCGCGAGTTCTTCCCGGACAACGCGGTCGAGTACTTCGTGAGCTACTTCGACTACTACCAGCCCGAGGCCTACCTGCCCCGGTCGGACACCTACATCGAGAAGGACTCGAGCCGGAACGACGAGATCGACCGGCTCCGCCACGCCGCCACCCACGCCCTGTTCGAGCGGCGCGACGTGATCATCGTGGCCAGCGTCAGCTGCATCTACGGCCTGGGCGCCCCGGTCGACTACGGAGCGACCGTCCTCCGCCTCCGTCGCGGCGCGCAGTATCGGCGGGACGCCGTCCTCCGGCACCTCGTCGACCTCCAGTACCAGCGCAACGACCAGGCGCTCACCCGGTCACGGTTCCGGGTCCGGGGCGACACGCTCGAGATCGGGCCGGCCTCGGACGACCGGATCGTCCGGGTCG
>JBGPFS010000215.1:0-4241 GCA_041483455.1 Candidatus Limnocylindria bacterium | reverse complement strand
TTCCGGGTGCTCCGCGGTCCAGGGGGGCGCGGAGCGGTCGCCCCGGACGATCCGCGGACCGTAGGCGCGCAACCGCCCTACCGCAAGTGCCAGAGGGAGCAACGTGTTGTCCGCGCGCCGACAGGTCCCTGGCCAGCCTCCGTCGCCCGCTCGGACGTGTGCGCTTCAGCCGGGTTGCAAGCCGCCCGTGGCGGCGACTACACTCGGGCCCGGTCCCGCGAACCATCGCGCCCGCTCGGCGGGCCGGTGCCGCGCGGCCGCGGAAGCAGCACCGGAGGAATGCTCCACTCGTGGAGTCAGGACCCAGTACCGGGGGCGCCCCCCGCTCCCGGACGACCAGCCAGGTCCGCCCCGTACGCTGACGGCGGCGCCCGCATCGGGCGCGCGGCCACCGACGCGCGGGAGGACCCCGCCGCGAGGTGGTCGGATGCTCTATCTCAGCCAGACGATCGGTCGGCCGGTGCGCGATCGCGCGGACGAGCCGATCGGCAAGGTCGCCGACCTCATCGTCGCCGTCGGCGACCGCTACCCGCCCGTGACCGGCCTGGTCGTCGAGACCGACCGGCGCCGGATCTTCCTGCCCTGGGCCTCGGTCGACTGCCTCGACGCAGGCGGCGCGCGATTGCGCTCCCGGACGATCGACATCGGCAAGTTCCGCCAGCGCCCGAACGAGATCCTCCTGCGCGCCGATCTCATGGACAAGCAGATCGTCGACATCGACGGCCGGAAGGTCGTCCGGGTCAACGATCTCCGCCTCGACGAGATCGAGGGCAGGCTCCACCTCGTCGCGGTGGACGTCGGGGCGGCCGGGCTGCTCCGACGGCTGGGGGTCGAGGGTGGCCTCCGGGTGGTCGCGCGCAACCTCAACCTGCCGATCCCGGAGCGCTACATCGACTGGGAGGACGTCGACCCGGTGGAGTCGTCGATCGCGTCGGTGAAGCTGCGCGTCCCGCACGCGGGCCTCGCCGAGCTGCACCCCGCCGACCTGGCCACGATCCTCGATCAGCTGGCGCCGCGCGACCGGGCCGGCATCCTCGCCTCCCTCGACGACGAGGCGGTCGCCGATGCGATGGAGGAGATGGAGCCGGACAACCAGGTGGAGGTGCTCGAGGACCTGGCGCCCGAGCGGGCGGCCGACATCCTCGAGGAGATGAGCCCGGACGATGCCGCCGACCTGGTCGCCGACCTCGACCAGGACACCCGTGACGAGATCCTCGCCCACATGGAGCGCGACGAGGTCGAGGAGGTCCAGGAGCTGCTCGGCTACCCCGAGGATTCCGCGGGCGGGATCATGACCACCGCCTACATCGCGCTCGATGAGCACCTCACGGCGGCGGAGGCGATCGACCGGCTCCGCCAGCTCGAGCCCGACGCCGAGACGATCTACTACGTCTACGTGACCGACGAGGACGATCGGCTGGTGGGGGTCCTCTCGCTGCGCGACCTCATCGTGGCCAACCCCGGGATGCAGATCCGGGACGTGATGATCCGCGAGCCGGTCGCCGTGGCCGTGCTGTCCGACCAGGACGAGGTGGCCGAGGTGGTCGCCCACTACAACCTGCTCGCAGTGCCGGTGGTCGACGACGACGGGCGCCTCGTCGGGATCGTGACCGTCGACGATGCGATCGACACGGTCATCCCGACCGCCTGGAAGAAGCGCCTCCCGCGCGTCTTCACCCGCCAGTGACCGCCGCCCGCCGATGAGCGACCCGAAGCGGGACGCACCGCTCGCAGCCGGCTCGCCGGTCGCAGGCGCGGCCCAGGCCACGCGTCGCCGGCGACGGCCGTCGCGGCTGCTGCCGCTGCGCCGGCTGCCGCTGTGGCGGGTCCGGCTGCTGGCCGTCCTGGGCGTCCTCGGCCCGGGGCTCGTGAGCGGCTTCGCCGACAACGACGCCGGCGGGATCACCACCTACTCGCTCACCGGGGCGCGGTTCGGCTACACCCTGCTGTGGGTGATCCTGGCCAGCCAGATCGTGCTGTTCTTCACCCAGGAGGTCGGCGCCCGGCTGGGGCTGGCCACCGGCAAGGGGCTGATGGGCCTGATCCGCGAGCGCTGGGGCGTCCGCTGGGGAGCGTTCGCGGCGCTGACGATGCTGGCCGCGAACCTGGGCTCGACGGTGGCCGAGTTCGCCGGGATCGGCTCGGCGCTCAGCCTGTTCGGGATCCCACCGCAGATCAGCGCCGCCGTCGCGGCGGTCGTCGTGGTCGGCTTCATCGCGCTCGGGAGCTATAGCCGGGTCCAGTACCTGTTCGTCGGGGTCGGGATCTTCGTCTCGGTCGCCTACGTCGTCTCGGCCCAGATCGCGGGGCCCGACTGGGGCCTGGCCCTCAACAACCTCGTGATCCCCCACCTCTCCTCATCGCCGCTCTACTGGCTGACGGTCGTCGGCACGGTCGGGACCACGATCACGCCCTGGGGCCAGGCGTTCATCCAGTCCTATGTCGCCGACAAGGGCCTCCGGCCGGACGACCTGGCGGCCAGCCGGCTCGACGTCTTCGCCGGGGCGCTGCTGACGAACCTCATCGCGGCGTTCATCGTGGTCGCCTGCGCCGCGACGCTCTTCAAGGCCGGCGTGGCGACGGACAACCTGACCGCGGCCCAGGTCGCCCAGGCGCTGAAGCCACTGGCAGGCGCCGGCGCGAGCGTGCTGTTCGCCGTCGGTCTGCTCGGCGCCTCGTTCCTTGGCCTGGGCGTCGTCCCGATGACGAGCGCCTATACGACCTGCGAGGCGTTCGGCTGGGAGACGGGCGTCGACTGGAACTGGCGCGAGGCGCCGGCATTCTACGGGCTGCTGGCCTTCTTCATCGGCTTCGCCGCGCTGTTCGTCATGATCCCGGGCCTGCCGCTCATCCAGGTGATGTTCCTGGCCCAGGTCCTGAACGCGATCCTGCTGCCGTTCATCCTGGTCTTCGTCATGCTCCTCGCCGGCGACCGGAAGCTGCTCGGGCCGCTGGCCAGCGGACGGGTGCTCCTGACGATCGGCTGGGCGTCGACGGCCCTGCTCGTCCTGCTCTCGCTGGTCCTCGTCGCGACGAGCCTGACCGGGGGCTGACGGGGGCCCGAAGCGCACCGAGCGCGAGAAGCGCCGCCGCGCCCCCTGCGCCGGCTACTTCGCAGCGGCGTAGGTGACGGACGTCCCGGTCGGGACCACCTGGATGAAGATCCGGCCGCGGACGAGCGGGATCTCGTTCCCGGCGGCGTCGAAGAAGCGGGTCAGGTCGCCGACGTCGCGCTTGCGCCAGGTGCCAACGATCGCGCGTCCGTCGCGGAACACGATGGCCTTGCCGGTCCCGATCTGGGCCAGGACCGGGCGACGGTAGCCAGGCTCGGACTGGGGGTCGATCGAGAGCGCCATGAACAGGACGACCACGTTCCGGGCGACCACCCGCTTCCCGTCGGCCTTATCGAACTGCGCGGTGCCGGCGACGGATCGGGGGTAGGCGTTGGTGGCTCGGTCGTAGGTGTACGTGGTGGCTCCGGTCCCGTACGGGATCGTGATCGAGCCCTTGGCGGGCCGGCTCGCCAACGGCGCGTCATCCGAGAACGGGCGCGTCGCGAGGCCGTCGGCGAACGTGCCGGGGGCGCCGTGGCGGATCGCCCACGCTCGGATGACGTCAGAACCGCTGTATGCGTTGTGCGGCGCGACCCGGGAGCCGATCCGGTGGAACGTCGGAGCGCCGACGACGAGCGCGTCGACGTTATAGATCAGCGATCCGGCGATCGACGGGATGTAGGCGAGCGTCTTGGCGTCCCCACCGAAATGGGCGAAGGCGGCCCGATACTCCGCCGCCCACTTCACGAAGTACGGCCGGCCGCTCCGGACCGGACCGAGGTCGGGCGCCTCCTGCTCCTGGAAGACGAGCATGTAGCGATCTTCGCCGCCGTCGGCCGGGGCCTGGTAGACGATCGACGCCGCGTTGAAGCCCGATTGCGGTCGGGCGACCGCGTTGTCGTCGATCGTCACCGCGACCGGGAGTCGGCGAGCCAGGGCGGCGTCGGTCGTGACGCCGTCGAGCGGCGCGACGCCTGGGGGCCCGGGCGTCGGGGTCGGGGCGGGCGAGTCGGTCGGGATCGGCGTGTCGGTCGGCGTCGGAACGGCGGTGTTCGTCGCCGTGGGTTGCTGAGTCGCCGTCGACGGTGACGGCGACGGGGTCGAAGCGCAACCGGCGAAGCCGAGCGCGAGGACGAGCAGGCCGGCGAAACGGATGCGACCGGGCTGTCGGGCGGCGGTGGCTCGCAT
>JBGPFS010000214.1:0-4256 GCA_041483455.1 Candidatus Limnocylindria bacterium | reverse complement strand
GGTGACTCCGAACGATCCAGCGCTCTGGCCCGCCTGGTCGACGTCGTAGGCGAGGGCCACCTTCCGGCCGTAGCGGATGATCAGCGCCACCTGGCCAGGGGTGAGCGCCGTCCCCAGGCTCGCCACGACGTTGGTGAAGCCGGCCTGGTGGGCCATCAGCGCGTCGGTGTAGCCCTCGACGATGACCGCCGTGCCGGACTTGCGGATGGGGCCCTTGGCGCGGTCGATGAGGTAGAGCGTCCGGCTCTTGTCGAAGAGCGGGGTGGCCGGCGAGTTCAGGTACTTCGGCCCGTGGTCGCGGGTGTCGCCCTCCGCGATCAGGTAGCGGCCGCCCAGGCCGACCGCATTGCCGCTCGCGTCGCGGATCGGGAAGACGATCCGCTCGCGGAAGCGGTCGTAGGCACCGCCCCGGGAGCCCGCCCGCGCCTGGGTGAGCCCGACCTCTGCCAGCTCGGCCGGGGCGATCCCCCGCTTCGCCTGGAGCTGCTTCGAGGCCGTCTCCCAGCCGGCCGGCGCCCAGCCCAGCTGGAACGCCTCGATCGTCGCGTCGGTGAAGCCCCGGCCTCGCAGGTAGTCAAGGGCGGGCTGGCCGGAGACGTGCGAGGTGAGGACCGTGTGGTAGAAGGCGATCCCACTCTCGAGAACGTCGCGCAGGCGGGTCCGCCGGGCGTCCTCGCGGGTCGAGCGCTCGTCGATCTCCACGCCTGCCTTGCCGGCCAGGACCTTGAGGGCCTCCGGGAAGCTCAGGCTGTCGCGCTCCATCACGAAGCTGAAGACGTCGCCGCCTCGCCCGCAGCCGAAGCACTTCCAGCTCTCACGGCCCGGGGTGACGTAGAACGAGGGTGTCTTCTCGCCGTGGAACGGGCAGAGCCCCTTGAATGCGGCCCCGCTCTTCTTGAGCTGAACGGTCTCGCCGATGATCTCGACGACGCTCAGCCGGTTCTTCACTTCCGCGGCGACGCCGACGGCCAAACGGTGGTCCTCGTGGTGGTTTTCGGCGGCCGCGGCCCAGGGGGTCGGGCCGGTGGCCCGGGTGAGCCCAGGGAGCCGGACATGACGACGGGCGTGTCAAGTCTTGACACGCCAACGCAGGGCGAACTCTACCACGTTGTCAAGGGGTTGTATACCCCCTGGGGGTATTGACACGAGTCCGAACGGAGGGTCGCGCCCAAGGCAGGGGCCTCAGCCACGGATGTGAAATCTCAGAGAACTGCCTCAGAGATGTCACCCCCCTCAAAACCTGAGAACTGAAGGGCATCACTCCAATTCAGAGTGTCATGCCCACCCGTGCGAGGCGCCCGCCGCCGCGCCGTACAGCGGCGTACGCTGTCCCGACAGGAGGCCGCCATGCACGTCACGCTCGTCCACGTCCGGGTCCTGCCGGACCACCTCGACGCGTTCCTCGACGCCATGCGGGCGAACCACGAGGGCTCCGTGCGCGAGCCCGGGAACCTGCGCTTCGACGTGCTGCGCGACCCGGCGGACCCGACGCACTTCCTGATCTACGAGGCCTATGTCGATGCGAACGCCGCGGCCGCCCACAAGTCGACCACCCACTACGTCGCATGGCGTGACCGGGTCGCACCGATGATGGCCGAGCCGCGCCGCGGGGAGCCCTGGGAGGGCCTCCCGCCCGAGTCGGCGACGGAGGCGTGAGCCCGAGCGTGGCCGGCGAGGTCGGGATCGACGAAACGCGCGGGATCCCCGGCGCGCACGCCACGCTTGGCGACCCGGCCCTGCCGGAGGCGCTGCCGCGCTTCGGCGTCGCCCGGCTTCCCCGGATCGTCTTCGGGGCCGGTCGGCGCGCAGAGATCCCGGAGCTCGTCGCGACGTTCGGCCGCCGTGCGCTCCTGGTGACGGGCACCCGGTCGCTTCGGGCCTCGCCGGCCTGGGCTGAGATCACCGTCGGGCTGGACGCGGCCGGCATCGGTTGGGAGCACGTCGCGGTCGACGGCGAGCCGTCGCCGGAGCTGGTCGACGACGCGGTCGCGAGGCTGCGGGCCGACCCCCCGAACGTGGTCATCGGGATCGGCGGCGGCAGCGCCCTCGACGCGGCGAAGGCGATCGCCGGCCTGCTCCGATCCGGGACGGCCGTGCTGGACCACCTGGAGGGCGTCGGTCGCGGCATCCCCTACCCCGGCCCCGCGACGCCGTTCGTGGCCGTCCCCACGACCGCCGGGACGGGCTCCGAGGCGACGAAGAATGCCGTCCTCTCGGGCCGCCTGGCCGTCGGGTCAGGCGGGATCTCCGGCGAGCCGGCCGGGACCATCGCGGCCGGCGGAGGGGCCCCGTACAAGAAGTCGTTCCGCGACGAGCGGCTCGTGGCCGCGGTGGCGGTCCTGGACCCGGACCTGCTGGCTGGCTGCCCGCCGGCGGTCATCGCGGGCGACGGCATGGACGCCCTGTCCCAGTGCCTGGAGGCGTACATCTCGACCGGGGCGTCGCCGTTCACGGACGCGGTCTCCCGGAGCGGGCTGGCCGCGATCGGGCCCGCGCTCCCCTCCTGGCACGCCGCGACGCTGGCCGGGGCGCCGGCGTCGGAGACCGCGCCGGCCCGGTCGGCGATGGCCTGGGGAGCGCTCGCGTCGGGGATCGCGCTGGCGAACGCGGGGCTCGGGGCGGTGCACGGGATCGTCGCCGTCCTGGGCGCGCGTCATGACGTCCACCACGGGACCGGCTGCGGGATCCTCCTGGCGGAGACGACCCGGGTGAACGTGGCGGCGCTCCGCGCCCGGGATCCCGGGGGTCCGGCGCTGGGCCAGTACGCGGAGATCGGACGGCTGCTCGTAGGCGACCCCGGGCTCGGCCGGGACGAGGCCGCGGACGCGCTGGTGGCGTGGCTGGCCACCCTCGCCGGCGGGCTGGGGTTGCCGCGCCTCGGCGACGTCGGGGTGGGCGAGGCGGACATCCCGGCGCTCGTCGCCCAATCGCGCGGCTCGAGCATGCGGACGAACCCGATCGCCCTGGCCGACGCGGAGATCGCGGCGATCCTGGCCGCCTGCCGCTGACCGAGACGGGAGCGGCGGCGCAGCACGGCGCGCCGGAGCCCGACCCACCCGTCCCGCTCGTCCTCGCCGCGCTCGGGCCACCCATGCTCGAGCTGGCCGACGGTACGCACCCCTACTTCGTCCCGGTCGAGCACACGCCCTTCGCCCGCCGGCATCTCGGCCCCGAGCCGTTCCTCGTCGTCGAGCAAACGGCCGCGCTACGACCGACCCGGCCCAAGGGCGCCGGCCCGGGCGCGCCTTCGCGAGAACCTATCTCGCGATGTGGCCGATCACGCAGGTGGCCGCGCTGAACCGCCTCGCGAGGGTGGCCGAGTTCGCGCCGGATCTCGTCGTGTTCGCGACGGCGGTGCCTCGAGTGTTCTCGCCTGCCGAGCCCGGATCGCCTTGAGCGTCTTCATCACGTCGTTCGGTCCGCGGCCGAAGTAGTCGTGAAGGGTCCGGTACTCGCGATACAGCTCGTCGTAGACCCCGCTCGCCTCGCGGTCGGGCCGGTAGGTCCGCACGCCAGGTCGGGCCATCGCGGCCGCGGCGGCCTGGATCGAGTCATAGCCGCCGCGCGCCGCGCCGGCCGCGACCGCCCCGTACATCGCCGAGCCGACCGCCGGCGCCTGGCCTGACGCCGCGACCTCGAACTCGCGGCCGGTGACGTCGGCGCTGATCTGCATCAGCAGCTCGTTCCGGTCGGGCAGGCCGCCGCAGGCGACGACCCGGTCGACCGCCACGCCGGCCGCCTCGAGCGACTCGATGATCGTCCGCGTCCCGAACGCGGTCGCCTCGAGCAGCGCCCGGTAGATGTCGGCCGTTCCGGTCGCGAGGGTGGCCCCGATCAGGAGCCCGCTGAGGTCGACGTCGACGAGGATCGACCGGTTGCCGTTCCACCAGTCGAGCGCGAGCAGCCCGCTCTCGCCCGGGCGAAGGCGAGCTGCGTAGCGCCCGAGGGCCGCGTGCAGGCTCAGGCCCTCCCGCTGGGCGGTCGCATGGACCTCGGGCGGGACGGCCGTGGCCGTGAACCAACCGAAGATGTCGCCAACGGCGGACTGGCCCGCCTCGTACCCGAACAGCCCGGGCACGATCCCGTCCTCGACGACGCCGCACATCCCCTCGGCCAGGGCGAGACGGTCGCCGAGCACGAGATGGCAGGTGCTGGTGCCCATCACCGCGACCATCGTCCCGGGTGCGGTCACGCCGACCGCCGGGACCGAGACATGGGCGTCGACGTTGGCGACGGCGACCGGGGTCCCGGGGCGG
>JBGPFS010000213.1:0-4288 GCA_041483455.1 Candidatus Limnocylindria bacterium | reverse complement strand
TCGGGCCAGCTTCGGACGAACGTCCCGGGCGCCCGGTCGAGGACGTGCAGCCGCAGGTACTTCCCGCCGCTCCGGTCGAGCGCCTCGCGCACCGAGGGCGGGATCAGCGGGTTGTCGCTCGCAGAGACGACCGCCGGCTCGTCGAGCTCGAGGATGGTCTCGTGGGCCTGGATCCGGCAGTGCCCCGCCGCCTGGATGTTCTTGACCCAGTGGACGTCGGTGCCGTAGGGCAGCGGGATGAACGCGTGGTCGTCGGTCACCCGCGCGTAGATCGGCGAACGATAGGTGACGCCCGAGGTCCGGCCCACGTGCTCGAGGATCGCCCAGGGGGAGACCCGCCCGCCGGCGAGGCCGAACCGCATCACGAGCGGGTCGAACCGGTGGGTGACGAACCCGCGCAGGTCGTGGTGAAGCACCTCACCGAGCGACCAGCCCCGATCGCGCATCCGCCCGCGAGCCCCGACCGCCCAGACCACGCCGATGGCGACCCCCGACATCGTGAGCAGACGAGAGATCCGCTTCATCGTTGCCTCCTTTCGCAGCAGGCCGATGCTGGACCTCGCCCCCGACCGGGACCAGTGCCGAAGGGCGTGACTCGCCGGACCGCGACCGGCTTCGAACGCCGGGGCGCCCGGGCGGCGACGCGGGCGGGCAAGCCCGCGAGGCTACCCCGCCGCGACCGAGCTGAGGCGGACCGACCGGGCGCCGAGATCGTACAGGTCCTCGGTCTCGCGGACCATGATCTCGATGCAGAAGCGCCGGTGGACGAGGTCGTGGCCGGCCTTGGCGATGGTGTCGGCGTAGGGGTGGTCGACGAGGAGCCGGACGATCGCCGCGGCCAGGGCGTCCGGGTCGTGCGGCGGGACGAGGATGCCGGTGACCCCGTCCTCGATCATCTCGGGGATCCCCCCGACGTTGCTCGCGACGACCGGCCGCGAGAGCGCCATCGCCTCGAGGACGGTCAGCCCCTGGGCCTCGCGGTAGGACGGCAGGACCGCCACGTCCAGCGCGGCCGTGACCGCCGGCATGTCGTCGCGGCGACCGGTGAAGACCACGCGATGGGCGATCCCGAGCCTGGCGACCTCGGCCTCCAGCTCCTCCCGGCGCCCCCCCTCGCCGACGATCAGGAGATAGGCGTTCGGGACCGCCGCCAGGACGGCCGGCCAGGCCGCGAGGAGGGTCGGGTGGCCCTTCTCGGGCTCCAGCCGCGCGACGACGCCGACGATCGGCGACCCGGGCTCCATCCCGTACTCCTCGTGGAGCGTGCAGCACGGACCGGTATGGTCGTAGCGCTCGAGATCGACCCCGTTGTGGATGAGGCTGACCGGGGCGCCGTCGCGGCCCTCGTGCTCGATCTTGGCCACGACCGCCCGCGAGACCGCGATCAGGCGGTCCATCCGCCGGGTGAGCGAGCGGAGCTCGGCGCGATCGTCCTCCGAGCGGATCCGCGAGGAGTGGACCGTCGAGAGGACGTACGGGCGTCGCCGACCGGCGGCCGCGACCGCCATGGCCGCCCGGGTGCCGACCAGCTCGGCCCGGAACATGTGGTTGTGGACGACGTCCGGGCCGAGGTCGGCCAGGAGCGCGGTCAGCGTCTGGACCGCGCTCGCGTCGTCGGGCTCGTCGATCACCGTCACCGGGAAGCCGAACCGCTGGAGCTTGCGGACGGCGCTCCCCGGCGAGAGCGACACCACGCTGACGTCATAGCGCTCGCGGTCGAGCCGGGTGAGCAGCGAGAAGACGTGCTCCTGGGCGCCACCGTTCGTGCCCGTGGCCAGGACCTCGACGACCCGGACCGGGCCCCCGGGCACGAGCGGACGCTCGACCGGGTCGAGGCAGGGATCTGCGGCAGTGGGGGCGCCCATCAGCCGGCCCGGACGTCGATGCCGCCGCTTCGGCGCACGAGCAGGCGCTGGATGGGCTCGTCGACCGCGCCCCATTCGTACTTGTAGGGCTCGTCGCCGCGCAGGAAGTCCAGCCGCCGCCGGTCGGCGGCGATCGCCCGCTCCACGTACGCGGCGACCATCACGACGCCTGGCGACAGGTCGCGCGCCTCGGGGTCCACGCCGGCGTTGTAGTAGGCGACCGAATCGCCGTCCTCGAAGGAGATCCCCGCGGCGATCCGCCGACCGCCGACCGAGAGGAAGCACAGCCTGGCCGGCCCCTCGGGGCCAAATGCCTCGAACAGCCGGCGGAAGAAGTGCCGGCTCATCGCCCCGCCCGGGGTCGGCGGGAAGAGGCCGTCGGCGCCCCAGCGCTTCTGGTGGAGGTCGATGAACGCGTCGAGCTCGGCGAGCGGGTCGGCGGCTTCGACCAGCCGGATCTCGCCCGCGTCCTCGGCCCGACGGAGCTTCCGGCGGATCTCGTGGCGCTCCTTCTTGCCGAGGGTCGAGAGGAAGCCCTCGAAGTCGAGCCCCTCGGGGAGGGTCGCGACAGGGCAGACGTCCTCGCGCTCGAGGTTGAGCGTCCAGCCCTCACGCGACTCGCGTCGCCCGAACGCCGCCGCCAGCGCATCCGCGGCCGGATCGCCGCAGCGGAGCCGGCGCAGGTCGACCACGTCCCAGGGGTCGGGGTGCGGATCGCCCGGCCCGGCCGGCGCGGCGAGCGCCTCGACCACCGCCTCGGCGACCGCGTCGAGATCGGCCGGCGCCCCCAGGATCGTGGCGTAATCGGCGTGGTAGCTCGCCCCGAAGAAGACCGCCTTCGCCCGCGGCGCCACCGGGGTCAGCTCGAGGCCGCTCCCGTGGCGCATCGTCGTCCGGGCCGCCAGGTCGGACGGCTCCACCTCGTGGCGATGCATGAGCGGCACGATCGCAACGGGGTCCGCCGGGTCGGCGCCCAGGGCCGGATCGTCGGGCCGGGCGACCGACGGGTCGAGGACGACCAGGGTCTGGTCGTGGGCGTTCGCGCCGTAGGCGTCCCACCAGGCTCGGTGGAGCGCGTGCCGGGCGAACGGCGTGGCCCACGGGTTCCGGGCGGCCAGGGCGTCCCAGGCCGCGGCCGGGATCGAGTCGAACGGGCGGAGGACGGCGACCAGCCGACGGGACGGAGCGGCAGGGGGGACGTCGGTGGGGGTCGGCTCCGGGGAACCCGGACAGGCAGGCTCCGTATCGAGCGCGAGGCTGGTCACGAGGCCGAGGATAGCACCGGCTCCGGAAAGTGGTTGCGGCGCGAACGACCCCGGACCAGAGCGCCGCCGGACCGGAGCGCCGCCAGGTCAGAGGTGGTAGGCCCAGTAGACGCCCCCGAGGCCGACGACCACGCCCGCCAGGATCAGCAGCCGCCACGGCCAGCCGACCCCGTGCCGGGCCGCCGCCATCCCCGCCAGGGCCATCGCGAACGGGATCGCGTCGAGCGCGTAGCGGTAGCCGTACTGGAGCCAGCCGCCGCCGTAGTAGAGGAGGTTCGGGAGAAGGGCGAGAACCGTCGCCGCCAGGAGGAGCCAGGCCCGGGGATCGCGCCACGGCGCGCGGACGGCCAGGAGCAGGCCGGGGCTCGTGACGAGGATCGAGAGCCCCAGGCCGTCCGGCTTCAGGTACGGGAAGGCGGGGATCTGGGTCGGCAGCTTCCAGAGGAGGAGGTCCAGGTTCATCCCGAGATGGGCGACCGAGAACAGTCCCTGCGCCCGGAGAGCCACCAGCCACCCGGGGAGCGCCGCCAGCCCGTACCCGGATTCGAACGGCGAGCCGAACCGGACCGCGTTGTACCAGAGGAAGAAGGCGAGCGCCGGCAGGAGCCCCACGGCGAGGAGCGTCCAGGGCTGGAGGATCGCCCGGACGTCGGCGAGCCGATCCGCCCGGGCCCGGTCACCGGCGGCCCGCAAGCCGCCGCGGAGCAGCCGTCCCATCGCGGGCCGGACCTCGGGCAGGAGGAGCGCGACGGCCGGAGCGGCCAGGATGATCGGCGCCCGGGTGAGGAAGGCCGCCCCGAAGAGGAGGCCGATGAGCCACGCCCGGCCCCGCCCGAACACCTCCCAGAGCGCCCAGAGGGTCAGGAAGACCGTCACGAGATGGCCCGTGTGCCAGACGCCGCCGCGCGTCGTCACCCACCAGACCTGGGTGCTGAACCCGAGCAGGAGGCACAGGAACAGCCGGTCGACGAGCGAGCGCACGCCGAGCCGGGTCATGAGCAGCCAGCACATCGCGACGTCCGCCGCCGCGAGGAGCGCATCGATCCCGGTCTCGAGCTGGTCCGCGGTGGCCGGCCCGGTGATCGCCACGACCGGCATGAACAGGATCGCCGGGAACGGCCCGAACGGGACGTAGATGTGGCCGCCGGTCTTCACGAC
>JBGPFS010000212.1:0-4307 GCA_041483455.1 Candidatus Limnocylindria bacterium | reverse complement strand
CTGCTCGAAGTGCGGGACGAGCCAGAACGCGTCCACCGAGTAGCGATGGAATCCACCGCCGAGCTGGTCGCGGATCCCGCCGTCGGCCATCCGGTCCAGGGTCGTGCGCGCCATCGCGAGCGCCCGACCGTCCCCGTCGGCGGCCCGCCGGAGCAGGAACTCGAGGGTCATCGCGGCCGGGAACTTCGGGGCCCGACCCCAGCCTCCGTGACGCGGGTCGAACGCCGCCTCGAGGGTGGCGACGGCCGCCTCGAGCGCGCCGGGGCCGGGCAGTCCCGAGCCGGCGGCGTCGGGGCCGCCGGGTACGTCGATCGCGCCTGCCCGAAGCCCCTCCGTCAACGCCTCGACCAGCCGGCTGCCGGACGCCTCGACGCTCGCCCGATCCTCCTTCCACGCGCGGATCACTCCCGCCAGCACCTGCCGGAAGGCCGGCATGCCGTGACGCGGCTCGCTCGGGAAGTACGTCCCGCCGTAGAAGGGCCTGCCTTCGGGCGTCAGGAAGACGCTCATCGGCCAGCCACCCTGGCCGGTCATCGCCTGGACCGCGGCCATGTAGACCTGGTCGAGGTCGGGTCGCTCCTCGCGGTCGACCTTGACGGCCACGAAGTCGCGGGCGAGATCGGCGGCCGTGGCCGCATCCTCGAACGATTCCCGCTCCATGACGTGGCACCAGTGGCAGGCGGCATAGCCGATCGAGAGGAAGATCGGCTTCTGCTCCGCCTTCGCCTTCGCCAGCGCCTCCGGGCCCCACGGGTACCAGTCGACCGGGTTGTGGGCGTGCTGGAGGAGGTACGGGCTCGTCTCCCCGGCGAGCCGGTTCGCAGGTCGATCCCCCTCGCGCGCCGTCATGGCCCGGATGGTAGCGCCGGGCCCCTATCATCGGCCGAACGATGCCGACCCACGACTCCACCGAGAGCACCGCGCCGCTCGGCCGCCGGGCGCTGGTCCTGCTCGCCGTCGCCGTCGGCGGCGCGCTCGCGACGTTCGTCCTGCGCCAGGTCGGCGTCGCCCCGACGATCGTCTTCGGCGTCTCGGCCGTGGCGCTCGCCGGGCTGGCCGGCCTCGTCGGCGAGGCGACCGAGCAGCTCGGTCATCGCCTGGGGCCGGGGGCGACCGGGGTCCTCCAGTCGGCCCTCGGCAACCTGCCCGAGCTGTTCATCGGGATCTTCAGCCTCCAGGCCGGGCTGGTCGTCCTGGTCCAGAGCGCGCTCATCGGGTCGATCCTGGCCAACAGCCTCCTCGTCCTCGGGCTGGCCTTCGTCGCGGGCGGCCTGAAGCACGGCGTCCAGCGGTTCGAATCCGGGCCGGTCCGGATGATCGCGACACTCCTGATCCTGGCCGTCGCCGCCATCGCGATCCCGACGATCGCCACCGCGCCGGGCGCGCCCGACGTGGGCCACGAGCGCGACCTGAGCGTGTTCACCGCGATCGTGCTGCTGGGCCTGTTCGCCGCGTCGATCCCGTTCTCGCTGTCCGGCGGACCGGGCGCGAGCGCCCTGGGCTCGGTGGTCGACCGGGCCGAGCTGTGGCCGATCCGGCGGACCCTGGCCATCCTGGCCGTGGCCGCGGTCGGCGCCGCCTTCGTCTCCGACTGGTTCGTCGAGGCGCTCAAGCCCGCCCTCGGCGCGCTCGGCATCAGCGAGGCGTTCGCCGGACTGGTCGTGGTGGCGATCGCCGGAAATGCGGTCGAGAACGTGGCCGGGATCCAGCAGGCCCTCCGGGGCAAGCCCGACCTGGCGATCAGCCTGGTGATGAACTCGAGCCTCCAGGTGGCCCTGGCGCTGATCCCCGCGCTCGTGCTGATCAGCCTGGTGATCGGCGGCGCGGCGCTGACCCTGGTCACCAGCCCGCTCCTCATCACCGCGCTGGCGCTCTCGGCGCTGCTCGGGGCGTTCGTCGTCTACGACGGCGAATCGACCTGGCTCGAGGGGCTGGCGCTGGTCGCCCTGTACCTGATCATCGCCGCCAGCGTCTGGTTCGGGCCGACGATCGGCGGCTGAGGGCATCGGCGGCTGAAGGCCATCGGCGGCGCAGCGCGATCGGCCGCCAGCAAGGCCGCGCCGCCTGCAAGGTCGCGCCGCCCGCGGGCACCGGCTACCCTCAGCACATGTCGTCCGATCCGGGAGCGCGGAACCCCGACCTGGAACCTGCGCCACCCACCCCCAGCGCAGGATCCCAGGTGCTGCGCGACTGGCGGACGTTCCTCGGCCCGCAGCACCGGCGGTTCCTGGGGATCGGGGTCGGGGCCGCGATCGCGGGTTCGCTGGCCGGCGACGGCCTGACGATCCCGCTCCTCCTCGCGCTCGGCGCCCATCCGGCGATCGCCACGCTGATCGGCGTCCTGCCGTTCGCCTTCTCGGCCGCCCAGCTCCTCGTCCCGAGCCTCCTCCGCCGCTCCGACGGCAACCTCCGGGGCGTCACCCTGGCGATCCTGCTGGTCGGCGAGACCCGCGGCTTTGTCCTCGCGGTCGTCACGATCCTGGCCGCCACCGGCCAGATCCCCCATCTCGTGGCGATCGCCGCGATCGGGGCGGTGATGAGCATCAGCGGAGCGGCCACCACGATCGGCGGCACGAACCTGCTGGCCTGGTACGGCGCGATCCTGTCGGACGTCGAGCGCCGCTTCGTCGCCCCCCGGGTGATGGGCGTCACGCTCGGCCTCGGCGCGGTCCTGCTCCTGCCCGTGGCCCTGGCGGTCCAGGCTGGGCTGCCCCAGCTGGGCATCCGGATCTACGCGCTCGTGTTCGTCTTCGCCGGCATCGCCGGGGTCGGCGAGCTCCTCGTCGTGCGCCGACTGCCCAGGCCCGGACGGGTGCTGGTCGCGGGGACGAAGGGCACCGGCGGGACGAACGGCACGGGCACGGCGACCGCCTTCCCCGAGGCCCCGAACCTTCGCCGCTTCCTCAACTCGATCACCCTGGCCGCGGTGGGCGCCGGCTTCGGGCCGTACCTCTCCATCTACGCGATCTCGGTCCTCGGCCTCCCACCCGCGTTCGCGATCCTGCTGGCTGCGCTCTCCTCGGCGGCATCGCTCGCGGCGGCCACCGTGGTCGGCGGCCTGCTCGCGCGCGGCTCGGCCTCACGGACCCTGCGCGTCTCGTTCCTCATGCGCGGCAGCTCGATGCTCCTGGGCCTCGTCGCGTTCCCGTCGAACCCGCTCGCCTGGCTCGTCCTGTGCTTCGTGGCGATCCTGGCCAGCGCGGGCGCGGCCGCGGGCGTGCTCGCCTCGAACGAACGGCTGATGCGTCTGGCCCCCGGCCCGGGCCTGATCGGGGCCCAGGGTCGGTTCGTGGCCGGGACCGCCGTCGGGCTGACCACCGGGCAGACCGCGAACGCGATCATCCTGACGGTCCTGCCGCTCGGCTACGGCGCCTTCGCGATCCTGTTCGCGATCAGCGGCCTGACCCGTTTCGTGGCGGCCGCTCGGGCCGAGGTCTCGGAGTCGTGGTCCTCGAGCACGCGCGCCTACCGGATCGAGGACCTCCAGGATCCGAAGCGGTAGCGGAGCGCCGGCCGGTCAGCGAATGCGGCGATAGGTGCTCTCCGCGCGTCGAGCCACCCGGGTGATCAGGACCCGCCGCCGGCCGTCATCGATCCGGTAGACCACCCGCAGGTCGCCGACCCGCAGTCGCCACAGGTCCGCGCCGACCAGCCGCGTCGCCCCGGGCAGCCGGGGGTCGATCCCGAGGGCGAGGATGGGTCCGCGGAGCCGCACCGCAACGCCGGGTGGGAGGCGCCGGTATCCGCGTTGGGCGTTCGGGGTGAGCTCGACGGCGTAGCGGGGCCGGTCGGTCACGATCCTTCGGAGCCGTACGTCGCGCGGGTCTCGGCGGCGACCGTCCGGAAGAACTCTTCGGCCAACACCCCGCCACCGTCCCGCTCGTACTCGGCGATCGCCTCCTGGGAGGCCGCGACGTCCTCGGCATCCTCGAGACGCTCCAACCACGCCGCGATCGCCTCCTGCGCGATGCCGCGGACGGTCCGATCGGCGCGAGCCGCCTCCACCTTGACGGCGCGATACAGGTCGTCCGGGAGCTCGAGCGTCACCTTCATGGACTCGATGGTAGCAGGGATACAGGAAGCTGGCTACCCATCTTGGTGGACCCCGCCGGGCTGGTCGTCCGGCGACCCGGAGACGCCGGCGCGCGGGAACGCGCTATCGTCGAGGCGATGCCAGATCAGTCAGCGGCCGAACGTTCGACGGCGCGGACCGTCCCGGGCTTCCTGGCGTCGACCGTCGGGCTGCCGTTCGGGAATCGGTTCGAGCCCGGGCCGCTCCTCCGCCTGGGCTTCGGTCCCGTCCGACT
>JBGPFS010000211.1:0-4406 GCA_041483455.1 Candidatus Limnocylindria bacterium | reverse complement strand
TCGCGGCGCGCCCAGGCGCGCGTTTCGGGGGCGGCCGGTCCGCCGCCGGTCCGTTCAGCGTTCGGCGGGGATCAGCCCTTCGTCCCGCTCGAAGCTCTCGCCGACCCGCCGGGCGAGCCCGGGCAGGCCGAAGACGAACGCGAGGCCGAGGACCAGCCAGGCGACCGTCACGATCGGGTAGTAAAAGGCGGCTGCGGTGCTGTCCGGATAGGGCCAGACGTTCCTGAAGAGGGTGTACCCCAGGACGACGAGGCCGAGGATCGGGATGACGATCTCCCAGCTCGCCACCCTCGCCTTCCCGGTGAAGAAGAGGAACTTGATCGCCCCGACCGTCGCGAAGAAGTAGGCGACGAGGATGATCAGGGTCCCGATCACCCCGGAGCCGGCGAAGATGTCGAACGCCTTCCCGCCGAAGATGACAGCCCAGACGCCGATGATGATCGCCGCCGCCACGGTCACGATCGCGAGCGCGCCGGCCGGCGTGCCGTAGCGCTTCGAGACGATGGCGGTCACCCCGAAGCCCGGGATCTCGGTGTTGTCGCGGCCGAGCGCGAAGAGGAGCCTGGAGCCCCCGACGAGGCAGGCGAGGCAGCAGCCGAAGGCGCTGACGGCCGCGCCGGCCGTGATCACGTCGCCGATCCAGGCACCGATGTACTGCGTTCCGAGGTCGCCCAGGAGCGAGCCGGACGCGACGAAGGCCTTCATCCCCGCGTCGGTCGCGCCGAAGCCCATGACCTCGACGGCGGTGACGAAGATGAAGTAGATGCCGCCGAAGATGGCGACACCCAGGATCGCCCGTGGGATGTCGCGGCGTGGGTGGTGGGCCTCCTCGCCCAGGGTCGCCGCGGCCTCGAACCCGGCGAACGAAAGGAAGCCGAAGACGGCGCCCAGGGCGACCGCCGACAGGTCCGTGCCGCTGGGCACGGAGAAGACGTCGAGCGTGAACGTCTGCCCGGCCGGCGCGTTGCCGCTGATGAGCTTGGCCAGGACGACGACGGTCGTGACGAGGATGAGGAGGACCGTGACCGCCTCGACGACGAGCAGGATCCTCGTCCCGTCCCGGGCCGGGACGAGCGCCAGGAGCCAGGCTCCCGCGAGCGCGAAGAACCCGACGACGAGCGGGATGGCCGTCGGCATGTCACCGGCCGGGACGACGCCGATGGCCTGGAGGAAGTCCGCGCCGAAGATGCCCGCGGCCATCGCCGTCACGCAGGCGTAGAACATGTACGTGCCCATCAGCGCGAAGCCCGAGAAGACGCCGGCCCGCGGCCCGAGGGTCACGCCCACGAAGCCGTAGACGGAACCGGCGTGATGGAACTGCTGGGTCAGCCGGACGAATCCGTAGGCCACCAGGAGGACCCCGATCGTGGCCAGGGCGAAGCCCAGCGGCACGGCCCGCCCGATGGAGCCGGCGGTGCCCTGCGGGTTGATGTTGGCCGCCATGCTCGGCGCCATCAGCGCGAGCGAGATGCCGATCGCCTCCCAGACGTTGAGCTCCCGTCGGAGCTTCTGGGGGCTGTGCCCGGTGATCTCCATGGGACGTTCCCTCCTCAGCCGTGGTCGTCCGGGCGACCTGCGCCGGACGACGAGCGATCCCTCCTGCCGGCCGCCCGACGGGCGATATCCGAGCAGTCTCTCCGCTGCGCCCCCCGATGATGCCGCTCCGGATCGGGCCCCACAAGACGCATCTTCAGGATCGGTGGGCTGCGGCCCTGGTAGCGCCGGCAGCGCCTGTGCTCGCGCGTGCGGTGCGGGGAGCTCAGAAGACCCGGAGGTGGGCCGCCCGGGCCTCGTCAGCGGACATCGCCTCCAGCGTCGCGGCCTCGGCCGTCCGGAGCGCCACGAGGCACCGTCCGAGCAGATCGCCGAGTGCCGGGAACAGGACGTCGTCGGCCTGGAGGTTCGCGAGCGCCGCCCGCAGTGAAGCGGGAAGGGGGCGGATCCCGCAGCGGGCCTGCTCGTCGGCGGACATCCGGGCCGGGTTCGTCCAGGCCGGCTCCGGCGGCTCGAGGCCACGCGCGATCCCGTCGAGGCCGGCCAGGATCAGCCCGCCCAGGGCGAGGTACGGGTTGCAGCTCGGGTCGCAGGCCTTGAGCTCGACGTTCGTCGACTCGGCCTCGCGGCCCCAGAACGGCGATGCGACGCGGACGCTGCACTCGCGGTTGTCGACGCCCCACGACACGGTCGAGCCGGCCCACGCGTTCGGGGCGATCCGCTCGTACGAGTTGTAGCTCGGGCAGGTGAGCGCGACGAGCGCGGGCAGGTGGTCGAGCAGCCCGGCCACGAACCTTCGGCCGACGGTCGAGAGGATCCGCTCGCCGGCGTCAGCTTCGTAGAGGAGGTTCGTCGTCCCGTCGAGCGACCAGAGGCTGAAGTGGACGTGGGCGCCGGAGCCGATCCCGTCCGCGTACGGCTTCGGGGCGAACGAGGCGATGAGACCGTGGCCGACCTCGGCCACACCCCGGACCGTGTCCCGGAACTTGAGTTGCGTGTCTGCCGCGGTGAGCGCATCGCGATAGCGGATCGCGATCTCCTGCTGACCGGGGCCGTACTCGTTGATCGCCTGCTCGACCTCGATCCCCTGCGCTTCGAGCGCCGCCACGATGTCGGTCATCACCCCGGCCGCGCGATCCATCCCGGCCGACGAGTAGACCGGCCCGTTCCCGAACGGGACGACCCGCCCGTCGCGCTCCTCGGCGAGGTAGAACTCGTTCTCGAACGCGGCCATCACCCGGATGCCCGCCGCCGCGGCCGCCGCGATCGTCCGCTTCAGGAAGCCCCGCGGGCAGCAGCCCCAGTCGCGGCCGTCGTGGTCGAGCTGGTCGCACAGGACGCTGGCGGTGCCCGGGACCCAGGGCAGCCGGCTGTAGGTCGCCGGGTCGGGCACGACCCGGACCTCGCCGACCGGTTCCATCCCCTCGACGTAGATGAGCTGGTCGAGCATGTTGACGGCGTTCTGGGCGCGGGTCAGCCCGACGCCCTCGCGGAGCTTGCCGGCCAGGCGCGCGACGTGGACGTTCTTGCCCCGGATCACGCCGGAGGGGTCGCAGTAGAGAAAGCGGACCAGCCGCACATCGTCGGCCAGTGCCTGCGCGACGACGTCGTCGACGGTCATGCCCATCGGTCTCCCTCCGTGGCTGCTGGTCGGTCCGCCGCCGTTCCGCCGGTCCGGGCGCCCGCTGGCCGGGTCGAGCAGGCCGGGTCAGGCGGCGCCGAACGCCCGGCCCCCGACGAGCCGGCCATCCTGGTAGACGGCCGGGATCCGGGCAGCGAGGTCCGTGAAGTCGTACGGATCGCCCTCCACGATCACCAGGTCGGCCCGCTTGCCGGGCTCCACGGTCCCGAGCTCGTCGGCCTTCCCGAGCAGCTCGGCCGCGTTGCGGGTCGTGGCTACCAGGACCTGGGCCGGGGAGAGGCCGCCCTCGGCCATGAGCGCCAGCTCGCGCAGGTTCTCGCCGTGCGGGGTGACGCCGCTATCGGTGCCCATCGCGATCCGGACCCCGGCCTCGACGGCCCGCCGGAACGCCTCACGGTGGATGTCCACGACCTCGCGCGCCTTCCGGATCGACGCCTCCGGGATCGCGACGCCGGCTGCAGCCGCATCGAGCACCCCGACGGGCGCCATCAGGGTCGGCACGAAGAAGGTCCCCCGGGCGAGCATCATCTCGATCGCCTCGTCGTCGAGGTAGATCCCGTGGTCGATCGACCGGAAGCCGGCCCGGATCGCGGCCTTGATCCCGGGCGCGCCCTGGGCGTGCGCGAAGCAGTGGATCCCGACCGCGGCCGCCTCGGCGGCGATGACCGCCAGCTCGTCGTCGCGGAAGTGCCCGTGGCGCGGGTCGTCGCGCGGGGAGAGGACCCCGCCCGAGGTGAACACCTTGATGCAGTCGGCTCCGGCCCGGATGATCTCGCGGACCGTCCGTCGGACCTCGTCCGGTCCGTCGGCGATCCCGCTAGGCATCCCCGGGTAGGTCGGGTCGGTCACGTTGGCGCCGGACGGCAGCCACCCGTCGCCGTGGCCGCCGGTCTGGCTGAGCATCCGGACGCTGATCATGAGCCGCGGACCGGCGATCAGCCCGTCGGCCACGGCCTGCTTGACGCCCAGGTCGGCGTATCCGGCGTCGCGGACGGTCGTGATCCCGATGTCCAGCGTCCGCCGAAGGTTGGCGATCGCCTCGTAGAACAGGTACGAATGCGGCGTCTCGAGCTGGCGGAGCAGATCCAGGGTCGAGATCATCACGTGCGTGTGGCAGTCGAAGAGGCCGGGCAGGAGGGTCCGGCCCGTGACGTCGACGACCACGTCCCCGTCCAGGCCGGTCCCGATGGCCATGTACGGACCGTGTCCCCCAACGATCGTGAGTTATTCGGGCAAGTCCTATCAAGAAGTGGATATTTTTGGTTCTCAG
>JBGPFS010000210.1:0-4427 GCA_041483455.1 Candidatus Limnocylindria bacterium | reverse complement strand
CGCTCGGCTACGGGCTCAAGCGGCCGACCGACTTCCGGGACACCCACCTGGGCCGGATCGGCCGGGGCTGACGACGGCCGCAGCTGTCGATCCCCCTCGTGGTCATCGAGCCAGCCGCTCCACGAACCGCCTGACCCTGGCGCCGGCGCCGCCCCGGAGCGGGCGACCGTGGCCGAAGACCACGGTCTCGAAGTCGAGCGCGGCCAGCCGCCGGGCGCTCGTCCTGGCCACCGCCCAGTCTTCGTTGACGATCCCGAGCCGGAGCCCCAGGACGTTCGCCAGGGCGTCGCCTGCGAAGAGGATGCCGCCGGCGGCGGGTCGGTAGAGCGAGACGTGGCCGGCCGTGTGGATCACGGTGAGGCCGGCCGCCTCCGCGAGCTCGTCGCCGTCGACGAGCCGCCGGTCGACGGGCTGCGGCTCGAGCGCCGCCGGCCGGGAGAGGCTCATGACGAGCCGGCCGAGCCGGCTGTTCCCCCGCGGGGATGGAGGGATCCCGCCGGCCTCGATGAGGTCGGCGTCGAGGGCGGGGGCGAGGACGCGCGCGCCCGTGGCAGCCGCGACCCGGGCGAGGCTCCCGACGTGGTCGGCGTGGTAGTGCGTCGCGACGATCGTCCGGATCGAGTCGGGGCGGCCGTCCACCCGGCCCGATTCGGCTGCCGCCACGAGGATCTCGGCCGCCCGACCCGGGACGCCCGTGTCGATGAGGACCCAGCCAGGCTCCGCGGCAACGAGATAGGCGTTCGAGACGCCCAGCCCGAGCCGGAGCACGCCCTCGATCACCCGTTCCGTCATCGCGTCGCCCTCCGATGGGATCCCTGCGGATTCGCATTGTGGCGATGGTCCGGGTCCGGTACCATCCACGTCCGGCGAGCCTGTTCTCGCACCGGCGCCGGCCCCGTGCCCCGGCAAGCGCAGGAGTCCTCGTGTCGTCCGTGCCGCCCGCGAAGTTCTTCGTCAACCGCGGCATCGTGTCGAGCCGGATCGACCTCTCGAATCTCCTGCGCCCCCTCCTGAAGCAGACCGTGACGTACCGCTACGAGCGTGGCCGGGAGACGGTCGCCCACGGCACCGGCTGGGTCGAGCGGATCGTCGTCGACGACGCCTCGGTCTCCTCGTATTTCACCCCGCTGGCGATCTGCCTGAACATCGACTCGTTCGAGCATCTCGAGTTCGAGACCCGACCCGATCAGTTCATCGTCTACACGCTCGTCCAGGGAGACGAGCGGGTCGTCCTCGAGTTCGCGCCGATCGCCGGCGGCGAGTCCGGCTCGGAGCCGTTCGCCCCGCGACAGCTCGAATTCGACACGAGCGGGTTCGTCCAGATGGAGCTGCTCGGCGACGACGCGTAGGCGTTGGGGGTCGCCGCCGGAGGGACCGGCGGGATCGGGTGAGGTCGCGAGGGGCGATCTCGGAGGGAGCGGTCGGCGCAGGTTCGCCGGCCCGGAGGATGGACGGACGGTCGCGTGCGCGGGGCGTGCGGGCCGTCCCGCCGGTATGGCGCAGCCAGGGCCGTTCGGCCCGGCGCGCCGTGAGTGGAGTGGAGGGTACCTGCCCCGTGAGCGCGATCGCGGTCTACTTCAAATTCGGGGAGCGCGGCACGAACTTCTCGACCGAAGCCCGGGCCGGCCTGACGACCTTCATGGTCATGGCCTACATCCTGTTCGTGAACGGCAGCATCATCGCCAAGCCGCTCGGCCTCGATCCTGCCGCCGTCTCGGCGGGGACGGCGCTCATCGCCGGGATCATGACGATCGCGATGGGGGTCGTCGGGAACTACCCGTTCGCCCTGGCGGCCGGTCTCGGCATCAACGCGATCGTGGCGTTCACCCTGACGGCGAAGGGACTCGATGCCGCAGGCGCGATGGGGGTCATCGTCCTCGAGGGCGTCGCGATCACCGTGCTGGTCGCGGTCGGCCTCCGGGAGGCGATCATGAACGCCGTGCCGCTCGCCCTGAAGCGCTCGATCGGGGTCGGCATCGGCCTGTTCATCCTGTTCATCGGGTTCTCGAACGGCGGCATGATCGGGTCGAATCCGACCGGTCAGGGCACGCCTGTCTTCCTGAACTTCCCGACGACCGCGTCGCAGGGCGTGTTCCTGCTCGGGCTCGCGTTCACGTTCATCCTCTACGCGCTCAAGATCCGGGCGGCGCTCGTGATCAGCATCCTGGTCACGACCGTGATCGCCATCGTGACCGGGGTCGCTTCGGTCCCGCCGGCTGACAAGCTCATCGTCGGCCCCGACTTCGCGACGCTCGGGCTCGGGCTCAAGGATCCGTTCCAGGTCTTCACCAAGCTCGGCGCGATCACGGCCGTGCTGACGGTCTTCGCGATCATGCTCAGCGACTTCTTCGACACCATGGGCACGGTGACCGGGATCGCCGCCGAGGCGGGTCTCGCCGAGGAGGACGGCTCCGTTCCCGGCGTCGGCCGAGTCCTCTTCGTGGACAGCCTTGCGGCCGTCGCCGGCGGCGTCGCCGGCGTGTCGTCCAACACGACGTACATCGAGAGCGCGGCAGGTGTCGCCGAGGGCGGGCGGACGGGCTTTGCGTCGGTCGTCACGGGCGTGCTCTTCCTGGCGGCCATCTTCCTGTCACCGATCGCCGGGATCGTCCCGGCCGTGGCGACGGCGCCGGCGCTCGTGCTCGTGGGCTACCTGATGTTCACGCTGGTCAAGGACATCCCGGTCGCCGAGCTCGAGGACGGCCTGCCGGCCCTGCTGACCATGATCCTGATGCCGCTCACCTACGACATCACCGTCGGGATCGGGGCCGGGTTCATCGCCTGGGTGGTGATCAAGGTCGTCAAGGGCAAGCTCGGCGAGATCCACCTCCTGATGTGGGCGGTCTCGATCGCCTTCGTCGTGTACTTCGCCAAGGACTGGATCCAGGCCCTCCTGCCGAAGTAGCTCCTCCGCGCCGAGCGGGTCGCCACCGACCCGGGTCGCGCGCAGGAACGGCCGGCCGTCGGGTGATGGCCGGCCGTTCCTGTACCATCGCCGCGATGTTCGACCGAACCGAGCTGCCCGTCGGGCCGCGAGTGATCAGCGCCCGGCTGCCGGGGGCGCGTTCCGTCTCCATCGCCGCGTACGTCCTGGCCGGCTCGCGCCTCGAGACACCGGAGCAGACGGGCGTCGCCCACTTCATGGAGCACATCACGTTCAAGGGCACGACCGCCTACCCGACGACCCGGGCGATCTCCGAGGCGATCGAGGGCGTCGGTGGCAGCTTCAATGCCGCGACCGAGCGCGAATCGACGGTCTACTGGGTGCGCGTCCCGGCCCGCGAGGCGGCCCGGGCGATGGACGTCCTGGCCGAGCTGATCGTCCGGCCGAAGCTCGAGGATGCCGACATCGACCACGAGCGGACGGTCATCGTCGAGGAGATCCGCTCGTACCTCGACGACCCGTCCGAGTACGCCTCGATCCTGGCCCAGCAGACGATGTTCGGCGACGGTCCGCTGGGGCGCGAGATCTGCGGCGACGAGGCCGATGTCGCGCGCCTGCCGGAGCAGACGATCCGCGACTTCTGGGCGGCCTCCTACCGACCCTCGAACATCGTCGTGGCGGTGGCCGGCGATCTCGACCACGGGGCGGTCCTCGATCTCGCCGGCCCGGCCTTCGGGACGGGCAACGGGGTCGCGCTTCCGTTCGCGCCCGCCCCCGCTCTTCCGGCCGGGGAGCGGTTCCTCCTCGGCCGGCGCGAGACCACCCAGGCCCACCTCGTCCTGTCGCTCCCGGCCTACCGGCGCGACCATCCGGACGCCTGGACGCTGGCGGTCCTCAACGGGGTCCTGGGCGAGGGGATGAGCAGCCGCCTGTTCCTGTCGGTCCGCGAGGAGCGGGGCCTCGCCTACGACGTGGGCTCCGGCGTCACCGAGTACGCCGACGCCGGCTCGCTCGGCGTCTACGCCGGGGTCGATCCGGCCGGTCTCGTGGACGCCCTGGGGGCGATCCTCGCCGAGCTGGCGCGCCTGCGCGACGAGCTCGTGCCGGACCACGAGCTGGCCAAGGCGAAGGCCTACCTGTCCGGTGGGCTCGAGCTGCGGATGGACGACACGCGCCACCTGGCGAGCTGGATCGGCGGCCAGGAGGCGATGCACGATCGGGTCCTGACCCTCGACGAGGCGCTTGCCGCGATCGCCGCCGTGGGCTCGGCCGACGTCCAGCGGGTGGCCGTCGAGCTGTTCCGGGACGAGGCACTCCGGCTGGCCGTCGTCGCGCCGCCGCGCGCCGGCCGGGGGCTCGACCGCTCGCTCCGCCTGCCCTGATGGCCCGGTCCGACGCGTCAGCGCCCGCGTCCGCCGCAGCGTCCGCCGCGGCGTCCGCGGCCGATCCGGCGTCCGCGGCCGATCCGGCGTCCGCAGGCGCTCCGGCCGCAGGCGGCGCCCGATCGACCGTGGCCCGGTTGGCCGGCCTCCATCTCCGCGGT
>JBGPFS010000209.1:0-4479 GCA_041483455.1 Candidatus Limnocylindria bacterium | reverse complement strand
TCGTGATCCTCATCCTCGCCATCGTCTGGCGCGGGCCCAAGACCCTGCCCCAGATCGGCCGGGCGCTCGGCCTCGGGGTCAAGGAGGCGCGGAAGGAGGCCTCGGAGCTCCGCGACGAGGCCCGCGAAGCCGAGGCGAAGCGCGAGGGCGAGCCGCCGAAGGACGGCCCAGGGGCCTAGCCGCGGACCGCTCGGGGGGCGGCTAGGCGGGCCACTCGGCGGCCCCATCGCCCGAAGGCGGCTCTCCTAGCCCTCGACCCGGAGCGTCCGCTCGATCCCGTCGCTGCCCATGTCGATGAGGTAGCCGCGCAGGATCCCGTGGTTCGCCTCCGAGCCGGCGTTGACGCAGAGCGTCTCGCCGATCCGGCGCTCCCCGCCGGACTCGTGGATATGGCCGTGGACGCCCAGCATCGGCTTGAAGGCCTCGACCGCGCGGCGCACTCCGGTCGAGCCCACCGGCCCACGAATGAGATCCCCGGCGGTCGCCGTCGGCTGGAGGCTCGGCGACAGGAGCGGAGCGGTGTCGAGCCCCGAGTCGAAGGGCGGGACGTGGGTCATCATCACCGTCCGGCGCGGATCGCGGACGCCCTGCATGAGGCCCGAGAGCCGGTCCAGGAACTCCTCCTCGGGGAGCTCGCGTGGAGTCGACCAGGGCGTCGGCGACGACCAGCCCATCGAGACCAGCTGATGGTCCTTGGTCAGGTCGATCACCCGCTCGTTGACGTTCTGGCAATAGGTCGACTCGGCCAGGATCGGGTCGATCTGGAAGTCGTCGTCGTTGCCGGGCATGAGGTAGACCGGGATCCCGCAGCCCTCCAGCCGCTCCGCCGCGAGCTCCATCCACTCGCGGACGCGGTGGGTGATCTGCTCATCGAAGTGGCGCCGCACCAACGCCGGGTCCGCCTCCATCGCCGCCCGCTCCTCGGGCGTCACCCGGACCGCGTAGTAGCCAAGGTCCGCGATCGAGCGCTCGAGCTCGGCGAGCTCGGTCTCGTTCCGGGCGACGCGCCGCTGGCCGAGCACGGTGGCGCTCCAGGCCTCGCCGCCCGCTTCGCCCTTCACGACCGCGATGAGCGCCTTGCCGGTCAGGTCGCCCGCGATCAGCACCGCGTCCACCTTGTAGACGTTCGCGCGGGTGGCGTTGAGGAGCTTCCGCCAGGCACGCTCGGAAGCGTGGATGTCGGAGCAGATGTAGAGGCGGGTCGACTTGGCCATCGCCGGAGTCTACCGGGCCGCGTGAACGGGCGGACGTCGTCCCGCCCACGGGCGCGCGGCTTCCAGCTGTCCGGCGAGTCGGAAGAGCGTCGCCTCATCGCCGTAGCGGCCGAAGACCAGGCTGCCGATCGGCAGCCCGTCGGCGCTCCAGGTCAACGGAACCGACATCGCCGGTTGGCCGGTCAGGTTGGCGATCGGGTTCCAGGGGTTGAAACCGCCGTCCAGGCGCCACCATTCGAGCGCGCCGCCCCCCGAAGCGTTGAGGATCCCAAGGCGCTCCGGTGACCGGCCCAGCGTCGGCGTGACCCACGCCGCGTACCGCTCGAAGAACGGGGCGATCTGCCTGCTGGCTGCCGAGAGTGACGCGAGCGCGTCGACAAGGTCGACCGCGTCGAACCGCCGCCCATACTCCACGAGCTCCCAGGTGGTGGTCTCCAGCTCGTCGCGGCGCGGCTCGCGGCCGAGCTCCCGCACGAGGTCGCGGAATCGCCTCAGGTTGTAGATCGCCCAGATCCGAGCGAACGGCACGTCCAGGACCTCGCCGTCGAAGGCCGGCGCGGCCTCCTCGACCTCGTGGCCGAGCGAAGCCAGCAGATCCGCGGTCTCGCGGGCGACACGCGCGCAGGCCGGGTCCACCGCGGCGTCGAACGGCGGGTCTGCGCTGAATGCGATCCGCAGGCGACCGGGGTCGGCCCCCACCTCCCCGAGGAACGGCCGGGCGGGCGGCGGGGCGAAGTACGGGTCCCCGGCCGCGGGGCCGGCGGTCGCGTCGAGGAGGGCTGCGCTGTCGCGCACGCTGCGCGTGAGCGCATGCTCGACGCTGAGGCCGCTGAGCGATTCCCGGGCGGGGGCCGCGCTGATCCGGCCGCGCGTGGGCTTGAGGCCGAAGACGCCGCAGCACGAGGCGGGGATCCGGATCGAGCCACCCCCGTCGGTGCCATGGGCCGCCGGAACCATCCCGGCCGCGACCGCCGCCGCCGAGCCGCCGGACGAGCCGCCCGCCGTCCGATCGAGGGCCCACGGGTTGCGGGTCGGACCGAAGAGCACCGGCTCCGTCGTCGAGTGATTGCCGAACTCGGGGGTGTTCGTCTTGCCGACGATCAGGAGGCCCGCCGCGCGGTAGCGGCGGGTCAGCTCGGTGTCGACGTCCGAGACGTGATCGCGGAGCGCGACGGAGCCGCTCGTCTGGACCGTCCCGCCGAGCGCGGCGCCCAGGTCCTTCAGCAGGAACGGGACACCGGCCAGCGGGCCGTCCGGAAGCGGTCCCCGCGCCTCGGCCCGAGCTCGCTCGAAGAGCGGCGCGACGACCGCGTTGAGGGCCGGGTTGAGGGCCTCGATCCGCTCGATGGCGGCGTCGACCAGCTCCAGGGCCGAGACCTCGCCGCGCCCCACCAGCTCGGCCTGGCCCAGGGCATCGAGGCCGGCCAGCTCTGCCGCGAGCGTGCTCATCGGGCGACCGCGAAGGGCGCTGGATCGCCGCGCGACGGCGTCGTGGTTGCCCGGTCTCCCTGGGCGACGGCCCCCTCGACGAGGGAGTGGTCGGCCAGCGTCCGCGGCACGGCGGAGGTCGCCAGGACGGCCCCGCCGGTCGGAACCCGGTCGGTGCGAGCGGTTGCGGACATGAGGATCACCTCTCGTGCGACGAGCACGAAACGGGCGCGGCCCGCGCCTGGAGACGCGCCGGGCCGGAGGGCCCGGCGCAAGCGATCGCGGGGACGCGGGCCAGGAGCCTGCGTCCCCGCCGCGACTCGAGCGCTCCCGTCAGTCTGGCGGGAGCATCCGGTACATCAGCTCGGTCTGGATCCCGGCCCGCCGGTTGCGGTATGCCTGGATGAAGTACCAGGCGATGCCGACCACGAACACGACGATGACGAACGAGACGCCCGAGCTGTTGAGGTAGGCGAGCGCCCCCGTGCCACCGCTGATCGCGTTGTAGATCGGCCCGACCCCGGCGAACCAGTAGAGCACGAGCGTGAACACCAGCCAGATCGCGCCCAGGATCGGCAACCAACGGATGAACGGCGCGTCCTTGACGAGATCGCGCCGCGTGCGCGACGCCAGGATGGCGTTGACACCCGGCATGATCCAGCTGAGGGACGAGGCGAGGATCGTGAACCAGGCGGAGGCCGCCAGGTTCAGCTTGCCGTCCAGGGCCGGGTCGGAGCTCGGGGCGAGGGCCCCTAACCCCACCCATTTGAGGACGGGGAACGCCCACAGGAAGAGGAACACCACGCCCAGCGCCAGCGTCGCGAAGATCGCGTTCGCCGGGGCCCGCAGGCGCTCGGAGACCGTCCCGAGCCACTCGGGAACCTGGCGGTCGAGGCTCCAGGCAAGGGCGATCCGGCTGATGAAGATGATGTACACGGGCATGAGCAGGAACGGGAACAGCGTCGAAGCCGCGCCGACGACCGTCCAGATCGGCCAGAGGTCGGGCCGGGCCACGACGCCCATCAGCTGGAAGTAGTTGGGCGAGCCCATCGGCAGCGCCAGGCCGGCCTTCGCCGGGTCGATATAGCCCCACCAGAGCGCGCTCCAGGCGGTCTGGGCGTCGATGCCCAGCTTCCGGCCGAGCGCTTCGGCGTAGATCGAGTTCATCAGGACGGCCATGGCCAGGGCGCCCAGGACGGCGATGAGGATCCCGCGCTTGACGTTGCCGCGGACCTCGCCGGAGATGTAGGCGGAGTACTGGAAGCCGATGAACTGGAAGAGCATGACGCCGGCCATCAGCATGAGCGGCCAGCTCGTGGCGCTGACGGGCCCGAAGTCGAATCCGCTCGTCAGGCCCGCGTCGCTGCCTGCCTTCGCAAGCTGGTCGACGGTGATCCCGTTGGCGTACTTGGGCAGGTTGGCGGCGAACTGGCCGGCGTCGAAGAAGAGCAGGCCGAAGACGGCCATCATCGCCCAGCCCGCGATCCCGAGCACGGTCAGGTACGTGACGATCTTGTGGAACGTCTTGGTCGGCTGGAGGACCACCCAGGTGACGAAGGCGAAGACCACCAGCGCGGCGAGCAGGCCGGGGAGCCCGGTGACATCGCCGGTGCTGCCGTCGGTGAACCAGCTGTTGGCGTTGTTGAAGAAGTCGCTCCCGGTCCCGATCCCCAGGATGCGGCCCTCGACCTGCGTACTGCGCAAGGTCTGGACCGTCTCGAACTGGAGCAGGGCGATCGAGGCGAAGGCAAGGCCCCAGCTCTCCAGCCAGCCGAGCAGCGGACCCACCTTCGGCACGATCCGACTCGAGAAGACGTAGTCGCCGCCGGAGCGCGGC
>JBGPFS010000208.1:0-4517 GCA_041483455.1 Candidatus Limnocylindria bacterium | reverse complement strand
TGCCGTTCGGCCACCTGGTGCTCGGCCTGCCGCTCTACGGCCTGCGCTGGGAGACCACGGACGCCAGCCTCCATGCAACGCGGGCGCCCGGTTCGGCCGCCGGCGTGGTGCGCACGTTCAGCCAGGTCGCGTCCGACGCGGGCACGGACCCGGTCACGCACGACCCAGTGGAGATCTCCGGGCAGCTCGTGCACGTCGATCCCGTGACCGGCGTCATCAGCCAGACCTACTTCGACTCGCCCGCCGACACCGCGGCCAAGACCGCACTGGTCCTGACGCGCGGCCTGGCCGGCGTCGGATTCTGGGCCCTGGGATACGACACGGGCGCCGGCACCGTCGGCGGCTCGGTCGCGGCCGCCGCGGCCGTCCTGGCGCCGCCGCGACTGGCCACCCCCGTGATCGCGGCGGCGGTCCGCACGCTCGCCGTCCCGGTCACGCTTGGCTGGACCGACGGCGCCAATCCGGCCGCCACGTACCAGCTCTCGAACGACGGGCAGACGTGGTCGGCGGCCCTGCCGATCGGCAGGGCGCCGGTCCCCTGGACGCTGGCGACGGGCGTCGACGGTCGGCGAGTCGTCTATGCGCGCATCGCGGACGCGACCGGGGCGATGAGTCTCGTCACGCGCGCGACGACGCTCCTCGACCGCGTCGCGCCGGCGCTCTCGTCCCCGCGTCTCGCCTGGTCGAGCACGGCGGGGACCTGGCGGGTGAGCTGGTCCGCGACCGATCGCGGCTCCGGCGTCGCCAGGTATCGTGTCCTGGGCCGGCTGGGCACCGGAGCCTGGCAGCAGCTGGCGATCACGACCCGCCCGTCGATCCTGGTGCCGCGTGCCTGGCGCTACCGCCACTTCACCATCCTCGTCCGGGCCTTCGACCAGGCCGGCAACTACTCGATCGGACGCTCCGTCCGTCGCTGAGCGGGCGGTCGAGCGACCCCTGCGGCGGTCCGGCCCCCCGAGCGGCGCCGGAGGGCTCGCTCGCGGGGCGTGACGCCTAGGCTCCCGGCGGCTAGGCTCCTGGCGCCTCGGCCCGGATCCGCTCGTCGACGAGGTCGCGGAGCTCGATCGCCCGCAGGGGGCTGAGGCCCGTCTCGTCGTGCCGGAAGAAGACATACGCGTCGTGGCCCGCGGCGATGAACGGGCTGAGCCGGGCCGCCCAGGCTGCCAGCTCGTCGCGCCCGTACGCGGTCCGCCGCAGGCGAACGTAGAGCAGGTCGCCGGTCAGGCGCAGCGTTGGCGGCTCGGGCAGGTCGTCGGTGTCCGTCGCACACAGCGCGGTCCGATGGGCGCGCAGGGCCGAGTACGTCTCGTCGGTCGCCCACGACGGGTGACGGGCCTCGACGACGAGGGGCATCGTCGCGGGCCAGTGGTCGAGGAACGCGCCGAGCCGTCGATCGTCGCGCCCGATCTGCTCGGGGATCCGGAAGAGGACCGCCCCGAGCCGCTCGCCGAAGGCCCCCAGGCCATCGGTCAGCCATGGGAGGCTCGCGGCGGGATCGCCCAGCAGCGCCCGGGCGCTCGATCCGCGCTGCGCCTTGACGACGAACCGGAACGGGGGCGGGGTCGCGGCAAGCCAGCCCCGGATCGCGGACTCGGTCGGCCGACGGTAGAAGGTGGAGTTCAGCTCGCACGCCCCGAGTCGGGCCGCGTAGTGCCGGAGCAGGTCGCGGGACGACGAACCGGGTGGGTAGAAGATCGGCGACCAGGCGGGGTAGGCGAAGCCGCTCGTGCCCGTGTACAGCCGGCCGGGCGCCGGTCGATCGGAGGAGCCGGTCCGGCCGGCGGAGCCGTCCACTCAGTCGGCGGGGGAGGGCTCCGCCTCGGTCGCGCCCTCGACGTCGTCCGGGACGGCGCATGCCGCCGGATCCCGGCCGTCGCTCCGGACGCCGTCCACGACGCGCCGGAAGGATCGCTCGAGCGTCGCGAGGTCCGGGTCGGGAAGGACGCCGACGAAGTACTGCTCGATCCCGCGGAGGTGGGTCCGGGCGGCGCGCCGCATCCGCTCGAGGCCCCGTTCGGTCACGACGGCTTCGGCGCCTCGACCGTCGGCCGTACAGGTCGAGCGGCTGACGAGCCCGTCCTCCTCGAGCCGATCCACCAGGCGGGTCACGCCGCTTCGACTCAGGACGATGCTCTCCGCGAGTCGGCTCATCCGCAGTCGGCGCCCGGGGGCCTCGACGATCTGGAGCAGCGCGACGTACTCCGCCAGGGACATCCCCTGCTCCCGGCGAAGGTCCTCGTCGAGCCGTCGGTTCAGGACGGCGTGGGCGACCTGGAACATCCGCCACGGGATCAGGCGCGGGTCGCGCGCGTTGAGCCGGCGCGGGGACGCGCTCGGCACCGGCTGCTGAGTCTCCTTCATGGCGAGCATCCTATCACCCCGCCCACGTCGTTGACAATGCAATCACTGGTGGTATATGGTTGCGCAGTCAACAGTTGCACGCGCAACGACGCGAGCTACACAGAGGTTTCCTCGAAGATGAACACCTGGCAGATCGACCCGGCCCACACCGACGTCCAGTTCTCCGCCAAGCACCTGATGGTCACCAGCGTCCACGGGAAGTTCGGCGCCGTCGCCGGCACGCTGACGCTCGACGAGGCCGATCCGACCCGCTCGGGTGGCACCGTCACGATCCAGGCCACGAGCCTGTCGACCGGCATGGACGCCCGCGACCAGCACCTCCGGTCCGCCGACTTCTTCAACGTCGAGCAGTACCCGATCATCACCTTCGTCGCGACGAAGATCGAGCCGAAGGGCGGCGCCGAGTACATCCTCGCCGGCGACCTGACGATCCGCGACGTGACCCGGCCGATCACGTTCGCCGCCGAGCTCCTGGGCTTCTACACCTCGATGCAGGGTGGTCGGCGAGTCGGGGTCCATGCCACCGCCAAGCTCGACCGCGAGGCCTGGGGCCTGAGCTGGAACGTCGGCCTCGAGACCGGCGGCTGGCTGGTCGGCAAGGAGGTCAAGCTCGAGATCGACGTCGCCGCAGACCTCGTGACCGAGACGGCCAGCATCGCCGCATAACCATCCCGCGGCGGGCGAGCGCCCGCCCGCAGCGACACGAGCCGGCGCTCGCACGGGGTCCCTCCCGGGTGCCGCCGGCTTCGTCGTTTCGCGGGGGTCGGCGTCAGGCGCGGCCGGCCGGGGTCCCGGTGGCTTCGCTGGGCAGGCGACGGTGATCCATCGGGCGAGTCTGGCGAGCCTCCGGCGTCGGCGGTCGCCGCCATCCCAGGCCGCGCCGAGGTGTACGGTTGGCGCCGCGCAGCGTTCCGCGGCCGAGCGAAGGGAGCGTGATCCGGTGCTGGCGATGGCTCTCAAGGAGTTCCGGCAGCTGCGCCGGGATCATCGGACGGTCGCGATGATGGTCGTCCTCCCGTTGGTCCTTCTCATCGTCTTCGGCTACGCGGCCAGCTTCGATGTCAGCTCGATCCGGACGATCGTCTACGGTCCCAACGCGACCGTCATCGCGGCGGCCCTGCCCACGCTCCTCGACGTCCGGGAGACCCGGGTCACGGGCGACCGGGCGGCGGCGACCGACGCGCTCCGGCGCGGCGAGGCGACCCTGGCGATCGTCAGCGACGCCACGGGCCACGTCGGGGCGATCCTCGTCGACGGGGCGGACCTGTTCGGGGCCCGGGCGGCCGTCGCGGCGATGTCGGGGGCGGCGGCTGCGGCGGGTGGGGCCGGTGCCGCCGGCGGGGCGTCGGCGGGCCCGATGGTGTCGCTCCCGGCCCCGGAGATCCTGTTCAACCCGGACCTCCGCACGTCCGCGATCATGGTCCCGGCACTGGCCGGGATGATCCTCATCTTCGTCGGCACCGTCGCCACGAGCCTCGGCGTCGTTCGGGAGCGCCAGGCCGGGACGCTCGAGCAGCTGGCCGTGATGCCGTTCCGGCCGCGCGACGTCTTCATCGGCAAGGTCCTGCCGTACTTCGCGGTCGCGGCCCTCGACATGACGGTGGTGGTCCTGGCCGGGTTGATCATCTTCGGCGTCCCGTTCAGGGGCTCGGTCCTGACGTTCGCCCTCGGGGCCGGGCTCTTCCTCTTCGTCACCTCGGGGATCGGGATCCTGATCTCGACGGTCTCGGAGAACCAGGGCCAGGCGATCCAGCTGGCGATCATGACCCTCCTCCCGCAGATCCTCCTGTCGGGGATGATCTTCCCGCTCGACTCGATGGCGGCCGGTGTGCGCTGGATCGGCTACCTCCTCCCGCTCACCTACTTCACCCAGATCTCGCGGGGCGTGCTCCTGCGCGGCGCGCCGATCGATGCACTGGCGGTGCCGATCGGGGCGCTCGCGATCATGGGCACGCTCGTCTTCGGGCTCTCGATCGTCCGGTTCCGGCGCGACCTGGCGCCGGGCGGTCGCGGGTCAGCCCGGACCGAGCAGGCGGAGATGGGCCCCGCCGAGCCGGCCGCCTGATGGGCGACCCCCCCTGGGGTGTCCGCGGCCTGACCGTTCGCTACGGCGGACGGACGGCGCTCGAGGGGGTCGACCTGTGGGTCGCGCCGGG
>JBGPFS010000207.1:0-4563 GCA_041483455.1 Candidatus Limnocylindria bacterium | reverse complement strand
CGGGCTGCGCGCAGCCTCGCCGAGGCCGAGGCGATCCTGGCCGAGTGGCCCCCGCACCTGACCGTGGTCGACATGGACCACGATGACAGCACCGCCCTGCTCCAGAGCCTGGGGGCCTCCAACACCCTGCGCCGGAGCGTGACGCCGGTCCTGGGCCTGACCCGACGGGGCGACCTCAAGACGAAGCTGCGGGCGTTCGATCTCGGGGTCGACGACATCCTGACGATGCCCTTCTCGCCCGAGGAGCTGCTCGCGCGGTCCATCGTCGTCACCCGTCGCGCAACGGGGACCGATCGGCCGATCATCCCGGTGATCAGGCTCGGCGAGATGGAGATCGACATCGTCAATCGCCAGGTGCGCGCCGGGACTTCGATCGTCCACCTCTCCGGCATCGAGCAGAGCCTGCTGTACCTGCTCGCCAGTCGCGGCGGACGGGTCGTCACGCGCGAAGAGATCCTCGATGCGATCTGGGGCACCGACTTCGTGGCCGAGAGCAACATCGTGGATCGCCACATCCGGAGCCTGCGCATCAAGCTCCAGAACGACTATCGCCATCCGCGCTTCATCGCGACGGTCCCCGGCCAGGGCTACCGGTTCATCCCCACCTTCTCGAACCAGGGCTGGGCCGGTGGACGGGAGCCGGACGAGGCCCGGCGCAACTGAGGGTCGCGGGGGTCTGCCGGGAGCGGCGCGCCGGACGAACACCCGGCGCCGCGGAGCGTCGCGGGTCAGCCGCCGACACCCTGGCAGCGATGTCGCGTGGGTCGTGGCCACGGCGAGATGACCTGCCGTCATGACGCGGCCGTGTCGGGACAGCACACTGGCGGCAAGTCCGAACGTCCCCCGCGGAGGCACCACGCGCATGAGCGCGATCCGAACTCCTGGCACATCCTTTTCATATCGGCCATCGGTCCTGACCCCGGGTCCCTATCTGGATCCCGCGATCACCACGCCAGATGCGGTCCGTGGCGGGCGTCTCCGGGAGATCCTCCCGACCCTCGGGCCGATCGCGTCGGGAGCACTGCGCAGCCTCGTCCTCATCGCGATCGCGATGCTCCTGATCCTCGTCCTCCTCCCGGCCGCGCTCGTCGCGGCGGCGACCCAGGTGGCGAGCGCCGGTTGAGCTCATGACGGACCGTCATGACACCGTCGTGTCCGCACGAAACAATGGCCCAAGCCTCCTCAACGCGGGCTGATCTGCCACGCGAACAGGGAGGGGCACAGATGGCCGAACTCGTCGCCCTCGGTTGTCCGAACCAAACGATCGCCCAGCGGGCGTTCTACGCGGCGATCAAGGATTCGAGGCGGACCCCATGATGAACATCCGGGTTCACGGAGCAAAGGTAGGGCTTTCAGCGGGCATGGCCGTCGCGCTCGCGATCGGCCTCCTCGCCACCGGCGGGACGGCACTCGCCGCAGGTCCGGCGCCGGTCGGGCTCGGAACAGCCACGTCGTTCGCGGTCCTCGCCGGCACGCCGGACGTGACCAGTACCGGGGCGACCATCATCACCGGTGACCTGGGTATCTCCCCGGCTGCCGCCGTGACGGGATTCCCGCCCGGGACGGTGAGCGGGACGATCCACAAGGCCGACGCCGTCGCGGTCCAGGCCCAGAGTGACCTGACCGCCGCCTATGTCGACGCCGCAGGACGACCGTCGACGGCTACCCACGGGACGCTCGGTGGGTTGACCCTGGTCGGCGGCGTCTACAACGCCGGCGGCGTCACGCTCGACCTCACCGGGACGCTCACGCTCGACGGCCAGAACGACCCGAATTCCGTCTGGATCTTCCAGGCGACGTCCGACCTCGTCACGGCTTCGTCGAGCTCCGTCAGCTTCATCAACGGCGCCCAGCCCTGCAACGTCTTCTGGCAGGTCACGAGCTCGGCGACGCTCGGATCCGGCTCCACGTTCGTGGGCACGATCCTGGCCCTCACCTCCATCACGATGAACGACGGGGTGAGCGTGAACGGTCGAGCGCTGGCCCGGAACGGCACGGTGACCTTGATCCGAGACACCATCACCGCGTCAACGTGCTCGACGACCGCCCCGACATCCACAGCGGGACCGACCACCGGGCCGACCGGCGGGTCGACCATCCCGCCGACCGCGACGCTGTCGACGACCGACGTCCCCGGATCCGGTCCGACCCCGGTCGTCTTCTTCGCCGGGATCTTCCTCCTCGCCTTCGTCGTCGCCAGCCGACGGTCGGTGCCCACGATCCCTCCTCGCTGAACGACACCCCCCGGCCCGGGATCGGAGGTGGCGGCGCATCGCTGCCACCTCCGATCCGTCTGATTCGCGGCGCGCGGTGCATCCGATCCGGGCAGGGCGACGATCCGGCCGCCGTTGCGGACCTTCGCCTGTGACCGAGCAGCGGACGCTATCATCGAGACGTTCCCACGTGGAGGCCAGGGCCGGCCGGGTCAGGCCATGCGCTGAAAGCGAAAGATGAGATCGAACCCCTCCCTCCGAGACCCGCCCGGTCGCGGTCGCCGGCGGGTTCGTCCGCGGGTCGAGCTCGACGAGCCGATCCTCGCGGAGCTCTTCAGCGTGGAGCGGCTGGAACAGCACGCAGAGACCCTGGCCGCCGCCCAGACTGTCACCGCCACGCCCGGTCGGGGACGCGCCGTCCAGCCCCGGATCGCCGAGAACGGCCGCATCCTGCTGGAGTCGTACCGCGCCCTGGCGCGTGCGATCAAGGACGAACGTTCGATCACGCCGGCTGCCGAATGGCTCGTCGACAACTTCCACATCGTCGACGAGCAACTCCGCGAGATCCGCGACGACCTGCCCCCGGACTACTACCGCGAGCTCCCCAAGCTCGCCGAGGGGCATCTCGAGGGCTATCCACGAGTCCTCGGTCTCGCCTGGGCCTACATCGCCCACACGGACAGCCGCTTCGAACCGGAGAGCCTGCGACGGATGGTGCGCGCCTACCAGGCGGTGGAGCCGCTGACGCTCGGCGAGCTCTGGGCGGTCGCGATCAGCCTCCGGATCCTCCTCGTCGACAACCTCCGCCGCCTCGCGGAGCGGATCGTGAGCAGCCGGACGGCGCGGCAGAAGGCCGACCAGCTCGCCGACAGCCTGCTCGGCCTCGGCCGGGACAGCCCGGAGGTCGCGGCAGCAGCCCTGCGCAGGTTCTCGCGCGCCGCGCTCCCGACGGCGGCCCGCGTCCAGCTCTTCCAGCGCCTGCGCGATCAGGACCCCGCGGTCATCCCCGCCGTCCTCTGGCTCGAGGAGCTCCTCACCGCCCAGGGGACCACGGCCGAGGAGATGGTCCGCCTGGAGCACCAGCGCCAGGCGACCATGAACGTGACGGTCCGCAACGTGATCACGAGCATGCGCCTCATCTCGTGGTTCGACTGGGCCGAGTTCGTCGAGAGCGTCTCCGTCGTGGACGAGGCCCTTGGTGCACGAGGTCCGTTCAAGGAGATGGACTTCGCGACTCGAGATCGCTACCGGCACGCGGTCGAGGAGCTGGCCCGAGGTTCGGGCCTGACCGAGGTCGAGGTCGCCCGGCAGGCCGCGGCGATGGCGAACGCGGCGCCGTCGGCCGGCGACATCGAACCGTCCCTGGCGGCTCGAGGGCACGATCCCGGCTACTACCTGATCTCCGACGGCCGCCCCGCGTTCGAGCGGGCCCTCCACGTTCGGGTACCGGTGACGGGCCGGCTGCGGCGCGCCTATATCCGGACCGCCACGGGTGGCTACCTCGGGACCCTCGCGCTGGTCACGGCGCTCATCCTCGCCATACCGCTTGTGCTGTCCTGGGATGGAGGCAGCGCGGGCGCCGGTCTCCTCGTGGTCGCCATCCTCGCGCTCGGCCCCGCCTCCGACTTCGCGATCGCCCTCGTCAACCGGGCGGTCACCAGCGTGCTGGGCCCGAGACCGCTGCCCCGGCTCGATCTTGACGATGGCGTGCCGTCCCGGCTGCGGACCCTCGTCGTCGTGCCGACGCTTCTCACCAGCGAGGCGGAAGTCGAGGCCCAGGTCCGGGGCCTGGAGATCCATTACCTCGGGAACCGCGAGGGCGATCTTCGGTTCGCGCTGCTGTCGGACTGGCTCGATGCCCCGACCGAGCAGGTCCCCGGCGACGACGAGCTGCTCTCGGCGGCGGCTGCGGCCATCGACCGGCTCAACGAGCTCCACGGCGAGGCCCCAGGGGGCGGCGCCCGGTTCCTGCTCTTCCACCGGAAGCGCCTCTGGAACGCGGCCGAGGGTTGCTGGATGGGCTGGGAGCGCAAGCGCGGCAAGCTCCACGAGCTCAATGCCCTCCTGCTCGGCTCGGCGACGACCGGCATCCTGACCACCGGGCGGACCGCATCGACCCCGCCGACGGACGTGCGCTACGTGGTCACGCTCGACGCCGATACGCGGCTGCCCCGTGGCGCCGTGGGGCGCCTCGTGGGGACGATCGCCCATCCGCTCAACCAGCCGTCCTTCGACTCGGGTGCCGGCCGGGTGACCCAGGGCTACGGCGTGCTCCAGCCACGGATCACCTCGACGCTCCCGGCCGAGCACGAGGCATCGACCTTCCAGCGGATCTTCTCCGGATCGGCCG
>JBGPFS010000206.1:0-4565 GCA_041483455.1 Candidatus Limnocylindria bacterium | reverse complement strand
CGGCACGAACAACCCGGTCTTCATGCTCGACGAGATCGACAAGATCGGGATGGACTTCCGGGGCGACCCGTCGTCGGCTCTGCTCGAGGTCCTCGACCCCGAGCAGAACAACACCTTCCAGGACAACTACCTCGAGGTGCCGTTCGACCTCAGCAAGGTCCTGTTCATCGCGACCGGCAATCTCATCGACCCGATCCCGGGCGCCCTGCGCGACCGGATGGAGATCATCCAGCTGCCCGGCTATACCCAGCAGGAGAAGACGGAGATCGGGAAGCGGTTCCTGATCCCCAAGCAGATGGAGCACCACGGCCTCAAGCCGAAGCACATCCAGATCACCGACGAGGCGATGACCGCGCTCGTCCAGACCTACACCAAGGAGGCCGGCGTCCGGAACCTCGAGCGCGAGCTCGCGAACGTCATGCGCAAGGTCGCCCGGTCCGTGGCCGAGGGTCGGAAGCGCAAGACCGTCGTCGATGTCAAGCGCCTCGAGCAGTACCTCGGCCCGCCGCGCTGGGAGTATGGCGAGCTCGAGACCGAGGACCAGACGGGGTCGGCGACCGGGCTCGTCGTGACCGAGGTCGGCGGCGACATCGTCGCCGTCGAGGTGACCCGGATGGAGGGCAAGGAGGACTTCATCCTCACCGGCCAGCTCGGCGAGGTGATGCGCGAATCGGCCCGGGCGGCTCTCTCGTGGATCCGCGCCAACGCCGACCGGCTCGGGATCGAGCGCGAGGAGTTCGAGCGGCACACGCTCCACATCCACGTCCCGGCCGGGGCGATCCCGAAGGACGGCCCGTCGGCCGGCGTCACGATGGCCACTGCCATGATCAGCGCCTTCACCGGGATCCCGGTCCGACGCGACGTCGCCATGACCGGCGAGATCACGCTTCGCGGCCGGGTCCTCGCGATCGGCGGCCTCAAGAGCAAGATCCTCGCCGCCCACCTCGCCGGGGCCAGGATGGTGATCCTGCCCCGCAAGAACGAACGCGACCTGCGGGACGTGCCCGAGGAGATCCGCAAGCAGATCAAGCTCGTGCTGGCGGACTCGATGGACCAGGTCCTCGAGGCCGCCCTGCTCCGCAAGCCGCAGCCACTCGAGCCGCGGCCGAAGGCCGCCGAGGGCGGCTCCGGCGGGCCGGAGTCGAAGCCGGCCGTCCGGCGCCAGGCGTACCCTCCGACCGATCAGCCGCCGGTCGTCGTCCAGGGCCTCGGCCCGGGCCACGACCCGAACGGCTGACCGCCGAGGGGGACCAGGTGGCGGGCGCGCCGCCGGCCTGAACGACCCGGGGACGGGTCGAGCCGGGGGCGCCGCCCGGAGGACCTGAGCCATGGACTACCACGACTACTACGCGACGCTCGGGATCGGCCGGAAGGCCACGCCGGCCGAGATCAAGCGCGCCTACCGGAAGCTGGCTCGCCAGCATCACCCGGACCTCAAGCCCGGGGATACGGCGGCCGAGCGGCGCTTCAAGGAGATCAACGAGGCGAACGAGGTCCTGTCCGACCCCCAGAAGCGGAAGCGCTACGACCTGCTCGGGGCGAACTGGGACCGGATCGCGGAGGCGGGCGGGGCAGGCGGCGGCGACCCGTTCGCGGCCGGCGGCCCCTTCGCGGGCTTCGGGGCACGGCAGGGTACGTCGGGCACGGGCCCCGGGGGCGTCAGGTTCGAGTACCGGACGAGCGGCGACGCCGGCGGCTTCAGCGACTTCTTCCGGACGTTCTTCAGCGGGGCGGGGGCTGGCGTCGCGGCCGCTCCAGAAGATGGCGGCGGGTCGCGCCGGGGCGCCGGGTCCGCCGGGCCCACGTTCGAGGAGATCCTGGCCGGGCTCGGGCTCGACGCGACCGGGTCGGCGGCCGGCACGCCATCTCCGTCGCGGGTCTCGTCGACTCCCGGCCTCGACGCCCGCCGCCAGGCGGGCCCGGCCGCCGGAACGCGCTCGGCGGCTGCCGAGGCAGAAGTGGAGCTGACGCTGCAGGAGGCGTTCCGCGGGACCAGCCGACTCGTCGAGGTCGACGGCAAGCGGCTCGAGGTCCAGGTCCCACCGGGCGTCGAGAGCGGCAGCCGGATCCGCTTCACCGGCAAGGGCGGGGCGGGCCGCGACCTCCATCTCATCGCCCGGGTGCTCCCTCATCCGGGCTTCGCCCGGCATGGCGCCGACCTGACGACCGAGCTGCCCCTGACGCTGCGCGAGGCGCTCCTGGGGGCCGAGGTGCCCGTCCGGACGCTCAAGGGCCGGGTCCTCCTGACGGTCCCGCCCGGGACCCAGAACGGGCGGACGTTCCGGCTGGCCGGCCAGGGGATGCCCAGGCTCAAGCCCCGGAGCGGGGAGAAGCCGTTCGGCGACCTGCTCGCGAAGGTGCGGGTGGTGCTGCCCACCGATCTCGACGCCGCAGCGACGTCGGCCGCCGAGCGCTTCCTCGACCGGATCCAGCAGCCCGATCCACGGGCCACCCACGCCTAGGACGCCAGTCATGAACCTCGACCGTTTCACCCAGAAGGCCCAGGAGGCGATCGCCGCCGCCCAGCGGATGGCCGAGACCCTGCAGAGCCCCGTGCTCGACGCCGAGCACGTCCTGGCCGCTCTCATCGAGCCCGATGACGGCATCCCCACGGAGACCCTTCGTCGGCTCGGCGTCGACCTGCCCGTCCTGCGCGACGACCTGGCGGGGATCCTGTCGCGACGAGCCCGGATCGCAGGCGGCCAGCTCGCCCTCGACGCACGTGCCCGACGACTCGTCGAGCGGGCGGGCGAGGAGGCCCGCAGGCTGGGCGACGAGTACGTCTCTACCGAACACCTCCTCCTCGGCACGGTCGAGGCCGGCGGCGACGCCCAGTCCCTGCTCGAGCGCCACGGGGCCGGCCGTGAGGCGATCCTCGGTGCGCTCCAGGGCGTCCGCGGCGGCCAGCGGGTCAGCTCGCCGAACCCGGAGGGCACCTACCAGGCCCTCGAGAAGTACGGGCGAGACCTCACGGCGGAGGCCCGGGCCGGCAGGCTCGACCCGGTGATCGGCCGGGACGACGAGATCCGGCGGGTGATCCAGGTCCTCAGCCGGCGGACGAAGAACAACCCCGTCCTGATCGGCGAGCCGGGCGTCGGCAAGACGGCGATCGCCGAAGGCCTGGCCCAGCGGATCGTCCGCGGCGACGTCCCGGAGACCCTCAAGGACAAGCGCGTCGTCGGGCTCGACCTGGGCGCGCTCATCGCCGGAGCCAAGTTCCGCGGGGAGTTCGAGGAGCGCCTGAAGGCCGTCCTGAAGGAGATCAAGGACTCTGACGGCCGGGTGATCCTGTTCATCGACGAGCTCCACACCGTGGTCGGCGCCGGGGCGGCCGAGGGCGCGCTGGACGCCAGCAACCTGCTCAAACCGATGCTCGCCAGGGGGGAGCTGCACACGATCGGCGCGACGACCCTCGACGAGTACCGCAAGCACATCGAGAAGGACGCCGCGCTCGAGCGCCGCTTCCAGCCCGTGCTGGTCGACCAGCCCGATGTCGCGGAGACGATCTCGATCCTGCGCGGCCTTCGGGAGCGCTACGAGGTCCACCACGGCGTCCGGATCACCGACTCGGCGCTCGTCGCGGCCGCCACGCTCTCGAACCGCTATATCACCGAACGATTCCTGCCGGACAAGGCGATCGATCTCGTCGACGAGGCGGCGAGCCGGCTCCGGATGGAGATCGACTCGATGCCGATCGCGCTCGACGAGCTGGAGCGCCGGCGGATCCAGCTCGAGATCGAGCGTGAGGCGCTGCGCAAGGAGAAGGACGACGCGTCGCGGGTCCGGCTCGAGGCGCTCGAGCGCGAGCTCGCCGAGCTCGAGGAATCGGCCGGCGCGATGAAGCAGCGCTGGACCGCCGAGAAGGACGCCATCGCGGCCATCCGGACCACGAAGTCCGATCTCGAGACGCTCCAGGTCCGGATCGCCCAGGCGGAGCGCGAGGCGGACCTCGGCCTGGCCGCCGAGCTCAAGTACGGGCGCCTGCCGGAGGTCCAGGCGCGCCTCAGGGAGGGCGAGGTCGCCCTGGCCGCGCTCGAGGGTCCCGGCCGGCTCCTCAAGGAGGAGGTCGACGCCGACGATGTGGCGGGGATCGTGGCGGCCTGGACCGGGATCCCGGTCGCCCGGCTGATGGAGGGCGAGACGGCCAAGCTCGTCCGGATGGAGGAACGCCTCCACGAGCGGATCGTCGGGCAGGACGAGGCCGTCGCTGCCGTGTCCGATGCCGTCCGGCGGGCGCGCGCGGGCCTGCGCGACGCGCGGCGACCCATCGGCTCGTTCCTGTTCCTCGGGCCGACGGGCGTCGGCAAGACCGAGCTCGCCCGGGCCCTCGCCGAGTTCCTGTTCGACGACGACGGGGCGCTCGTCCGGATCGACATGAGCGAGTACATGGAGAAGTTCTCGGTCTCGCGCATGGTCGGCGCTCCCCCGGGTTACGTCGGGTACGAGGAGGGCGGCCAGCTCACCGAGGCGGTCCGCCGACGGCCGTACCAGGTAGTGCTCCTCGATGAGATCGAGAAGGCCCACCCCGACGTCTTCAACGTCCTGCTCCAGATCCTCGACGACGG
>JBGPFS010000205.1:0-4568 GCA_041483455.1 Candidatus Limnocylindria bacterium | reverse complement strand
GGCGGCGAACGCCAACGGGGCCGGCTACGCCACCTTCACCTTCCAGGTCCAGGACAACGGCGGGACCGCCAGCGGCGGGGTCGACCTCGACCAGAGCGCGAACACGCTGACGATCGACGTCACCTCGGTCAACGACGCCCCGCTTGTCACGTCGCTCACCCTGCCTGGAGCGATCAACGAGAACGCCACCGTAGGTGTGACGGTCACGTTTACCGACGTCGAGTCCGATCAGACCCATACCTGCGTCTTCAGTTGGGGCGAAGGTCCCACGACTACGGTGTCGGTCTCCGCCGGGTTTACGACGTGTTCTGCCTCGCACCAGTACCTCGACGACAACCCGACCGCGACCGCCTCGGACGTCTATCCGATCGGTGTCACGGTCACGGACAACGGGACGACCGCAGGTCATCCGGACCCGCAGTCCGGCACAGCGGCTGACTCGGTCACCGTCAACAACGTCGCGCCCTCGGCGACGATCACCGCTCCGCCGAGCGGCTCCATCTACCCGATCGGATCGACCGTGACGTTCGCTGCAGCGTTCACCGACGTTGGCACGCTGGACACGCACCAGCCCTGCGCAAGCGGTGGGCCATATGTGAACTGCACTCGGTGGACGATCGACTCTGCGACCGTGCCGGGCAGCGTCAACGAGTCAGGGCACACAGCCACCGCCAGCTACACTTTCGCGGCCACCGGCGTCTACGACGTGACTCTCACCGTCTGCGACGACGACCACGGCTGTGCAACGGCGAACACCATCAACAGCCTTCCGGCCCGGGTGATCATCTACGACCCGAACGGTGGCTTCGTCACCGGCGGCGGGTACATCAATCACCTGGCCACGGGGATGACCCCGTCAGGCTCGACGATGGTGTCCAAGGCCAACTACGGGTTCAACGCGAAGTACAAGAAGGGCGCGACCACGCCTGACGGCGAGGTCGAGTTCCAGCTCAAGCCCGCGAACATCAACTTCCACAGCAGCTCGCTCGACTGGCTCGTGATCAGCTCCACGGGCACCCGGGCCCAGTTCCAGGGCAGTGGCACCGTCAACGGCGCCGGCACGTACGGCTTCCTGCTGACCGTGACCGACAATGGCGCCACAGACACGTTCCGGATCAAGATCTGGAACAAAGCCGACCCGCTCAACGCGCTGACTCCGACCGTCTTCATCTACGACAACGAGCCGACGCACCTCGACAGCTCGGATCCGACCACCCTCGCGGCGGGCGGGAACATCGTCGTCCACAAGTAACGTTCGAGTTCGGGTTCGGCTACGCCCCGAGGGCCGGTCTTCACGACCGGCCCTCGGCGATTCCTCGCTCCCGTCCTCGACTCCTTCGCCCCGCCGGTACCTTCGGGTCACACCCGCCGACCCCCTCCGGCGGAACGCCCAACCCACTAACGGGGGACATGCGCGCGGAGCGGAGAACCCATGCTCATCGAATTCACGGCCTGCGCCGGGACTGCGGGGTCCGGGGCTCGCTTTCCGTTCCGGACGGTAATCGCCTGCGCGACCTCGTGAACGGCCAGTCCGAGTTCACGATCACCAACGCCGAGCTGGTGAGCTACCCGCGGGGCGAGAAGGCGCGCCGGATCCACACGGTGCGCCACCGCCTGGAGCTCAAGGCCGGACCGTACACGGTCCCGGGGCAGTTCCACACGACGCCGGGCAGTCCGCCGCTGCGCGCGATCGGGTGGCGCCTGAGATGGTCCCCCTCACGAACGGATGGTGCGCGTCCCGCGGCGGCGGCGGGCCACGGCGGGAGGCGTTCAGCCCGCGCCGACTAGAATCGGCCGGTGACCCCCGACCTCCAGGCGACCCTCCGCAAGCTGCCCGACCGCCCAGGCGTCTACCTGATGCGCGACGCGCATGGCGACGTCCTCTACGTCGGCAAGGCCCAGAGCCTGCGCAGCCGCGTCCGGAGCTACTGGCAGAAGGGGACCCCGGGTGGCGAGCCGCACCGGATCCGGAGCGTCATCGAGCGGGTGGTCGACCTCGAATACACCCTGACCGACTCGGTCTCCGAGGCCCTCCTGCTCGAGGCCAACCTGATCAAGCGCTACCGGCCGCGCTTCAACGTCCGCCTGAAGGACGACAAGAGCTACCCGTACATCAAGGTCAGCCTGGCCGAGGACTTCCCGCGGATCGAGCGAACCCGGAAGCTCGCCAACGACGGCAGCCGCTACTTCGGCCCGTACGCGTCGGCCTCGAGCATCGACGAGGCGATGAACCTGATCCGGCGGCTCTTCCCGTTCCGTACCTGCACGCTCGACATCCGGGAGGGGACGCGCGCCCTGGCCCGACCCTGCCTGCTCTACCACATCAAGCGCTGCCAGGGCCCGTGCATCGAGGCGATCTCGAAGGACGCCTACCGGGCCGACATCGCCCAGGTCGAGCTCTTCCTCGAGGGTCGCTCGGAGTCGCTCGTCCGCGAGTTGCGCCGGGCGATGGCCGAGGCGTCCGAGGGGACCGACTACGAGCGGGCGGCCGCGCTCCGGGACAAGGTCCGGGCGATCGAGCGCTCGATGGAAAGCCAGAAGATGGCCGCCTTCGCCCGCACGGAGCTCGACTTGGTCGGGCTCGCCCGGCAGGATAACCAGGCGGCGGTCCAGCTGTTCGTCATCCGGGACGGCAAGATGACCGGCCGCGACGTCTTCCTGCTCGACGCGGCGCGCGAGGCCTCGGACGAGGAGGTGATCGGCGGGTTCGTCCAGCAGTTCTACAGTCGCGCGACGGCGATCCCGGGCACAGTCCTCGTCCCGCGGTTGCCGGCGGCCGCGGAGAGGGGCGACCTGGAGGCGTTCCTGGCGGCGCGCCGGGGCGGCCCGGTCCACCTCCACGTCCCGCAGCGGGGCGAGAAGCGCGAGCTCATGGAGCTGGCGACCCGGAACGCGGTCGAGACCCTGGCCCGCGAGCAGGCCCGCTGGATGGCCGACCACGGCAAGACCCTGGGCGCCCTGACCGAGCTCGCCGAGGCGCTCGGCCTGGCCGGCCCGCCCCGCCGGATCGAGTGCTACGACATCAGCAACTTCCAGGGCGGCCAGTCCGTGGCGAGCATGGTCGTCTTCGAGGACGGGATGCCGCGGACGGGGGAGTACCGCCGGTTCCGGATCCGCGACGTCGCCGGCCCGAACGACTTCGCGAGCCACCAGGAGGTGCTGCGCCGGCGCTTCCGGCGGACGAAGGCGGGCGACGAGGGGAGCGCCGAGGAGCTCCGCTGGCGGCTGCCGGACCTGGTGATCGTGGACGGTGGCAAGGGCCAGGTGAGCGCCGCCGCGGAGGTCTTCGCCGAGCTCGGCCTCGACGACGTGCCGCTGGCCGGCCTGGCGAAGGAGCGCGAGGAGCTCTTCCGGCCCGGCCGGTCCGAGCCGATCCTGCTGCCGGCCACGTCCGGTGCGCTCTACCTGGTCCAGCGCCTGCGCGACGAGGCGCACCGGTTCGCGATCACCTACCACCGCGACCTCCGGGCGAAGGCGCAGGTGCGCTCCGTCTTCGACGACCTGGCGGGCGTCGGGCCGAAGCGTCGGCGGGCGCTCCTGCGCGTGTTCGGGTCGGTGAAGCGGGTGCGCGAGGCGCCGCTCGAGCAGATCGCGGCGGTGCCGGGGATCGGGCCCGCGATGGCGGCCCGGATCAAGGACGGCCTCGCGCCCGACTGAGCCACCTTCGAGGGCTGCGACTGGTATAGTCCGCCGCGATGCGTCGAACCGCCCCGTATCTCATCGCGATCATCGGGATCGCCGCCCTCCTCATCGACTTCTGGCCCAACCTCCGGCTGCCCGCCTTCGGCGACCCGGCCGGGGGCGACCGGGTGGTCGAGACGAAGCTCGGCCTCGATCTCCAGGGCGGCCTGCGAGTCGAGTACCAGGCGCTGCCCATCACGACGAACGCTGGGACGAAGGTGCCCGACGCGGCCGCGATGAACACGATCCGCGACATCGTCGAGCGCCGGGTGAACTCGACCGGCGTCGTCGAGCCCCTCGTCATCACCCAGGGGAGCGACCGGATCGTGGTGGAGCTGCCCGGCGTGACCGACCGGGACAAGATCGAGGCGCTGGTCGGCACGACCGGTCGGCTCGAGTTCGTGCCGCTGCCGGCGAACACCTATGGGACCGCAATAACGAACACCGGCGGCCCGACCGGGGTCATCGACAACCAGCCGCTGCCGAACGACCCGCAGCTCACGGCGCTCTTCTCGGGCGATTCGATCACCTCGGCGAACGCGACGATCGACCAGACGACCAGCCAGCCGCAGGTCTCGTTCGAGCTCGCCGACCCCGCGGCGAAGCTCTTCGCCACCTACACGACCGCCCACGTCAACGACTACTTCGCGATCGTCCTCGACGGCACGGTCATCTCCGCGCCGAGCATCAACTCGGCGATCACGGCCGGCCAGGGCGTGATCACGGTGGGCACCGGCGCGGGCGCCCAGGCGCGGGTGAACAGCCTGGTGACGGTGCTCCGCTACGGTTCGCTGCCGTTCCCGATCCACGCGGTCCAGGATTCGACGATCAGCGCCACGCTCGGCAAGGAGTTCCTGCGCCAGAGCCTGCTGGCGGGCCTGATCGGG
>JBGPFS010000204.1:0-4605 GCA_041483455.1 Candidatus Limnocylindria bacterium | reverse complement strand
CTGGCTCTACCCGCTGAAGGCGCGGCGCGAGGGCCGCTGGCATCCGGTCGCCCACTCGGCCGAGACCCCGAACCTGGTTCGCATCCTGAAGGAGACGCCCGGCGGTCGGATCGGATCGGCGGCCGGGTCGGACGACCCGGCAGTCCTCCAGCCCACCGGCGGGACGACCGGGATCCCCAAGGCGGCGACGCTCACCCACCGCAATCTCGTCGCCAACGCGGTCCAGACGGCGGCCTGGTTCCCGGCCGTCCGCGAGGGCGGAGAGACGACGCTGTGCGTCGTTCCCTACTTCCACATCTATGGCTTGACGGTGGCGATGAACTTCTCGCTCCTCACCGGCTCGACCCAGGTCCTCCACCCCCGGTTCGATCCGCTGGCAGTGCTCAAGTCGATCAGTCGGACGAAGCCTCGGACGTTCCCGGGCGCGCCGATGATGTACGCGACCCTGGCCGACGACCCAAGGCGCGGACAGTACGATCTCAGCTCCATCGACGCCTGCATCAGCGGCGCTGCCCCGCTCACCCTCGAGATCCAGCGGCGCTTCGAGGAGGCGACCGGCGGGCGGGTGAGCGAGGGCTACGGGCTGACGGAGGCGAGCCCGGTCACCCACTGCAACCCGATCCAGGGGCAACGCAAGATCGGCACGATCGGGTTGCCGTTCCCCTCGACCGACGCCCGGATCGTGGATCTCGAGACCGGCGAGCAGACGCTCGGTCCGGGCGAGATCGGCGAGCTGACGGTCCGCGGCCCGCAGGTCATGCCGGGATACTGGAACCAGCCCGAGGAAACGGCGGCCGTTCTTCGCGACGGCTGGCTCTTCACGGGCGACATCGCGACGATGGACGAAGACGGCTACTTCCGGATCGTCGATCGACGCAAGGACATGATCATCGTCGGTGGGCGGAACGTCTACCCGCGCGAGATCGAGGAAGTCCTCATGACCCAGCCGGCAGTGGCCGAAGCGGCCGTCGTGGGAGAGCCCCACGAGCGGTACGGCGAGGTGCCGCGGGCCTACGTCGTCCTCAAGCCGGGCGCCTCCGCGACGGCGGAGGAGGTCCTCGCCCATTGCCGCCAGAACCTGTCGCGCTACAAGATCCCGGTCGCGATCGAGTTCCGGGTCGAGCTGCCGCGGACGTTCATCGGCAAGGTCCTGCGCCGCGCCCTGGCCGAGGATCGCGTGGAGCACGCGGACCGCGGGGCCCACTCTGGACCGGCGAGCTGAGCGTCCGGCCCACGGCTTCGGTCGGCCTGGCCGCCATATCACGGACTGTGCGCCTGTTCGATCGCGGCCGGCCCTGCGGAGGCTGGCCGGGGGCGGCGTTCGCGGCTGCCGGCGGCTCGCCGTAGGGTTGCATCGTCGGCCGAAGGGTGGACGGGGACGCGGAGTCGGGAGGCCCCACGATGATCAAGATCTGGAGCGAGCTGCGGGTCGCTCGGCTGAAGGAACAGGTCGCGGACCTCGCGACTCTCGTGTGGGTGGTGTTCTGGGGGCGGATCGTCTGGCAGCTGTTCCAGTTCCTGGCCAGCTTCGCCGAGGCCGGCCGGACGATCCGCGCCGGCGGCCAGAACATGGTCCAGGGCGGGCGGGACCTGGGCGACTCGCTGGCCGGCCTGCCGCTCGTCGGGTCTCAGCTCCGCGACATCGCCCGTGACGCGTTCGCCGGCGCCGGCCGGCCGCTGTCCGACTTCGGCACGCAGCTGGAGCAGTTCATCTTCGTCGTCGCGATCGTGCTCGCCCTGCTGCTCGCCCTCGTGACGCTGGCGCCGTGGCTGACCCGCTATCTCCCCTGGCGCTGGGAGCGCCTGCGCCGCGTCCGGGCCGCCCACCGCGCCATCCGCAGGGCACCCGACGTCTCGGGCGCACAGATCGAGCGCACCCTGGCCATGCGGGCCGTCACCCGGCTCGAGTACTCGACCCTCCTCGAATACTCGCCGGATCCGCTCGGCGACTGGGCCAGCGGCCGCCACGACCGGCTCGCCCGGGCGGAGCTCGCCAGCGTGGGGCTGCGGCCCTGAGAGCGACGTCGGCCAGCGCCGACGCTCTGCCACGCAGTCGCGTGCCGCCGGCGGAGTCACGAGGGCAGACGCGCTCTGCAGCGCCCGAGACGCTGAAGATATAGTGAAGAGGGCCGGTGCCGTGCGACCTCGGTCTCGCGGGTGACCGCAGCCAGAAGGAGGTCGGGGCCGGAGTGTCGATCGCGAGCGTGCTCGAAGGGGCCGGCCAGGATCCGCTCCTGACGACGATCGCCGCGCTGCTCGCACTGTCGGCCGCTGCCGCGTTCGCGTCCCGTTCCCGGGCGAATCCGCGGGAGCTGTCGCTCGTCCTGGCGGCGTTCGCCTGTGTCGGGATCTTCGCGCTCGGGGCGAGCGTGCTCGTCTCAGGGACGCCGGTCGTCGCCCGCGTGGGTGAGGTGCTTGGCTTCGCCCTGCTCGACGTCCGGTACGACTCGCTCGCCGGGCTGTTCCTGGTCATCCTCGGCGCCGTCGGCGCGGCAACGTCGGTGTTCGGCATCGGCTATGGGGCGCACGGCGCGACGGGCACCGATCGGACCGCCGCGGCGTACCCGGTGTTCCTCGCCAGTCTCGTCCTCGTGTTCGGCGCCGATGACGCCTTCGCGTTCCTGTTCGCGTGGGAGATCATGGCCCTGAGTTCGGCCCTTCTCATCGTCGGATCGCGTCCCACCCCCGATGTCGCCCGAGCCGGGTATCTGTACCTGGCGCTGACGCATCTCGCCACGGCCGCGCTCATCGTCGCCTTCGCGATCCTCACGTCGGCCGCCGGCTCGACGGGCTTCCACTCCTTCGGTCCAGCGGCGGCGAGCCTCCCCCCGCTCACGCGCGACGTGATCTTCGTGCTCCTGCTGCTCGGCTTCGGGACGAAGGCCGGAGCGATCCCGCTCCACGTCTGGCTGCCGCGCGCCCACCCGGTCGCACCCTCGCACGTGTCCGCGCTGATGTCGGGGGTGATGATCAAGGCCGGCATCTACGGGATCGTCCGGTTCGGACTCCAGATCCTGGGGCCCGGGCCCGAGTGGTGGGGCCTGCTCGTCCTGGGGATCGGCGTCGCATCGGCGGTCCTGGGCGTCCTCTACGCTCTGATGGAGCACGACCTCAAGCGCCTCCTCGCCTTCCACAGCATCGAGAACATCGGGATCATCCTCATCGGTGTCGGGGTCGCGATCCTGGCCGCCGGCGATGGTGTGACGGCCCTCGCGGGCATCGCCCTGACCGCGGCGCTGTTCCACACCCTCAACCACGCGCTCTTCAAGTCGGTCCTGTTCCTCGCTGCGGGCTCGATCCAGTCCGCTGCCGGGTCACGAGACCTCAACGTCCTCGGCGGGCTCGCCCGGACGATGCCCGTCACCGCCCTCGCCTTCGGGATCGGGGCCGCGGCGATCAGCGGCCTCCCGCCCCTCAATGGCTTCGCCAGCGAGTGGCTGACGTTCCAGGGCCTGATCGGCGCCGGGGGCGCCGGCGCGCTGTCCCTCGTGGCCCGCTCGGCGGTCCTCCTGGCTGTCGCCGGACTCGGTCTGACCGCCGCGCTCGCGGTCGCCTGCTTCGTCAAGGCCACCGGGATGAGCTTCCTCGCCCTGCCGCGCAGCGCGGGAGCGGCGGGCGCGCGGGAGACCGGCCGAACGATGGGCGCGGCGATGGTGAGCCTGGCGATCGCCTGCATCGCCGTCGGGATCGCGGCCGGGCCCGTGTCCGCCGCCATCGGGGGCGTAGCGATCGGGCTCGTCGGCCAGGGATCGGCGGGTGTGCCCGCGCTCGGCCTCGGCGCCCTGCCGGTCGTCGGGCTCGATGCCGTCTACGCCGCAGCGCCGCTCGCGCTCCTGCTGTCCGGCGTCGCGAGCGTCACGTGGCTCGTGGGCATGCGACGTCGGACGGCACGCCGGACCGCGACCTGGACGTGTGGGAACGTGCCCGAGGCGGCGTTCGAGTACACGGCCACCAGCTACTCGAAGCTCATCCGGCTGTACTTCGGGCCGGTCCTCCGACCGGCGCGTGAAGTGTCGGTCGAGCTCCACCCCGGGACCCCGTTCCCGCGGACCGTCCGCTACCGCGGTGAGGTCAGCCACGTCCTTGACGAGCGGCTTTACCGGCCGCTCTATCGCGCCGCGGTCGCCGCCGCGGTGTTCGTCCGACGTCTCCAGTCCGGCAGTCTCCAGCTCTACCTGGCCTACTCCGTCGCCGCGCTCATCGTGCTGCTCCTGGTCGCCCGCTCGTGATCGACCAGGGCATGCTCGCCACCCTCGTGCCAGGACTCCTCCAGGCGGCGCTCACGGTGCTCGTGGCGCCGCTGCTGCTCGGGATCACGAAGCGGGTCAAGGCTCGCCTCCAGTACCGCCGGGGCCCGTCGGTCCTCCAGCCGTACCGCGATCTCGCGAAGTGGTGGCGCAAGGAGTCGGTCGAGAGCGACGCGGCGAGCCCCCTGACCGCCGCGGCGCCCGCGATCGTCCTCGCGGCGGTCTTCGTCGCGACGCTCCTCGTGCCGATCGTGAGCACGCGACCGCCGCTCGAGGGCTGGGGCGATCTGCTGGTGGTCGTCGGCCTGATGGCGCTCGGCCGGTTCGTGCTCGCCCTGTCGGCGCTCGATGCCGGCAG
>JBGPFS010000203.1:0-4620 GCA_041483455.1 Candidatus Limnocylindria bacterium | reverse complement strand
CGGCGAACGTCGTCGCGAATGGGATGAGGCCGGCCGAGGCCAGCCCGGCGGCCACGCCGATCATGTTCTGCTCGGCGATCCCCATCTCGAAGAATCGCTCCGGGAACGCGTCGGCGAACCCATCCACCTTCGTCGAGTTGGCCAGATCGCCGTCGAGCACGACGACGCGCGGGTCGTGCCGGCCGAGCTCGACGAGCGCCTCGCCGAATGCGATCCGGGTGGCTTGCTCGGAGGCGACCGCCGGGCGCGGGACGACCGGGCCGAGAACCGAGCCCCTCGGGTCCACCGAGCCAGCCCGCGCCGTCATCCGCCGAGCTCCTCGAGCGCCCGCCGGAGGTCTTCGTCGGTCATCGGCCTGGCATGCCAGCGGAAGTCGCCCTCCATGAACGACACGCCCTTGCCCTTGATCGTCCGGGCCACCAGGATCGTCGGCCGGCCCTTCGTCTCCCGGGCCTCCGCGAGGCCGTCGGCCAGGGCTCGGACGGAGTGGCCGTCGAGCTCGATCGCCCGCCACCCGAGCGCCTCCCAGCGGCCGACCGGATCGTCGATCGGGTTCATCCGCTCGCTCGTCGGGCGGCCGGGTCGATGCCAGCCGTATTGCTGCAGCCCGTTCCAGTCGAGGATCGCGACCAGGTTGTCCAGGCCGTAGCGGGCGGCGGCGAACGACGCCTCCCAGACCTGGCCCTCCTGGGTCTCGCCATCGCCGATCACGACGTGCGTTCGCCACTGCCGATCGAGCGTGCGGGCCGCCAGGGCCATGCCGACGCCCACCGAGAGGCCCTGGCCGAGCGACCCGGTCGACATGTCGAGGCCGGGCAGGACGGTCATGTCCGGGTGGGCCTGGAGGCGCGAATCGATCCCATCGAACGTGCCGAGCTCCTCGACCGGGAAGTAGCCCCGCTCGGCGAGCACGGCGTACAGAGCCGGCGTGGCGTGCCCCTTCGAGAAGACGAGCCGGTCGCGATCCTCCCGACCTGGTCGGGCGGGGTCGACCTGGAGCTCGTGGAAGTAGAGGACGACCAGGATCTCAGCCACGGACAGCGAACCGCCCACGTGGCCCGAGCCCGCCCCGTGAATGGTCCGCAGGGCACTTCGGCGGATGCCTGCGGCGAGCTCGACCAGACGCGCCTCGCCAGCCGCGGACAGGCCCGGGCGGCGATCGGTCTGGCCAGACATGCGGTGGCCCGGGCGCGGGGCCCGGGCCACCGACCGACGTCCGGGGTTCAGCGTGGTCCGAACCCGGAACGAGCTACCGCGAGAGCTGGCTTCATGCAGCCTTCTTGGCCTCGCCGCCCGGGACCCAACCGGTCTCGACGTAGCGCTTCTGCCACCAGCTCGCGATGGCGAGCAGGACGGCACACAGAACGACGACCCCGACCGCGGCCGCGATGTCGGTGATCCGCGCGATGTTGCCGACGAAGAAGCCAAACCACTGGAAGTCGGCGTCGCCGAAGGTCGTGTTCTGGAAGCCGATCGCGCCCATCACCGGGATGAGGATCGCCGCGAAGATGGTGATGATCAGCCCGTTGACGAAGCCGCCGCCAACGGCGCCCCGGCGACCGCCGGTGGCATTGCCGAAGACCCCGGCAGTCCCACCCGTGAAGAAGTGGGGGATCATCCCGGGCAGGATCAGCGTCACGGCCAGTGAAGGCGCGACGTTGTTCGTCGCCCACAGGATGGCGAAGCCGACGAGGCCGCCGACCACGCTGGCCAGGAAGCCCACCAGCACCGCGTTCGGGGCATAGGGGAACGAGACCGGGCAGTCGAGCGCCGGCACGGCTCCCGGGATGACCCGCTCGGCGATGCCCGCGAAGGCGGGCACGATCTCGCCGAGGATGGTCCGGACGCCGAGCAGGATGACCGCCACGCCGCCGCCGAAGACGAGGGCCTGGTTGAACATCAACGTCAGGAAGCCCATCAGGCCGCCGGCGCCGCTGCCGGCTGCGCTGCTGCCCATCGCGTCGCTGACGGACTTGATGGCTGCAGCCTCACCGACCCGGAGGGTGAATGCGATCACGAGGAGCAGATAGATGACGATCATCGCCACCGCCGTGCCGACCATCGGGTCGCGGAGGAAGCGAAGCGCCTGCGGGAACTCCATCTCCTCGGTGCTCCGGCTGCCCCGGCCGACGACCTGCCCCGTCACTCCGGCCGCGATATAGCCGAAGGTCCCGAAGTGGCCCATGGCGACCGCCTGGCCGCCCGTCACCTTCTTCATCCACGGCATCGAGAAGGCCGGCATGACGAGCATCATCGTGGCCAGCCCGATCGCCGCCACCACGATCTGGACCGCGTCGCTGACCTTGGCGTTGTACAGGACGACCGTCAGCACGGTCGCCATGAACAGCATGTGATGCCCGGTCAGGAAGACGTAGCGGAGCGGCGTCAGCCGGGCGAGCACCAATGACAGCAGGACGCCGAAGAACATCGCGAAGGCGACGTTCTGGGCCACTGCCGGGATCTTGTTGGCGATGGCCGTGATCGCCTCGTTCGTCGGCACGACGCCATTGACCCCGAAGGATCCGGTGATGAGCGCGCCCAGCGGGTTCAGGGCTCCGATGACCGCGCCGGCGCCGATGCCCAGGATGATGAATCCCAGCGTCGCCTTGAGGGTCCCGCCGACGACGTCGCCGAGGCCCTTTCTCGATGCGACGAGGGCGATCATGGTCATCAGGCCGACGAGGTACGCCGGTACCCCGAAGATGTCCTTCGCGATCCACTGGACGATGTAGTTCAGCTGGTCCAAGTCGACTACCTCCTACTCCCTCGCCGCTCGCGCGGCACTCCACACGAGGATCTTCCTGCCGGCCCCTGTCCGGCTAGCCTTTCTCCAGGGCCGCCTCCAGCTTCGACACCATCTCCTGGAGGTCGATGAAGTTGGTGATCGTCACGATCGGCGGCTTCACAGCGCCCAGCTGCTGGGCCAGCTCGGCGGAGGTGATGATCAGGTCGGCGCTGGAGGCCATGGCGCGCGCGGTGCCCATGTCGGCCACCTCCACATCCGCCTGGACCCCGAGCTGCTTGAGCGCCTTCTCCGCCTGCATCCGGAGCAGGAGCCCGCTCCCGAGGCCCATCCCGCAGACCGCGAGGATCCTCACGCTCGTCTCCTTCCTCCCTGTCGGCTTCGGGGATCTCCCAGGTATTCGACCGGACCGGTCATGACGCCGCCCGCGCCGGCGCCTCGTAGGCGGCGATGAGCGAGCGCACCGCGGATGCATCCGCTGTGCGCATCAGGGCGTCGCGGCGATCGTCGTCGGCGATGAACTCCGCCAGGGTCGCCAGCGCGTCCACGTGGCCGTTGGCGTCCGGGGCCGCCAGGCCGATCACGAGCCACACCGGATCGTTCCGCCTGTGTCCGAACGGGACGGGCGTGGCGAGCGTGATGAGGCTGAGGCCAGCGTGCAGGACCGCCGGGGAGGGTCGCGCGTGGGCCAGGGCCACGCCTGGCGCGATGACGATGTACGGCCCGAGGGACTCGACGGTGCGGATCATCTCGTCGGTGTACCCGTCGCTCGTCGCGCCACTCGCGACGAGCGCATCGCCGGCGATGCGGACCGCCGCGCGCCAGTCCGCAGCGGAAGCCCCGATCCGGATCGCGCTCGACGGCAGCAGGTCAGATAGGGGACCCGCCGTGACGTGACCATCCGCCGATCGATCCACGCGGAGCGACCTCACTCCATCCGATCCGGACGCTCGGCGCGAGTATGTGCCGCGCGGGTCGTGCACGGCAAGAGCACAATCGCGGGGCCATGCTCGTCCTGCGCGGCATCGCCGCTTCTTCAGGTGTCGCTCGCGCCCGGTGGACCGTGGTCCGCGAGGAGGAGCCACCGGCCCGCGGCACGATCGTACCCTCCGTGATCGAGGCCGAGCTCGAGCGAGCCGCGGCGGCCCGAGAGGCGGCCGCCGCCGAGCTCGAGGGGATCGCCGCAGGGGTCGCCGCGGCCGGCCATCCCGAGGAGGCCGGGATCCTCTCGGCCCAGGCGGCGATGGCCCGCGACCCGACCCTCGCCGCGATCAGCGAGGCGCGGATCCGCGATCGGCTCGACGATGCGGTCGGGGCGACCCTGGGGGCGACCGACGAGATCGGCGACCAGCTCCGCGCACTGCCGGACGAGCTGCTGGCCGCCCGGGCCGCCGACCTGGCCGACGTCGGCCTGCGGATCGCCCGCCACCTGGCCGGTCGAAGCGGCGACGATGGGCCGACGCTGGACGCGCCCGCGATCGTCGTCGCCCGCGACATCGCGCCTTCCATGGCGGCGACGTTGCCCCGCGATCGGCTCCTCGGATTCGCCCTCGAGCGCGGCTCGCCGACGGCGCACGCGGCCATCCTCGCCCGGGCCTACGGGATCCCTGCGGTGGTGGGTGTCAACGGGCTGCTCGACGCGCTCGAGCCGGCCGGCGCGCCGGCCGCGGCGGAGCGGGCCCTCGAGCTCGCGATCGACGGCGACTCCGGCGAGGTCGTGATCGACCCGGACGAGGTGACCGCCCGGCGCTACCGGGCACGCGCGGCCGAGTCTGCCCGGGCGGCGACGGAGGCACTGGCCGAGGTGAGCCTGCCCGCGGCGACCACCGACGGCGTCGAGGTGACCCTGCTCGCGAACATCGGCACACCTGGCGAGT
>JBGPFS010000202.1:0-4676 GCA_041483455.1 Candidatus Limnocylindria bacterium | reverse complement strand
GTGCTCTTGGCGACCCTCGACTCGCGTGATCGGGGACGGGTGGACGGCCGAGGCCGTCCACCCGTCCTTGGGTTCCCGGGGTGCCTAGCGGGTGGTGCCCGTGTTGGCGATGACGGTGTCGACGTTGGTCTTGTCGACGATGCCCGGACCGGTGTAGATCGGCTGTCCGCCGCCCGGCACCAGGCCGTAGAGCTTGTCGTAGGTCAGGAAGACGACCGGCAGGTAGCCCTGGAGGAACTGCTGCTGGTCGATGGCGAACAGCATGTCGCCGGCCTTGATCGCGTTCAGGACGTCCTTCGAGAGGTCGAACGTCGCGAGCTTGATCTTCGAGCCGAGGTTGAGCTGCTTGATCGCGGCGAGGGTCGGCGCGGAGCCGGTCGGCCCGAGCGCGAGGATGCCGTTGATGGTGGCGTCGGCCTGGACCGCCGCGGCGATCGCCTGCTGGGCGCCCGTCGGATCCTTGAGGTCGACCTGGACGACCTTGGACGTGCCCGCGAGGCCCGTCGCGAAGCCCTTGCAGCGGGCGTCGAGGCCCGCGTTGCCGACTTCCTGGTTGATGCACAGGGCATTCGTGACGCCGGCGGCCTTCATGAGCGCGCCGGCCTTCTCGCCGGCGATCGACTCATCCTGGCCGACATGGGTCAGGACGCCGAGCTTCGCGTAGGCGTCCGAGCCGCTGTTCGCCGAGACGACCGGGATGCCGGCCGCGACGGCCTTCTGGATGCTCGGGCCAAGGGCGGCCGCGTCCGGGATCGAGACGATCAGGCCGGCCGGCTTCTTCGCCACGGCGGCGTCGATGAGGGCCGCCATCTTGACCATGTCGAACGTGTCGGGCGCGCTGTACTCGACCTTGACGCCCATGTCCTTGGCGGCCTGGTCGACGCCGTTCTTGAAGATCGACCAGAAGGGATCCGAAGCCTGACCGTGAGTCACGACCTCGATGAGGATCGACGACCGATCCGGGCCGGCCGCTCCGCTCGGCGCGTTCGTCGCCGTCGAGCTCGAGCAGGCCGACACGAGGAGCCCGACGACCGCGAAGCCGGCGAGCATCTTGCGTAGGTTCATCTGCGTGTATCTCCTCCACCGTTGGCCGCGGGAACCGTCCGCGGCTCCTCCATCAGGTTGACCGATCGGCTGGTCATCGGACTCGACCGCGGCCGGGTCTTCCGGTCGTCGAGTCGGCACCTCCTTTCCGCCGCCGATCGTAGCGTCGGCGAGCGTCTGTAGTCAGCGGTTCTCGCGCCAGGTGGCGCTGGTCATGAGGCGAACTCGGAGAGGCGGACCGGCCGCGCCTCGAGGCGGGACCGGGTCGCGGCCTCGGCGATGAGCAGCGCCGCGACGCCGTCGCGGGCGGTGCACGGTGTCGGGACCTCGCCCCGGGCGACGCGGACGAACTCCGCGAACTCGGCGATGTAGGCCGACTCGAACCGGACGAGGAAATCCGGCCAGACCGGGCCGGCCGGCGGCGGGACACCCGGCTCCAGGGAGCGCATCGGCATCCGGGGCCCCAGCCCGACGCTGACGCTGTCCTTCGAGCCGAACAGCTCGGTCCGGATGTCGTAGCCGAGCGGGTCGTGGCGGGCGACGGTGAGGACGGCCAGCGTACCGTCGATGCAGCGAATGGTCGCCACGGCCGTGTCGACGTCGTCGTACTTGGCGAACACGGGGAAGCCCCGCACGGAGCCGACGGCGTAGACCTCCTCGACCTCGGTGCCGGTGAGCCAGCGCAGGACGTCGAAGTCGTGGATCGAGAAGTCGCGGAACAGGCCGCCCGAGGCCGGGATGTACGCCTCGTGCGGCGGGGCCGGATCGTGCCCGGCCAGCCGGATCGCGTACAGCGTGCCGAGCTCGCCGCTCTCGACCATCCGGCGAGCCTCGCGGTAGGCCGGGTCGAACCGGCGCTGGAAGCCGAGCTGGAACGGGACGCCTGACGCCTCGACGATCGCCGCGACCTCCCGGGTCTCGGCCAGGTTGACCGCGAGCGGCTTCTCGCAGAAGGTGGGCGTTCGACGGCCGATCGCGGCCTTGATCAACGTTCCGTGCGCGTCGGTCGCGGCGGCGATCGCGATCGCGTCGGCGGCATCCATCGCCGCGTCGATCGACGGCGCGGCGGAGACCGTGGCCCGGGGGACACCGGGGGCCATCGGCAGTGCCGCCGTCTCGGCGGCGACCGTCGCCGCGAGGTCGGTCGCCAGGTCGGCGACGATCAGCTCGTCGACGCCCGGTGTCGCCGCGAGGATGCGGGCGTGGAGACGACCGATCCGGCCGGCTCCGATGAGGGCGATGCGCATGGACGTGGTCTGCTCCTTCGGACGCGCTGGATTCAGAAGGCCTGGTGGCTGCCCAGGCCCCGGAGTTCCTGGGCCAGGACGCGCCGCCCGATGGCGGCTGCCTCTGAGGGCGGGCCCCAGCAGCTGTCCTGCTCCACCACCAGCCAACCGCGATAGCCGATCCGGACGAGCGCCGAGAGGACGGCCCGAAGGTCGAGGATCCCGGCGCCGAGCTCGGTGAAGAGCCGCCCCCGGATGCCGTCGAGGAAGCCGCCGAGCTCCGCGCCGCGGAGCGCGTCGAGGACCGTGGGGTCGATGTCCTTGAGGTGCACGTGGACGATCCGCGCGCCGTAGCGGCGGATCGCCTCGACCGGATCGCCGCCGCCGACCACGTAGTGGCCGACGTCGAGGCAGATGCCGAGGAGGCCGGCGTCAACGAGCCCGAGCAGCCGATCGAGCTCCGCGGGACTCTCCACGAACGTGCCGGCGTGCTGGTGCCAGGCGACCGGGTGACCGAGGGCGTTCGCCTCGCCGGCGAGGGTCGAGACCAGCTCGGCGAGCTGCTCCCAGCCGCGGTCCGTCAGGCGCGGGACGTCCGCCCCGCCGGCGCGCCCGGCCGTCTCGATCCTTCCGGGCGAGACGTCGAGCGCGACGACAAGGACCTCTCCGCCGCCATCGTGGAGGAGCGACAGGCGGCGCCGAGTCAGGTCGAGGGCCTCGGCGGTCGGTCCGTCGACGGTGCAGGGGATCGATGCGTAGACCTCCGCGAGGCGGAGATCCCGGTCGCGGAGCGCCGTGCGGAGCGCGTCACCCTCCGGGAAGCCGTTGCCCGACTGGGTCCCCTCGTAGCCGACCCGGGCGATCTCGTCGAGGACGGCGTCCGCGGACGTGACGGCCCGCAGGTCGGCCAGGTCGACGTTGTTCCAGAGGATGGGCACGGTGCCGATCGGGCAGTCGGCCAGGGCGTCGCCCGGGCGGCGGAGGATCGGTCGGCGGGACGCCAGGGGCGGTTCACGGAGGACCATCAGAGCGCCTTCGTGTAAACGATTACCCAACCGTCGAAGGGTACCACTCGAGGGCGGCTTGTCAACGCTCCGGGGACGTTCCGGCGGGCTCCATCGACGCCTCCCGGCGGGCGGCGATGGCTACTGGCTGGTCCACCCGCCGTCGACGACGAGGACGGTCCCGGTGACCAGCGAGGCTGCCGGCGAGGCGAGGTAGATGACCGCCCCCGCGACATCGGTCGGGGTCCCTACGCGCCCGACCGGGATCCGCTCGAGGACCGTCGCCAGGAAGGCTGGGTCGTCAAGCCGCTCTGCGGTCCCGGGCGTGTAGATCCAGGTCGGCGCGACGGCGTTGACCGTCACGCCGTGGGGCGCCCATTCGAGTGCGAGCACACGGGTGAGGCCGATGACCGCCGCCTTGCTGGCGCCGTAGGCGGCATGGCGCCTGATCCCGACGAGCCCGGCCTGGGAGGCCATGTTGACGATCCGCCCATGACCCTGGGCGACCATCCGGCGCCCGGCGGACTGGCAGGCGAAGAAGAGGCCCCTGACGTTCACCGCGAAGAGCTCGTCCCACTCCGCCTCGGTCGCGTCGAGGGCGTCGTGGTTGGTCCCGAGACCGGCGTTGTTGACGAGGATGTCGATCCGCCCGAAGCGATCCACCGTCGCGGCGACCGCCTGCTCGATCGAGGCTCGATCCGTGAGGTCGAGCGCGACGGGCTCGACGACGAGGCCCTCGGCGCGCAGCTGCTCCGCCAGCCCGGCCAGCGCATCGAGAGAGCGCGCGGCGGCGGCGACCCGGGCACCGGCCCGGGCGATGGCGGTCACGAGCTCCCGGCCGATCCCCATGCTCGCCCCGGTCACGAGCGCGACCTGGCCCTCGAGGTCGAAGCGCGGCTGGTCCATCCGCCTAGCCTAGCGCGGCGCGGAGACGACCGGTGCCGTGAGCGCGCAAGGCGGACCCGGGATCGGCGATCGCCGGAACCCGGCGAGGCCGCCTTCAGGCGACACGGGCCCGCCCGGCGAGCCGGGCCCGGAGCCGGGCGCGCCGTCGGACGAGGTCGCTCTCCACGTGGCGCAGGGGCCGGCCGAGGGCCCGCGATCGCTCAGCGATCCCGAGCGCGGCGGAGGCTGCCGCGAAGGCTCCCGCCGGGTCGCGCCGTCGATGCTCGAGCGCCTTAGCCACCTCGATCCAGGCCCGGGCGGCGACGGGCCCGCCGCCGACCGCGAGATCGCTCCAGGTCGCCAGCGCCTCGTCGTGGCGCCCGAGTCGCCTGAGGAGCCGAGCCCGCTCGACGAGCACCTCGTCGCGGGAGGCGGGGGCGGCCGGACCGCGGACCGAGGGCCGACCGGACGACATGCCAGGCCTCGCCAGGGGCTCGTCGGCGCGGCGGGTGAGGAC
>JBGPFS010000201.1:0-4738 GCA_041483455.1 Candidatus Limnocylindria bacterium | reverse complement strand
TGTCCCTTCGGCCACCCAGGCCTACTCGAACATCCTGTCGATCCAGAGCGAAGTGACGTTCGGGCTGCTGACCCGGAACATCCACCGCTGGGGCGCGCATCTCATGGTCTTCTTTGTCTTCCTGCACATGATGCGGGTCTTCTACCACGGGGCCTACAAGCCGCCGCGCGAGTTCAACTGGGTCGTGGGCGTGGTGCTCCTGTTCCTGACCATCATGCTGTCGTTCACCGGCTACCTGCTGCCCTGGGACCAGATCGCCTACTGGGCGATCACGATCGGCACGAACATGGCCGGCTATGCGCCGATCCTCAACACGCCGACCAAGCTCCTCCTGCTCGGCGGCCTGGAGGTCGGCCAGAACACCCTCCTCCGCTTCTACGTGCTCCACATCATGGTCTTCCCACTCGTCGCCGCTCTCTTCCTGGCGGTCCACTTCTGGCGCATCCGCAAGGACGGCGGGATCTCGGGCCCGCTATGACGGCCCATCGCTGCGTTGTCGCCTCCGCCCCTCGCTCACGCACCCTGAGGTGCGCTCGCTCGGGTGCTCGGCTCCGCCTTGCGCTGAGCCGCCCTAGCGGGCCCGCGGGGTACGGCAGATGACTGACCAGAACGCCCCGCCCGTCCCGCGGGTCGTCCTGCCCGTCGACCCGACCCGCCGGACCGAGATCGACAAGCAGCGCGTGCCGATGTCGGCCCGCCCGTACCGGCTGCTCGCCCTGGTCAAGCAGGACGCGGTCGTCCGGGTCCAGAAGGAGCCCGACGACACGGTCATGGTCTGGCCGCACCTCCTCTCGATCGAGTTCCTGGCGGCCGGGATGATGAGCATCTTCCTGCTCCTGATGGGCCTCTTCATCAACGCCCCGCTCGAGGAGCTGGCGAACAGCAACGTGACCCCGGCCGTGGCCAAGGCGCCCTGGTACTTCCTGGGTCTCCAGGAGCTCCTCGCCTACTTCCACCCGGCGGTCGCGGGGGTCCTCGTGCCGGGCTTCGTCCTCGTCGGGGCGGCGCTCATCCCGTTCGTCGACCGTGGGAACATCCGCGAGAACCGGCCCTCGCGACGCAAGACCGCGGTCGTCCTCTTCAGCATGTTCTGCGTCCTCGGCCTCGTCGTGACGTTCATCGGGATCTTCTTCCGGGGACCGGGCTACTCGTACGTGATCCCCTACATCAACACCGACGGCCTCCACTTCAGCCTGTGACCCGAGGATCCACGGACCCCCGATGAGCAATTACCACGTCGAGCCCGCGAGCGAGCCCCAGGCCCTCACCAAGGAGGCCATCAAGAGCCTCCGCCGCGAGCAGGTCCAGGGGCTCTCGCGTCGGCAGCTCCTGCGCACGTCGCTCGGCGCCGGGATGGCGCTCTGGCTGCTCGAGCTCGGGGCCGGGACGCTCGGCTTCCTGTGGCCCCCGATCGCGAGCGGGAGCAAGAGCAAGGTCCAGATCGGCACCTTCAGCGACGTCAAGGCCAAGAACAGCGCGCTGCCGATCGACCAGGGCTTTCCGGCCTACTTCAGCGAGGCCAAGTCGTTCGTCATGCTCATCGACCCGGCTCGCCAGGAGTTCGTGCCCGGCGAGGATGTGACCGGCGAGGGCACGGCGCTCAACGTCCGGGCCCTCTACCAGCGCTGCCCGCACCTCGGCTGCAAGCCGAATCCGTGCCAGAAGAACTTCTGGTTCGAGTGCCCCTGCCACGGCTCGCGCTACGACCGGCTCGGGATCAAGGCGGCCGGCGCCCTGTATGGCCCGGCCCCGCGTTCGATGGATCGCTTCTCGATCTCGGTCGACGGGTCCGGCGTCCTGTCGGTCGACACCCTGAAGATCACCCTCGGACCGCTCCCGGTCGCGCTCGGCCAGCCCGGCCTGATCCCGCCCAAGTCGCCGACCGGATGCATCTGATCGTGCCTGCCAGCGCCCGTCGAGGAGCCCGATGAGCGACCTGCCCGACGGGGGAGCCGAGGAGCGCCTGCCCGCCACGCGCCCCGACCGAACGCCCGCGCCCGCCGAGCGGTTCACGGCGCCCCCGAGCGCCCACCAGCTCGCGCTGACCCCCGAGCGCGCGGCGGGGATCGTCCGCCAGAGCGCGAGCGCCCGTCTGGTGGGCCTGCTGGCCGTCCTCGTCGTGGTCGTGTTCGTGATCGTCTACTACTTCTACGAGCTCGGCGTCCCGGGCGTCGCGAACTCGAGCCGGCTCGGTCAGCAGACCGAGGCCCAGGCGGTCACGGCCGTGGAGCAGGGTTACAACCTGTTCGAGGCCAACTGCGCCCGCTGCCACGGCAAGAACGGCGAGGGCGGGATCGGGCCGATCCTCAACGACCAGGCCAAACTCTACGTCCACCTCAGCGAGACCTACCTCCGGAACGTCCTCACGGTCGGCGGGCGGTACGTCTGCGGAAGCGCGAACAGCCTGATGCCGATCTGGTCGAACCTCAATGGCGGACCGCTCAACTACCGCCAGATCGATGAGCTCATCGCGTTCCTCCGCGCACCGAACACGGTCGCGTTCGAGGTCCGCGACCCGTCCACGAACGAACCGGTCCTCCTCGACGGCAAGGTCCAGACGCTCAAGGGCTGGCGCGACGCGAGCTACAAGCCGGCCGCGAACGCTACGCCGGTCCCCGACTGCTGGAACCCGGTCGTCCAGCCGGTGGTCAACGGCGGCGGTGGCGGCGGAGGGAGCTCCACGCCCGCCCCGAGCGTGGCCCCGGGCACCACGACGCTCAAGCTGACCGCCTCGGGGATCGCCTTCGTCGAGAAGACGCTCGAGGCCCCGGCGGACAAGCCCTTCGCGATCGAGTTCGACAACCAGGACTCGGGCGTTCCCCACAACGTGGCGATCAAGGACGCCAGCGGCACCGAGGTCTTCAAGGGCGACATCTTCAGCGGCGTGGACAAGCGGACCTACAGCGTCCCGGCTCTCAAGGCCGGCGCCTACACGTTCGCCTGCTCGGTCCACTCGAACATGACAGGGACGCTCACGGTCAGGTAGGCACGTTCGGCAGCTCGGTCGGCGACTCGTCGGAGCGTCGGCCGGGGATGGAGGGAGATGACGGGACAGGCGCTCGACGCAGGCGGAGCTGGCCGGAAGCGGGCCTTCTTCGGCCTGTTCGAAGCTGACGGCTGGAGCTGGGCCTCCGTCAAGGCCGTCTTCTGGTTCGTCGTCATCGTCCTGCTCCTCGGCTACCTCCCCGATCGCGCCTACTACTTCACGGTCTTCCCGACGATCGACCTCGGGGTGAATGTCGTCTCGCCGATCAACTTCTGCCCACCCTCGAACCGGACGCTACCCTGCCCGGTCCCGCCCGGCGCGGTCGTCCCGTGGGACCCGGCGCCCGCCGAGCTGGACCTCCCGCAAGCGCGCACGGACGGCTCGATCGTCCAGTCCGGCACGAAGCTCATCTACATCGGCGGCTCGGACGGGACGGCGGCCAGCGGAACGACCTTCGTCGCCAGCCTGTTCGGCGGGACGTTCGGGCCCTGGAAGGCGGGTCCGGACCTGCCGGCTCCGCGGGCCGGGGCGGCCACGATCTTCCTGTCCGGCTCGATCTACGTGATCGGCGGTCGCGACGCCTCCGGCAAGCCGACCGACACCGTCTTCGTCTCGACCCAGGATGCCGCCACCGGCGAGCTCGGAGCGTTCAAGGCGTCCGACGCCCTGAAGCTCCCCGAGGCGCGGGCCGGGGCGGCGGTGGTCTCGACGGCCAGCGGGCTCGAGCTCATCGGCGGCGACAACGGCACGGGGCCCCAGCCGACCGTCTGGCACAGCGCCGCCGACACGAAAGGCGCCCTCGGCGCCTGGGCCGCCGACGCCGCGCTCCCGACCGGGATCGCCGATGCGAGCGCCGGCCTGGTCGGCGACTACGTCTTCCTCTACGGCGGCCGCGACCCGAACGGTCCGGTGGGACTCGTCCTGCGCGGCTCGGTCGGCGGGTCGAAGGATGCCGCCGCGAACGGCCGGCTCGTGAGCTGGGCCATCGGCGGCCACGAGAACCTGCCCGTCGCGCGGACCCGGGCGGCCGGCTTCGTCGCCAACGGGACGCTCTACCTGCTCGGCGGGACCGACGGGACCGCGCCCCGGGGCGAGCTCTACTGGGCCGTGCCGGACGCGAACGGGAACATCGCCGAATGGAGCCACCTTGCGGCGACGGACCTTCCCGCCTCCGGACTGGCGGGTGGCGCCGCGGTCACCTCAGGTTCGCAGGCCTTCGTGATCGGCGGGACCGCAGCCGACGGCGCGACCCGGACGAGCGTTCGGGCCAACCTGGCGCCGCAGCCGCCCTTCTTCCAGCTGGGGCTGCTCGGGGCGACGATCCCGGCTCTCAAGATCGATGGCGAGATCGGCCAGCAGCTCGGCTACCTGAACGCTTCCGCGGTCGGCGGGCTGGACTTCGCGCTCCTGCTGCTCGTCGGCTGGGCGTTCGCCCACCCGGCCCGGACCCGGGAGATCCTCGGGCGCGTCCGCCGCCGCCGTCGTCGCTGACGGTCGTCGCGGCCTGCCTCGACCTGGCCGGCTCGCCCGGGGCACGCTCGGGGCAGGCCGGGGCTCGCCGCGGGCACGCCCTGGGCACACCCGACCCGACGCGCTCGATCAGCGAGGGTGGAGTTCGCCTTCGCCCGGCTCGACAGGTCCGCGCCGGACCGGCAGGCCGGCACGCTCCCAGGCGTCGATCCCGCCCGAGACGTTGACGACGTCGCGGAACCCGTTGCGCAGGAGATGGGCGGTAGCCGTGAGCGAGCGCGA
>JBGPFS010000200.1:0-4741 GCA_041483455.1 Candidatus Limnocylindria bacterium | reverse complement strand
TCGAGGTTGTCCCAGAAGAGCCCGAGCTCCGGCTGGCCGAGGCCGTAGGGCGGGTCGGCCGCGATGATCCGGTCGAACTTGCCCCCGATGTGCCGCGCGAGCCCCGCGTTGCGCTCGCTCGCGCTCGTGTGCTGGAGCTCGGCGAAGCCCTTGCCCCCGAGGCCGGAGCCGGCCTGCACGAAGCCGAGCTCGGTCGGGCTCACGCCGATCGCCGCGCAGGTGATGTGCATGAGGAACTCTTCGCCCGCGGTCGTCGGCTCGGGGTTCATCCGCTCGAGCCCCGTGCCGGTTCCGCCCGGGATCGGGATGACCCGCGAGCGCGCGACGTCGTTGCCGGCGATGATCTCGTCGAGGAAGGTCTTGAGCTCCTTGATCTGCGAAGCGGGCATCTCGGCGGCGAGCTTGAGGAACGCGACCGGCATATTGCCCTCGGTGTAGAGCGAGAGGTCGAGCGTCTGCCGGCGGAGGGCCCGGTTGACCGCGAGCAGGACCCACTCCATCGGCGGGTGCCCGTAGAGCGAGTCCGAGCGGCCCCAGTAGGGCGCGTAGATCAGCTGGTCGCGGCTCAGCATCTCGCGTGTGCTGCCCTTGATGACCTGGGCGTAGGCGGGCTGTGGCGGCATTGGCGGCCGGCCGTAGCCGTCGATGATCGGGCGGATCGTGGCGCCGTCGATGATCTCGAGGCCGTACAGCTCGCCGGCGAGGGTCGGGCGCAGGAAGATCGCCGCCGCATCGATCGTGAAGACGTCGTACAGGTAGCGCCCGATCCAGTCGGGGAACTCGTGCTCCTGGTCGGGCATCGCGAAGAAGCCCGACACCGCGGCGATCTCGTCCTCGAGGCGAGCGGCGCGGGTCTTGTTCTCGGCGCGCGTCATCCCCGGGACGGGCTTGGGGCGGACGGCCCACGTGAGCCGCCGGATGCCGTCGATCCGCTTCTGGATCGCGAGCTGGGCGATGTCGTAGTTGCGGGCCAGCGCCCGGAGGACCGCGAACGTGATCGGCTCGTAGGTCCGGGGCGCCATCGGGATGTTGACCCCGACCGGGTAGTCCCAGCGCCGGGGCTCGTCCTCTTCGGGCAGCACCGGCGCGATTGGAATGCCCGGGCCGAACGGCACGATCTGATTGCCCGCGACGAGGTCACGGGCGAGCTCGGCGAGGCCGGTCGTCGAGACGGCCTGGCTGGCGTGGCTCGCCTTGCCGAAGGCGGCTTCCCATGCTTCGGGGGTGGCGTCGAGCGTGCCTGTGAACTCGGTCATGCCGCGGCCTCGCGCCCGGCGCGCATCTTCGTGATCTCATCGCGGTAGAAGGCGCCGAAGCCGCCCGACTCGAGGCCCATGACGCCGTACCGCAGGGCGTCGCAGGCGTCGTCGTTCACCTTGACCGGGACGTCGATCGTGTTGCCCGATGCGCGGTCACGCTTCCAGACGTAGCCCGGGATCTCGCCGATCAGCCCGACGCAGCCCGGGTCGACCGTCATCCCGGCCTGGAACGAGTGAGTGACCGCAGTGAGCCCCGGCAGGACGCCGTTCGTCGCGGCCATCATCGGCAGCCCGGCATCGCGGCACTGGCGGATGTAGGCGGGCTGGGATTGGTCGGCGAAGAACTCCTCGATCTCATGTTCCGCGCGGAACGCCTTGAGCGCCGGGATGACGTCGTCGATCGTCCAGCCGCGCTCGTACAGTTCGCCGAGGACTGCCCGCTCGCCCGTGCTCGTCTCCCCGATCGCCTCGGCAGCGAAGGCGTGCTGGAAGCCCCAGTCGACGCCCGCCACGCGCCGATGCCAGGCGTCCTGCTCGGGCGCCTTCACCTGAGCATCGGGGAGCGCCCAGATCGCGCCTTCGGCGTTGACCCAGAGGCCATCGACCAGGCGCATCGTCGCGGCATCGGTGCCGCCGGCGAGCGAGGCGATCAGCTCCTGGTAGTCCGCCGGAAGGAAGCGGTTCTCGAGCGCGGTCGTGTGCAGGTAGACGCGCCGCTCGGTCGGCGGCGTGAAGCGGGCCTTGAGCCAGTGGGTCGCGGGCCCCGGGTTCGTCGCCGCGCCGATCTGGTGCCAGGGGATCCGCGGGTCGCGCAGCCGGCCGATGAGCATGACCCAGTCCGAGGCCGCGAGCTCGACGGCCTCGTCGACGTAGGCGCAGGCGAGGTCCAACGAGCCGACCTTGGACGGGACGCCGGTCAGCGGGTCCGGATCGAGTCCGAGGAAGTAGATCCGGCTCCCGTTGCGCAGGTCGACCCAGCCCTCGGACAGGTTGCGCCCGGCCATGAGCGCGGGATCCATGACGTCGCGGGTGAACGTCCGCAGCGTCGTCGCGGCGAGGGACGCTCGGACCTTGCGGAAGATGCCGACGGTCACGCCCCGGTAGGTGTTCGCGACCGCCCACGCCTTCTCGCACAGGATCCGGCTCTTGCCGGCGCCCATCGCGCCCGAGTACAGGATCTCGGGGGCGTGCGAGTCGAAGAAGGTCTCCTGCTCGTCGTTCGCGAAGGCGGGCAGCGGGATCGGTGTCGCGTGGGGCAGCAGCCAGTCGGCGGCCATGGCCCATGGATCGGGACGGGCGAGGGCGAGTGTCATGCGGCCAGCCCGCCCGAGAGGATCCGAAGCTTCGACCCTGCGATCTCGCGGCCATGCTCGCGCTGGGCATCGTCGAGCGGCAGGCCCTCGAGGACCGCGTTGATGACCGAGACGATCGCCTCGGCCTGGAGCCGATCGAGTGTCGCTAGCCGGTCGGCGACGTCCGCGTCGACGGCGGCCTTGCCGGTCCGGGCGGCCGTCCGGATCGCCTGCTCATAGAGCTCGGCCGCAGCCTCGAGGCCAACCTTCGCGGGGGTCTCGGTGTCCTCGGCCTGCGCGTCGCGCACGACCTGGGCGGTCGCCTCGAGGTAGCCCTCGGCATGGCTGACGGCCTTGGAGAGCAGGACGAACGGGTCGCCGGTGCCGACCGGGACGCCGAGCTTCGCGACCGCGTCTCTGGCGCGTTCGTGGGCGGCGCCTGTTATGCCGGTCGGGCTCGTTCCTCCGTGCAACCAGCAGTTGCCCGAGCGCGCATGGCTCGTCCGGAAGCCTTTCGGATGGCGGCAGCGCCCCTCGACCTTCTTGCGCCGAGCACCACAGTGATGCTCCGGGTCGAAGACCCTCGGCACCACCGTGGCCGGCTTCGCAGCGCCCGCGAGTACCCGCTGCTTCGTAGCCTCCGAGCCGTCACCCTCACTCGCGGACCTCGGGTGACGCTCGGCGCGCTGGCTCATCCGCTCCCGCCGGTTTCCATGAGGGACAGGTCGGCGTCCGGCAGCGACGGGGGCCATCCATTGAGTCGGCTCAGCGTCTGGACCAGGTTCAGCTCCAGCGGCTCATCGGAGACCGCCAGCCAGTGATCGACGTCCTGGATCGCCCCGAGGACCGCGTTGAGGTTCGCCCAGGCGAGCTTCTCCTGCTCGGCGAGCTCGACCCGTCGAGTGAGCAGCGCGTCCCGCGTGATCTCAGCCATCGGGCTAGCTGTTCGAGCTGAAGAGCGGCAGCCAGTAGGCCACCCCGTCGACGGTGACCTTCACCGCCTTGGAGGCGACGCCGCCCGTGCTGACGCCGGCCGACTGCGCCCCGGTGCCCGCCGACGCGATCATCGTCGTGGAGGGGTTCGTGAACATCGCGAACAGGTCGAGCTTCACCGCGGTGAGGTTGTCGACCGCGAGGAAGGCCGCGGTCGCCGGGAGGACGCTGGACGTCCCAAGGTTCGTGTCCAGGCGCAGGACCGCGAGCGTGCCGCCCGGGTGGACGGAGGCGTCGGTCTCGAGCGTCGCCCGGACCGCGTTCCCCGCGCCAGAGACCGAGCCGCCCGTCCCGATCAGGAGGCTGAGGTGCGCGCCGTTGACCGTGCCGCCGACCGCCGCCTGGACGCCATCGACCGTGCCGTAGCCGCGGATCGCCTCGCCTGAGCCGCCGGCGCCCCGGAAGTAGTGCCGTCGGTAGAGGTTCCGGCTGTCGCCGCTCGTGGCCGTCGACGCGGTCCAGAGGCCGTCGAACTTCACGTCGGGCGTGGCGGTCGTCGCCACGTCGGTCGGACTCGAGCCCGTCGCTCCAGGGGTGGAGCTGGCGGCCGTGGTGACCGGGACGATCTCGGTGATCGCAGCCGTTGCCGCATGGGCCTGGGCGATGGTCCCGTAGACGTGCCGGTCGCACTCCCAGACGAGGGTGGCGCCGCCCGACACGCAGCGCAGCTTCTCGGTGCCGATCTCGAAGAGGAACGGCATCGGCGTGGAGCTCGCGGCGTCGACTGCGATGAAGTGATCGCCCGGGACGATCGCGGCGGTGATCTGCGTGGCCATGGCGGCTCTCCTACTTGGGGACGAGGATCCGGCTGCGCGGATCGGCCGCGCGCACCTGATGGGACTGGATGCGGAGCTGGGTGCTGAGGCCCGAGACGAGGTCGAGGATCTCGGGGTCGGTCAGGTCCGGCGGGACGACGAGGATCGCCTGACGGCCGGAGCTGAGGTTGACCAGGATCTCCTCCATCACCGGGGGCGCCGGTGTCGCTGCGGCGGCGGCGATCGCCGCGTCGATGGGATCCGGCAGAGCGGCGAGCGGTCGGCCGTTCATGGCGCCGGCGCCTCGAAGACGACGGTGGACATCAGCCAGCGGTAGAGCCGTCGGGGCATCCAGCGCGGGCGGTGCAGGGCGACGCGCTCGGTCTGGCGGAACGTGCGCCCGAGCGCCGTCTTGAGCCGCAGCGTCCGCCATTCATCGAGG
>JBGPFS010000199.1:0-4754 GCA_041483455.1 Candidatus Limnocylindria bacterium | reverse complement strand
GTAGGCGATGTGGCCGCAAGCCAGGCAGACGAGCCGGTCGCGATGCTCGCCGTCGACCGAGCCGAAGCCGAGGCGGGCCCCGCAGCGGCTGCAGTGGTTGAGCGAATCGGCCAGCCAGGGGGGCACACCGCCGCCCGACGGAATGTCGGAGGAGCGCCCGTCGAGTCCACGCGCGAGCGACTCGTCGAGTCGGCGTTCGAACCACTCGTCCATCTCAGGCCCCCGGCACGGGCATCGCGGGCGCGACGGGCACGGCGGGCATCTCAGGCGTCCAGCACGAGCCACGTCGCGAGGACGAGGATCGCCAGCAGGACCGCCGTCGCCGCGACCCAGGCCAGCCGGAAGAGGCCGCGACCGGGGTTCACCGGCATCCACGCCCAGGCCGAACGCCAGATCCGCAGACCGGCATCGGCAGTCGTGAGGAAGAGGATCGGCCCGCCGACCACGACACAGGCCTTGACGAGGAGGCTCGCCGGTGTCGCACCCAGCTCGAGCGCCGTGATCGCGACCGCTCCACAGATGAGCGCGACGACGTTGAGCTGGATGTAGACCGACTGGAGCGGGGTCGGTCGGACCTCGGGGACGGACCGCGGCGGCAGCCCGCGCAGGCTGGGCGGGAGGTCGCTCAGGCGTGACGCGAGGTCACGGGCGATCGGTCTGGCGGACCGTTCGCCCTGCCGGTCGAGGACCGGCATGCCGGGCTCCCAGCGGGGGTCGTCCATGGGGTCGAGTGTACGACCGGGCCCTGGATGTGGTCGCGAGACTCGGCCGCGAAGCGCGCCGGCACGGCGCACGAGGCCGCGGCCCGCGTTACGTCCGGTTCGACTCGTCCTCGAGGACGGCCTGCGTCTGGGCCGCCCGGTACGCCGCGACGCGCCCGGCGAGGGCCTCGTCGGAGAGGGCCAGGATCTCGGCCGCCAGGATCGCCGCGTTCTCGGCGTTCCCGATGGCGACCGTCGCGACCGGGATCCCGCGCGGCATCTGGACGATCGAGAGGAGCGAGTCGAGCCCGCCCAGGTGCTGGGTCGGGATCGGCACGCCGATCACGGGGAGCGTGGTCTTCGCGGCCAGCATCCCCGGCAGGTGGGCCGCTCCGCCCGCGCCGGCCACGATCACCCGGATCCCCCGGCCGGGCGCCTCCTCGGCGTAGCGGTAGAGGAGATCCGGCGTGCGGTGGGCCGAGACGACCCGCAGCTCGTTCGCGATCCCCAGCTCGGTCAGGAGGGCGACGGCCTTCTCGAGGATCGGGAAATCCGAACGGCTCCCGCCCACGACCCCGACCCGGGGGGGCGGGGCCGGGGCCTGGCCTCGCGGGCCGGCGCCTGGCCCGACCGGGTCGCGTGCCCCGGCGCCTCGCCCGGCCACCTACTGACCCTGCGCCTTCGTGAATCCCGGCTCGCCGGCGAAGACGTGCAGCTTCTCGATGTGCGTCCAGGCGAATCGTTCGCCCACGCGCGCGACGAGGCCGTTGATCTCCGCGTCGGAGACCGCCGCTCCTTCCTGGCGGGCGACGAAGCGTGCCCGGAGGAGACCGACCGAGTCGGGCGAGAGACCCGTCGTCGGGTAGACCATCGTCCCCCGGCTCGAGATCATCTGGAGCTGGAGCGCGCTCCCGGCGAGGGCCTCGAGGTCCGGGCCCGCGGCGTCGGCCGGCGCCCACGACTCGAGGAACAGGTCGACCCCGACGGTGGTCCGCGGGACGGCGGCGCTCACCGCGGCGCCGTAGATCCAGGACGGTCGCGGCGTCGCCTCGCCGGACGGCCGCTCGGACCCGGTCAGCGGCGGGACCGTCCTGGGATGCCGGCCCAGGTTGCCGATGATCGTGTCGGTGAAGCCCGAGGTCGACGCCGCCTGTTCTACGTCCCCGCCGGTCTGGCGGGCGAGGTCCTGGGTGACGGCCTTCCCGTCCTCGAGGGTCACGAGGACGGCGTCCTCGATCGTGTCGGCGGCGGCCGTTTCGCCGATGTGGCGCAGCATCATGATCGACGACAGGATGAGCGCGGTCGGGTTGATGACGTCCTTGCCGGCGTACTTCGGGGCCGACCCGTGGACCGCCTCGAAGATGGCCACGCCGTCGCCGTAGTTGCCCGACGAGGCGAAGCCCAGCCCGCCGACGAGGCCGGAGGCGAGGTCGCTGATGATGTCGCCGTTGAGGTTGGTGGTGACCACGACGTCGAACTGAGCCGGGTTCTTGGCCATCTGGTGGGCGACGTTGTCGATGATGAGGTGCTCGGCCTCGATGGCCGGGTATTCGGCCGCCAGCTCCTCGAAGACCCGTTTGAACAGGCCCTCGGTGAGCTTCATGATGTTCGCCTTGGTGGCGCAGGTGACCTTGCGGCGCCCCTCGCGCAGGGCCAGCTGGAAGGCGTAGCGGATGATCTTCTCGCTGCCCTTCCGGCTGATCACCTTGAGGCACTGCGCGACGTCGGGCGTCTGCATGTGCTCGATGCCGGCGTACAGGTCCTCGACGTTCTCGCGGACGATGATCATGTCGACGCCTTCGCCCGCGTAGCGGGTGGGGACGCCGGGCAGCTCGCGGGCCGGCCGGACGTTCGCGTAGGTCTCGAACAGCTTGCGCAGGGTGACGTTCGCGCTCTTCTCGCCGAACCCGACCGGCGTCTCGAGGGGACCCTTGAGGACGACCCGGCTGCGCTCGATCGAGTCGCGGGTCTCACGCGGGACGCCGGAGGTGTCGCCGCGCTTGAAGACCTCCGCGCCGGCCTCGGCCTCCTCCCAGTCGATCCGGACGCCGGCGGCACCGATGATCCGGACCGCCGACCGGACGACCTCCGGTCCCACCCCGTCGCCGGGGATGACGGTGACGCGATGGGCGGCGGGCATGGCGGGCGACTCCTGGACGCGTGTTGCGGGATGGGCCGGGTGGTCGGGCGATTCTGCCCCATCCGGCGGTCGAGCGGAGAAGCTGGCCGTGCGGTCGGCGTACGCCGTGCGGCGGTCGTAGCGGAGCGATGAACGGCGGCCTGCGCTTCGGCTAGCCCCACCGAAGGTGGCCGAGCGCGGCCCGCGCCCGGGCCAGCGCCTCGTCCGCGTCGGCCAGCCCCGCGACCGTCAGGTGACCCATCTTCCGGCGCTCGAAGACCCGTCGCTTGTCGTAGACGTGGAGGTGGGCCGCGGGGTCCGCGAGTGCGTCGGCTGCGCCGTCGAGGCGCGCGTCGCGCAGCTCCCCCGTCCCGAGGAGGTTGACCATCGCCGTCGGGCCGTGAGCGGCCGCCGCCCCGAGCGGCAGGCCGCAGATCGCCCGGACGTGCTGCTCGAACTGGCTCGTCGCCGCGCCCTCGATCGTCCAGTGGCCGCTGTTGTGGACCCGCGGCGCAAGCTCGTTCACGGCCAGCGAGCCATCGCGGAGGAGGAAGAGCTCAACGGTCAGCGTGCCGACGATCTCGAGCGCGGTCGCGATCCGCACCGCCAGGGCCTGTGCCTCGCGGCCGATCGCGTCGGTCACCGGGAACGGCGCCGGGGCCACGGATTCCACGAGGATCCCCGCGTCGTGGAGGTTGCCGGCCGGCGCGAACGGGACCGGCCGACCCGCAAGGTCGCGGGCGACGACGACCGAGAGCTCGCCGGCGAAGTCGAGCTCGACTTCCAGGACCAGGCCGGCCCGCTCGGCGACGGGGCCGAGCGCGACCCAGGCGGCATCGATCCCCTCCGGGCCGTCCTGCGCCGCGATCCGGACCTGGCTCCGGCCGTCGTACCCGCCGATCGCGGCCTTGAGGCGGAGCGGGAAGCCGAGGGCGGCGGCGGTCAGATGCAGGTCCTCGGCCGTCCGGACCTCGCGCCAGGGTGCCGTCGGCGCCCCGATCCCGGCCAGGAACCGGCGCTCGGCGAGCCGGTCCTGGGTCATCCGCAGCGCGAGGAGGCCGGGCCGGACCGGGAGTCGGTCGGCCAGCGCCCCGACCAGCGCGGCCGAGACGTGCTCGAGCTCGTAAGTGACCACCGCGCATCCCCGGGCCAGCTCGAGCGCGGCGGCCGTGTCGTCGTAGGCACCGACGACCAGCCGGTCCGCGATCGCGGCCGCCGGGCAGTCCGGGTCGGGGTCGAGGATCGCGATCCGGTAGCCGAGCGCGCGGGCGGCGAATCCGAGCATCCGCCCGAGCTGGCCGCCGCCGAGGATCCCGATCGTGGAGCCGGGAGCGATCGGCGGCTCGGTCGGCGGCTCGCGGGCCGTGATGGCGCGCGGGTCCGGGGCTCGGTCGGTCGACGGTTCGGGCATCGCCCGAGTCTACCGGCCGGGGGCCGGGTAGCATCGAGCCGTGCACGAACCTCGCCCCGCGGGCATGCCGCTCTTCGTCGATTGCGACACCGGAGTCGACGATGCCCTGGCGCTCCTGTACCTGGTCGCATCGCCGGAGGTGGAGCTCGTCGCGATCTCGTGCTGCAGCGGCAATGTCGAGGCCCGCCAGACGGCCGCCAATACCCTGGCCGTCCTGGAACTGGCCGGCCGGACCGACGTCGAGGTGGCCGTCGGGCGAACGGTGCCGCTCGTCCGGCCGCTCGAGACCACGCCCGAGACGCATGGGCCGCACGGGATCGGCTATGCGGAGCTCCCGCCCGCGACCCGGCCGCTCTCCGCCCGCCACGGCGCCGACCTCCTGATCGAGCACGCCCGGCGCCGACCCGGCGAGCTCACCTTGCTCACGCTGGGCCCGCTCACCAACCTGGCCGTAGCCCTGGAGCGCGAACCCGCCCTGCCGGGCCTTCTCCGGCGGGTCGTGATGATGGGCGGCGCCTTCGGG
>JBGPFS010000198.1:0-4766 GCA_041483455.1 Candidatus Limnocylindria bacterium | reverse complement strand
GATGTCCTCGCGCGTGATCGTCCGCTCTTCGCGCGGGAGCTCGATGCCCATCCGCTCTGCGACCGCGTCCAGCTTCTTGTTGAACTTGTAGCGCCCGACGCGACCGAGGTCGTAGCGGCGGAAGTTGAAGAACAGGCTCTCGACGAGCTGGCGGGCGTTGTCGCCGGTCGGCGGGTCGCCCGGGCGCAGCTTCTTGTAGACCTCGATGAGCGCCTCGTGCTGGTTCTTCGTGAGGTCCTTCTCGAGGGTCGATGCGACGTACGGGTGCTCGGCGTCCAGGTCGACGTTGACGAACAGGCCGGCGATCTCGTCGTTCGTCTCGTAACCGACGGCCCGCAGCAGGGTCGTGGCCGCGATCTTGCGCTTGCGGTCCACCTTGACCGAGAGGAGGTCCTTGTTGCTCGTCTCGAACTCGAGCCACGCGCCCCGGTTCGGGATGACCTTGGCGCTGAAGAGCGTCCGGCCGCTCGCGGGATCCTCGGTCGAGCTGTAGTAGACGCCCGGCGAGCGGACCAGCTGGCTGACGACGACCCGCTCCGCACCGTTGATGATGAACGTGCCCTGATCGGTCATGACCGGGAAGTCGCCCATGTAGACGCGCTGGCGCTGGATCTCGCCGGTCTCCTTGATCGTGAGCTCGACGTTCACGTACAGCGGGCGGCTGAACGTCAGGTCCTTGGACCGGCACTCGAGCTCGGAGTACTTGGGCGCCCCGAACTCGTAGTCGAGGAACTGGAGCTCCATCACCTTGCCGGTGAAGTCCTTGATCGGGCTGATCTCGTCGAACAGTTCCCGGAGACCCTGATCCTTGAACCAGCGGAAGGATTCGAGCTGCAGCTCGATGAGGTTCGGGATCGGGAGGACCTCGGGGATCCGCGCGTACGACTTGCGCGCCGAGGTCGTGGTCGCCCGGGGCGACGACTCAGCAGACAGCATGAACCGCTCCTAACCGAGGAGGTGGGGGATGAGAGGCAGGGCCGCACTCACAGAAGGAGTAGGATACCGCGATTCGCGGCGCTGTCAAACGGGGAGACGGCGATCGCCGTCACCCCGCCCGACTCGCGGACGACGGTCGAGGCGTCCGCGGACGTGCCGCGGGGCCCCGACCGGGATCGCCCCGATTACTTGATCTCGACCTTGGCGCCCTGCCCCTCGAGGGCGGCCTTGATCTTCTCGGCCTCGTCCCTGGCGATGCCCTCCTTGACCGGATTCGGCGCCGCGTCGACGAGGTCCTTGGCCTCCTTGAGGCCGAGCCCGGTCAGCTCGCGGACGACCTTGATGACCGGGATCTTGTTGGGTCCGATCTCGGCGAGGACCGCGCTGAACTCGGTCTGCTCCTCGACGACCGGAGCCGCGGCGGCGGGCGCCGCGGCGGCCACGGCGGCCACCGGGGCGGCGGCGGTGACCCCGAAGCGGTCCTCGAACTTCTTCTTGAAGTCCGAGAGCTCGAGCACGGTCATCTTCTCGAAGGCCTCGATGAGCTGGTCCTGGGTGATGCTGGCCATGATGCTGGTTCTCCTGGCGGAGCTCGTCGGGCGGTCGCCCGGCGAGCGGTGGGACTGGTCGGTGAGTGAACGAGGTGCGGGCTAGGCGGCGCTCCGGGCCGCGATCAGCGCATCGAGACCGCCGACGACGCCGCGGAGCGGTGCGTCGAGCAGCCCGGCCACGGTCGCCATCGGGGCGGCGATCGCCCCCGCGACCTGGGCAAGGAGCACGTCGCGCGAGGGCAGCGTCGCGAGACGCGTCACCCCGTCGGCGTCGATCGCCCTGGAGCCGAGGACGGCCCCCTTGACCTTGACGACCTTGAACGGCCTGGTGGCGTCGAGAACGGCCCTGGCGATGGCGGCCTCGTCTCCGCGGCCGAACGCGATCGCGCTCGGACCCTCGAGGAGCGGGGACAGGGCCGAGACCCCGACCTCGTCGGCCGCGATCCGCATCAGGCGGTTCTTGACGATCCGATACGAGACATCCTGCTTGCGCAGCGCTCGCCGGATGTCGGCGAGCTCCCTCACCTTGAGGCCGCGGTACTCCGAGACGATCATCGTCGTGTGGCGCGAGAGCTCCTCGCGCAGCGACGCGATCGTCTCGCGCTTGGCCTCGGTCGGCATCGTGTACCTCCCTGGTTCCTGCGCGCGGCCGGCGCGCGACGGTGGCGCCGACCCGGCCGTGGCCGGGTCCGCCCCTGCGACGGTCCCTCGGTCGCAGGGGCGCGCTCTCCCGCTCAGGGAGGCACGTCCTGCCTCGGCGTGCTCGTCGTCGTCCCCGAGTGCCGATCGCTCGGCGACTCGATCCGGTCCGACGGTTCAAGCCCCGGCCTTCCTCTCCCCGCCATGGCGGTGAGCGGACGGCCCGCGGGCGCAGGCTGTCTCGGGCTTCCGTCGTTTTCGATTGTCCGGCGACGCACCGCGATCCGTGCGGATCGCGACCGCCACCTCGTCTGGTGGTGCCGTCCGCGGACGGCGCCGGGCGCGCGGCGGGCTACGCCAACGCTGCCACGGCAAGGACATCCGGCACGTCGACCCGGATGCCCGGGCCCATCGTACTGGCGATCGACAGGCCCTTGAGGTACTGGCCCTTGGCACCGCTGGGCTTGGCGCGGTTGATCGCATCGACCAGGCTGGCCAGGTTCTCACCGAGCTGGGTCGCGCTGAAGCTGCCCTTGCCGAACGCGACGTGGATGATCCCGCCCTTGTCGGCCTTGAACTCGACCCGGCCTGCCTTGACCTCGCGGATCGCCCGGTCGAGATCGAAGGTGATGGTCCCGGACTTCGGATTCGGCATCAGGCCGCGCCGGCCGAGGATCTTGCCGAGCTTGCCGACCATGCCCATCGTGTCCGGCGTGGCGAGCGCGACGTCGAAGTCGAGCCAGCCGGCCTCGACCTTCTTGACCAGGTCCTCGGCACCGACCTCATCGGCGCCGGCCCGCAGCGCTTCCTGCGCCTTCTCGCCCTGGGCGAAGACGGCGACCCGGACGACCTTGCCGGTGCCGTGCGGCAGGACGACCGTCCCCCGGACCATCTGGTCGGCGTGGCGCGGGTCGACGCCGAGCCGCAGGTGGGCCTCGATCGACGGATCGAACTTGACCTTGGCGGTCTCCCGAACGAGCTCGACCGCGGCGCCGAGCGGGTAGACGCGATCGCGCTCGACGAGCTTCGCGGCGTCCTGGTAGTTCTTGCCGTGCGGCATGGTTCGGTTCTCCGTGGCGGCCGTGGAAGCGGCCTCCCCCTGGCGCGGGGTCGACGACCGGCAGGCCGTACGCGGCCGGTGCGCGCTGGATCGCGGGTCTCGGCCTAGCCGACGACCTCGATCCCCATGCTCCGAGCGGTCCCCTCGATCTGGCGGGCGGCCGCTTCGATGTCGTTGGCGTTGAGGTCGGTCATCTTGACGGCGGCGATCTCGCGGACCTGGTCGCGGGTGACCCGTCCGGCGACTTCGCGCAGCGGGGTCGCCCCACCCTTCTCGAGTCCGGCGGCCTTGCGGAGGAGATCCGCCGCCGGAGGGGTCTTGAGGACGAACGTGAACGAGCGATCCTCGAAGACCGTGATCTGGGCCGGGATGATCTGGCCGGCCTTGTCGGCGGTCTTCTCGTTGTAGGACTTGGTGAACTCGATGATGTTGATGCCGTGCGGGCCCAGCGCGGTGCCGACGGGCGGCGCGGGTGTCGCCTTGCCGGCCGGCAACTGGAGGGTCAGGACGATTCGGATCTTCTTGGCCACGATCGGTGCCTCTCGGAGTGGATGACTCGGGGGTGGATGACTCGGGGGTGGCCCGCGGTCAGAGCTTCTCGACCTGCAGGAAGTCGAGCTCGACCGGGGTCTCGCGGCCGAAGATGCTGACGAGGACCTTCACCTTGTTGCGCTCGGGATTGACCTCGTCGACCGTGCCGATGAACTCGGCGAACGGCCCGTCGGTGACCCGGACACTCTGGCCCTTGGTGAACGCCACCCGATACTTCGGGGTCTCGACGCCCATCTGGCGAAGGATCTGCTTGACCTCGTGATCCGCGAGCGGGATCGGCTCATTGCGCTGGCCCGGGATGTTGCCGCCGCCGACGAAGCTCGTGACGCCGGGCGTGTTCCGGACCACGAACCAGCTGTCCGGGTCGAGGATCATCTCGACGAGAACGTAGCCGGGGTAGACCTTCTTCTGGACGGTGTGGCGCTGGCCCTGGCGGATCTCGATCTCGTCCTCCATCGGGACGAGGACCTGGAAGATCTTGTCCTCCATGCCCATCGACTCGATCCGGTGCTCGAGGTTCGCCTTGACCTTGTTCTCATAGCCGGAGTAGGTGTGGATGACGTACCAGTGCTTCTCGGGGATGCGGGCCTCGACCTCGATCGTCATGTCAGCCCAGCTTCCCGAGCAGGTCGAGACCCTTGACGAAGATGAAGTCGAAGAGCGAGATGAAGAGGCCCACGACGAGGCTCACCAGGAAGACGATCACCGTCAGGTTCACGGTCTCCTGGCGGGTGGGCCAGGAGACCTTCTTCAACTCGGACCACGCTTCGTTCAGGAAGCGTCGGATGCGCACGATCACGTGGGGTCGATGCCTTCAGCTACGGGTGATGGCGGGGGTGGCAGGCGCGGCCGGACTCGAACCGACAACCACTGGTTTTGGAGACCAGAGCTCTGCCAAATTGAGCTACGCGCCTCCGGTACCTCGCTACTTGGCCTCCCGATGGAGCGTGTGCCGACGATCGCGCGGGCAGTACTTCCGAAGCTCGATCCGGTTGGGATCGTTCCTCTTGTTCTTGCGCGTCGCGTAG
>JBGPFS010000197.1:0-4814 GCA_041483455.1 Candidatus Limnocylindria bacterium | reverse complement strand
GGCCGGTCGGCAGGGGCCGGATCAGGAAGTTCCGGATCGGCGTCGCGAAGATGAAGCCGATGACGCTGCCCACGAAGACACCGATGATCGAGCGGAAGATCCGCGTCCGCAGCTCGCCGAGATGGTCGACCAGCGACATCGCGGGCGCAGCCTCGGCCGGGTTCGCGGACGGCGGCTCGATCGCCGCGCCGGCGACAGCCTCAAGGGGCTCAGGCGCCGGATCGGCAGCCGGCGAGACCGGGGGGTCGGGGGCCGGCGCCGGATCGGGGCGCGGCTGCTCGACGGGCGGGTCGGTCATCGGTCCTCGGACGGGCGCGCGAGGCGCGACCCGCTAGGCGGACGGCGTCGCGTCGGTGGACTCGCCTGCGGCCGGGACCGCGGCGGGCACGGGTTCGGGTGCGATCGGCGCGGGTGCGGCAGGCACGGGTTCGGTCGGGGCTGCAGCGATGGGCGCTGCGACTGGCGCTGCGACGGGGGCTGCCGCGACGGGGGCTGCGACCGGGGCTGCGACCGGCGCGGGCGGGACGGCCGGCGGCGGGGTCGGGGTCAGGCTCGTCGCCTCCTGGACATCCGAGGCCGCCTTGCGGAACTCGCGGATGCTCTTGCCGAGCGCGGCTCCGACATCGGGCAGCTTGCCCGGACCGAAGACGAGCAACGCGATCACGAGGACGATGATGAGCTCCAGGGGACCCATTCCAAACGGCATCCTGCGGGGGACCTCACTCGATCCGGATCGGACCACCACCGTCAGTGGCGGCCGCCGGGCGGCCTACGATAGCACAGGGAGTCGGGCAGCCCAGCTCAGTGCGGCGAGCGCGAGACGCTCGCCCGGATCGGCCGGATCGCCCGGACCGACCTCGACCGCGGCGCGGGCGATCGCCCTCGAGACGTTCACGAGAAGCCCGCCCCCAGGCCGACCGCCGGCCGGCTCGGCGACGGCCGGTCCGTGCTCCAGGACCGGCGCGATCTCCCCGCCCTGGGCGCCGACCCCCGGGACCAGGAAGGCTAGACCCGGCGCGACCGCCCGGATCCGGGCCGACTCGGCGGGCGCGGTGGCGCCGACGACGAGTCCGACCGTCCCGCCCGGTCCCCAGCCAACGGCGAGGCGGGCCACCCGCTCGTGGAGCGGCTCGGCCGGCAGCCCGCGATCCGGGTCGGCCGCGACCGCCAGGCCCTGGAGTTCGGCGGCGCCGGGATTCGAGGTCCGGCACAGGACGTACGCGAAGCGATCCGTCCGCTCGAGGAGCGGCGCGATCGCCTCGGACCCGAGGTACGGGCTCACGGTCACCGCGTCGGCCCCCAGGACGTCGAAGAGGGCCACCGCCTGGCGGGCCGCCGTCGAGCCGATGTCACCCCGCTTCGCGTCGGCGATCAGCGGCAGGTCGCCCGGAGCTGCGGCCCGGATGCGCTCGAGGGCCGCCAGGCCGGCCGAGCCGTAGGCTTCGAAGAAGGCCAGGTTCGGCTTCAGGGCCGCGGCGTACGGGCCGGCGGCCTCGACGAGCAGGCGGCTGAATCGCTCGATGCCCGCGAGATCGGTCCCGAACCCGGCCGGGAGGGCCGCCGGATCCGGATCCAGGCCGAGGCACAGGACCGTTCCCGTGGCGGCGGACCGGGCGGCCAGCCGCTCCAGGTACGGACGGGTCACGGCGCGCTCACGGGCCGGCCGAGCCGCTCGCCGCCGGGCCGGTGGACCCACCCGCCGCCGGGCTGACTGCCGGGCTCCCGCTCGCCGGCGCGGTCGTCGCCGGAAGCTGGTCGGCCGGGATATACCAGCTCGCGCCCGATGCCGCGTCCAGCCCGCTGTACAGGGTCGCATCCGGCAGCTGGGCCGCCGTCCAGGTGGGCCCGGTCCCGGTCAGCCCGATCATCTTCAGGTCGACGATCTGGCCCTCGAGGTGAAGGTAGACGATCGCATCGCCGCGCGGCGACCAGGTCGGCGCCCACGACCGGCTGTCGGCGGTGAGGCGGAGGACCTCCGTGCCCGTCGTCGCGTCGAGGATCGCAACGTCCGTGCCCAGGCTCGTCTGCCGGGTGGCCGCGACCCAGCGACCGTCGGGAGACCAGGATGGGCGCATGTAGCCGGGGCCGCTCAGGGGACTGGTCCGCTTCGTGGCCGGGTCGTACCGGTAGATGATCGGCGTGCCGCGGGTGCCGTCGCGCCCGTTCATCACGTACAGCAGCAGCTTGCCATCCGGCCGCCAGGCAGCGTCCTGGTGGCCGAGCGGCGCATTCTCGGCGACCGCGGGCTTCGTGAGCTTCTTCGTCCGCAGATCGAAGAACTGGAGGACGACGTCGCTGTTGGTCGGATCGGGGGCGTCCGAGAACAGCGCCACGGTCGACAGGTCGGGCCCCGGTGCGGGTCCGCGGATCCAGCTGAACCAGGTGTAGGGCCCGACGTGGTAGAGCCCCGCCAGGAGGCTCTGCTTGCCGGTCCCATCCGGCCGGACGCGGGTCAGGTACGGGACGTCCATGTCGTAGTCGGCCGCCCCACCGCCGGGGACCGGGAAGCGACCGTGCTGGCGGACGGTCTCGACGTAGTAGATCCAGCTCCCGTCGGGAGACCAGGCCGGCATCGAGCCGGCACCGCTCGCCGTGATCTGGGTCACGTGGGTCCCGCTCTGGAGCCAGAGGTTGCCCTGCTTGACGTAGACGAGCATCCCCGGGATGTCCGCCCGAGGGTCGACGACCACGACGTTAGACGGCACCGGCGTCCGCCCGACGTCCGGCCCGCCGCCGTTCGAGCCGCCGGTCGACCTCAGGAACGGGATCGTGCCCGTGAACAGGGCCAGCGTCACGACGGCGACGATGACGAGACCGACCAGGGCGGCCAGCGGGACGGCCGGATCTGCCTCCGCGACCAGTCCGTACGGGTCGGCGGCTCGGACCGTCCGGGACCGGGGCGCAGCTCTTCGGCCGGGTCGCCAGCCCCGTCCGGTCACCGGCCGGCGCCCCGACCACTGCCCTGACCGCCGACCGCCGGGACCGGTTCCGGATCCCGGCCGGCGGACGCCGCGGGCGCCACGTCCCGGACCTCGAGCTGGAGCGACTCGTAGCCGCCGAACCGGCGCGAGACGAGCCGCGCGACCACGTCGACCTGGTCCCCCTCGCGGACGGACGTCGCGAGGTCGGGCCGACCGAAGGCGATCGCGTCGAGGACGTCGATGCGACGGCGGAGCGTGAGCTGGGTGTGGCCGCCGTTCGCGGCGCGGGACCGGGTCACGGTGAGATCGCGGACGGCGACGAGCGGATCCGGGTTCCCCGGCCCGGTCGGGGCGAGGCGGGCCAGCTCGGCCAGCAGCCGGTAGTCGATCTCGAGCGCCGGCAGGTCGAGATCGACGCGCAGCTCGGCCCGGCCGTCGCCCACGGGAGGTGCGCCGGCGGCGGCAAGCTCGAGGAAGCGGACGCGGAACTCGTCCCAGCGCGCCGCCGGCAGCTCGAATCCGGCGGCGGCGGGATGACCGCCGTGGCGATCGAGCAGGTCGCCGCAGGCCGTGAGCATCGCGGCGAGGTCGAACCCACCGGCGCTCCGGCACGAGGCCCGGATCGTCTCGCCGATCTCGGTCCCGACGACCGCGGGTCGCCCGCGCTCCTCGGCCAGCCGGCCCGCCACGAGGCCGATCACCCCGACCGGCCACGACCCGCGGACCACCGTCGCGGCGGGATCGCCGGGCGCGGCCGCGACGACCGCCTGGGCCTCGGCGAGCGCGGTCCTGGTGAGCTCGCGGCGCGTCCCGTTCGCGCTCTCGAGCCGATCCGCGAGCGTGGCCGCCTCGGCCGGGTCGTCCGCCAGCAGGAGCGCGGCGGCATCGGCCGCGTCGCCGACCCGGCCCGCGGCATTGAGGCGTGGGGCGATCACGAAGCCGACCGTCTCGAGGTCGACGCCCCCGGGCGCGATCCGGGCCCGCTCGAGGAGGGCGGCGAGGCCGGGCAGCGGTCGGGTCCGGATCCGCTCCAATCCGATCCGGGCGATCGCCCGGTTCTCGCCGAGGATCGGCGCCACGTCGGCGACCGTCCCGATCATCGCGAGCTCCGCCAGGTCGAGGGCCGCCTCCGGGCCGCCGGGCAGATCCTCGAGCACGAGCTGGGCGATCTTGAACGCGACGCCACTCCCGGCCAGACGACGGTCCGGGTAGCTGGCGTCGATCCGATGCGGGTTGACGAGGGCGGCCGGCTGCGGCGGCTCGGCCGGGACCCGGTGGTGGTCCGTGATGAGGACGTCGATCCCGCGGCCGCGCGCGAGCTCCACCTCGGCCCCGCTCGAGGAGCCCGTGTCGACGGTCACGATCACCCGCCGGCCGGTCGCCGCGGCCGCCTCGACGGCCCGGAGCGAGAGTCCGTGGCCCTCCTCGAGCCGGCTGGGAACGTAGGGCTCGACGTCGTGACCCGCCCGCCGGAGCGCCCTGACGACGATCGCCAGACCGGTCAGGCCGTCGGCGTCGAAGTCGCCGAAGACGAGGATCCCCTCCCCCGCCTCTCGGGCGCGGCGGACCCGGTCGATGAACGCGCGGGCGTCCGGCAGGAGCCACGGGTCGTGCAGGCCCGCCTCGGCCGGACCGAGGTAGGCCGCGAGGGCATCCGGATCGTCGATCCCGCGGGCCGCCAGCAGGCCGACGACCCGGGCCGAGATGCCATGCGCCGCGCCGGCCTCGAGGAGCGCAGGCGGAAGGCTCAGCGGGCTCGGAAGGCGCCAGTTGAAGCGGGGTTCGACCACGGGGTCAGGATGCCACGCGCGGCTTCGTCGCGAGTCCGCGGCGCCTCATCGGGCGCTCACCCGGTCAGGGGGTCGGGCGGCGGGTCGGTCGGCCCACGGCCGT
>JBGPFS010000196.1:0-4841 GCA_041483455.1 Candidatus Limnocylindria bacterium | reverse complement strand
TACCATCGGGGGCCACCGGCGGTCCGCCCCGTGGAGGCCACGTCCCATGACCGATCCCCTGGCTCTCGATCCCGTCCTGCCCGAGCGCGAGCGGAGCCGGCTGCCGTTCAACGCCGAGGGTCCGGCGGACGAGCGCCTCCGGGCCTTCGAGGCGCATGTCGGGGCGGGCGGCAAGGTCGAGGCCGGCGACTGGATGCCCGACGAGTACCGGACGGCGGTGCTGCGGTTCGTCGAGATGCACGCCAACAGCGAGTTGATGGGCGTCCTCCCCGAACGGGACTGGATCCTCCGGGCGCCGACCCTCCGGCGCAAGCTCGCCCTGACCGCGAAGATCCAGGACGAGGTGGGCCACGCCCAGCTGCTCTACCGGGTGGCCGAGGATCTCGGCAAGCCGCGTGACGCGATGGTCGAGGACCTGCTGGCCGGGCGGACGAAGTTCCACAACGTCTTCCACTACCCGACCCGGAGCTGGGCCGACATCGGGGTGATCGCCTGGCTGGTGGATGCCGCGGCGATCGTCGCCCAGCAGGCGCTCCGCGACTCGAGCTATGCGCCGTACGCCCGGACGATGCGCAAGATCTGCTGGGAGGAATCGGTCCACATCATGCACGGGCGAGACGTGGTGGTGACCCTGGCCACCGGGACGCCGGACCAGCGGGCGATGGTCCAGGAGGCGCTCGACCGATGGTGGGGCCCGCTGATGCAGATGCACGGGCCCCGCTCGCCGCGCGAGTCGGACCGCGACCTGCACTGGCGGATCAAGGCCAAGACCTCGGAGGAGCTGCGCCAGGAGTTCCTGGGCATCTACGTGCCGCGGATCCTCGAGCTCGGGCTGACCCTGCCGGACGTCGATCTGCGGTTCGACGAGGCGGCGGGCGCCTGGCGCTACGGCGAGCCGGACTGGGCCGAGCTGCGCGCGGTCGTGACCGGCCACGGCCCGGCGAGCGCGGCCCGGATCGCCTTCCGTCGGCTGGCTCGCGAGGAGACGCGCTGGGTCCGCGAGTCGATCCTCGCGGCGCCGCCAGCGGCCTGATGCCGCCGCCGATGACCGCCTGATGCTGCCTCCCCGGACGGATCCCACCGCCGACCCTTCGGCGCTCCCGCCGCCGGGCGCATCCCCCGGCGCACTGGAGCCGTACGAGGTCTTCCGACAGGAGAAGGAGGGCGACCCGATGCGCCACGGCGGGAGCGTCCTGGCGCCGGATCCGGTCCTCGCGGTCCACTACGCCCGGGAGCTCTACGGCCGGCGCCAGGAGTCGCTCCGGCTGTGGGTCGTCCGACGAGCGGACATCCTGGAGCTGAGCGACCCGGACCTGCTCGACCCGCCGCTCGATCGGTCCTACAAGAAGCCGGGCGGGTTCGTCATGCGCGACAAGCTCGCCACCGCCCGGGAGCAGGCGGGGACGCGGAAGCGCCATGCCCGCGAGCGCTGAGGGCACGGCCGGCGATCGAGCGGCCGAGCCGGCAGCCGAGCCGGCCGCCGACCTCACCGCTCAGGCCCGGGCGGCGCTGGCGGAGCTCCTCCTCGCGCTGGCCGACGACGAGTTCGTCATCGGCTTCTCCGATTCCGAGTGGACCGGGATCGCGCCGCTCCTCGAGGAGGATGTCGCGATGAGCTCCCTCGCCCAGGACGAGCTGGGACATTCGGCCGCCTTCTACGGCCTGCTGGGGACGCTGTTCGGGCGGGATCCGGACGCCCTGGCCTACGACCGGGACGCCGATGCATTCCGCCACGCCCGGCTCGTCGACCACGGCCGGGGCGACTGGGCGACCACGATCGCCCGACGCTACCTCTACGACACCGCGGATTCGATCCGCCTGGAGGCGCTGGCGACGTCGAGCTTCCGGCCCCTGGCCGATCTCGTCGGCAAGGTCCGGCGCGAGGAGACCTACCATCTCCTCCACGCGGAAGCCTGGCTCGAACGACTGGCCCGGGCGGAGGGCGAACCCCGCGCCCGGCTCCTGGCGGCCTGGCGGAGGCTCGGGCCGGACGGAGCCAGCGTCCTCGCGCCCCTGCCGTCCGAGGCCGTCCTCCTCGAGGCCGTCCTCCTCGAGGCCGGTGGCCTCGAGCTCCAGGCCCGCTGGCTGGCCCGGATCCGACCGACGCTCGACCGGCTCGGACTCCCGGACCCGATCGCCTGTGCCGAGTCGATGGACCCGCGGCTGGCCCGCAGCGGTCCCCGCTCCGAGGCGTTCCACTGGCTGTGGGGCGAATTCACCTCGGTCCGCCGGCTCGATCCGAAGGCCGTCTGGTGAGCTGGTCCGTGGCCCCTCGCGCCGTCGGCGAACCGGCGCCGGTCGCCCACCGGGGACCCCGCGCCGGCCCGACCCCGACCGAGGCCGCGGTCCGGGCCGCCCTCCGGGCGGTGGTCGATCCGGAGATCCCGGCCATCTCGATCGTCGACCTCGGGATCGTCGGGCGGATAGCGGTGGCGCTCGACACGATCCAGGTCGACCTCCTCCCGACCTTCGTCGCCTGCCCCGCCATGGAGCTGATCCGGAGCGCCGTCGTCGAGCGCATCGCGGGTCTCGCGCCGCGGATCACGGTGGACGTGAAGTTCGTGTTCGACCCGCCCTGGACGAGCGACCGGATCACGGATGCCGGGCGGGCCGCGCTCCGCCGGAGCGGCATCGCCCCGCCGGCGGGGGTCGGGCGGGCGCTCCCGGTCGTGAGCCTCGATCCGGGGCCGGTGCGCTGCCCGTACTGCGGTTCGCGCCGGACGGTCCTCGAGAACCCGTTCGGGCCCGCGCTCTGTCGCGCGATCCACCACTGCACGGCGTGCCGGCAGCCGTTCGAGCGGTTCAAGGCGGGTTGACCGGCTCGCCGCTCCCGATCGTCGGCGTCGTCGGGGCCGGGACGATGGGCGCCGGGATCGCCCAGCTCGCGCTCGAGGGCGGCCACGAGGTCCGGCTCCACGACGTCGATCCGACGGCGTTCGAGCGGGCCGTGGAGCGGATCGCCGACGGCCTCGCCCGACGGGTCTCGAAGCGAGGCCTGGCGGACGACGCCGCAGCCGAAGCGGTCCGCACGATGCTGGAGCGGCTGCGGCCCGTGGGCGACCCCGAGGCCCTCGCCATCGAGGCGGCGGTGATCATCGAAGCGGCGGCCGAGCGACTCGACCTCAAGCGTGCCCTTTTCGCCCGGCTCGACGCGGCGGCCCCGGCCACGACGCTCCTCGCCACGAACACATCCGCGCTCTCCGTGGCGGCGATCGCGTCGGCGGCCGCCCGACATCCGGAGCGGGTGATCGGCCTCCACTTCTTCAACCCGGCGCCGGTCATGCGGCTGGTCGAAGTGGTGTCCCCGGCGGGCGCGGATCCGGCGGCGGTCGAACGCGGCGCCAGGCTCGTCGCGGGCTGGGGCCGGACTCCGATCCAGTGCAGCGATGCCCCGGGCTTCATCGTCAACCGGGTGAACCGCCCGTTCACCCTCGAGGCGCTCCGGATCGTCGAGTCCGGCGGCTCTCACGTTGCCGCCGTCGATGCGGCGCTGCGCGAGGACGGCTTCCCGATGGGCCCGTTCGAGCTGATGGACCTGGTCGGGATCGACGTCAACCTCGCGGCCGCCCGGGCGATCCACGAGGCGTTCGGCGGGTCCGGGGAGCCGGAGGCGGAGCGGTTCCGGACGTCGCCGCTCCAGGAGCGGCTGGTGGACGCGGGCCGCCTCGGCCGGAAGACCGGGCTCGGCTTCTATCGCTACGTGGAGGGCCGGCGGGTGGGGCCGGGCCCCGGGTTCGCGCCGGCGGACCCGGACGGCGCGGGCATCGGGATCGCGGCGGCAGGCACCGCCGCCCCCCCCGCCGTCGCCCTGGCGCCCGAGGCGATCGTCGAACGGATCCGGTCGGCGATCGCGGCCGAAGCGAAACGGGCGCTCGACGACGGCCTGGCCGACGCCGACCAGATCGACCTCGCGCTCGTTCTCGGAGCGGGCCATCCGGCCGGTCCGTTCGCCTGGCTGCGCGAGCGGGCGTCGGGCGCGTCCCGGGCAGCCGGACCGGCCAGCCGTCGACCGACCGGACAAGCGAGACGGCCGGCGCCGCGGCCTACAATCCGGCCATGACTCGAGACCTCGGCCGCTCCCTTCGCGATCCCTGGATCGTCGCCGCCGTCCGGACCCCGGTCGGCCGCTACGGGGGCGCCCTCGCCGGCGTCCGGCCGGACGACCTGGCCGCCCTCGTCCTGCGAGCGGTCGTCGACCGGGCCGGGCTCGACCCCGCGCTGGTCGAGGATGTCATCCTCGGCTGCGCCAACCAGGCCGGCGAGGACAACCGCGACGTCGCCCGGATGGCGCTCCTGCTCGCCGGGTTCCCGGTGGAGGTCGCCGGCCTGACCGTCAACCGACTCTGCGGCAGCGGGCTCCAGGCGATCAACTCCGCGGCCCATGCGATCCAGGTCGGTGACGGCGACGTCTTCATCGGGGGCGGCGTCGAGTCGATGACCCGCGCGCCGTATGCGATGGCCAAACCGGAGTCGGCCTGGGAGCGGGGCAGTCGAGAGCTCCAGGACACGACGCTCGGCTGGCGGTTCGTCAACCCGAAGCTCGCCGCGCTCCACCACCCGTACTCGATGGGCGAGACCGCCGAGAACGTCGCCGAGCGTTGGGCGGTGAGTCGCGAGCGCCAGGACGCGTTCGCGCTGGCGAGCCAGCAAAAGGCCGTCGCGGCGATCGAGGCCGGTCGCTTCGACGAGCAGATCGTCCCCGTCGAAACCCCCCAGCGCAAGGGCGACCCGATCCTCGTCACCCGCGACGAGCACCCGCGCGCCGACACCACCGCCGAGGCCCTCGCCCGGCTCCGGCCGGCCTTCCGCGAGGGCGGCACCGTCACGGCCGGCAACGCCTC
>JBGPFS010000195.1:0-4866 GCA_041483455.1 Candidatus Limnocylindria bacterium | reverse complement strand
GCGCTGTCCGGGTGGCGGTCCCGAAGACCCCGTCGACCGCGAGGGCGACCTGGCGCTTCTCGGCCAGCTCGAGCTGGAGGGCCCGGACCGCGTCGCCCAGGGCCCCGGCCTCGAGGCGCGGGACGAGCGCCAGCCAGACCAGGGGACCGGCGAGCCCGTCGCGGGCCAGGCCGCGCTCCGCCTCCAGGGCGCGGACCGCCGCGACCGTCGCGGCTCCGTAGCCGGACTCGCCCGTGGCCGGATGGCCGGCGGCGGCCAGCAAGAACTGGAGCGCCCGAACGTCCGTGCCCACGTCGCCCGGGGCGAGCGTGGGCCAGGCGGAGCCCGCCCGGGCGGCGGTCGAGGCCGGGCCTCGGGCGGCCGGCCCGTCGACGGCCGGCATCGCGGCGGCCGGAGCGGTCAGGCTGGATGCGAGCCCCACGGCGACGCCGAGGGCGCCCAGCCGGCGGGTCCAGCGCGGCGACACGCGGTTCGGCTCCTCCCGCTCCTCGGTCCGGCCGGGCCCGTTCCGCTCGACCGGCTGCGCCGGCATCCTACCAGCCGGGGTCAGTCGCGGGCCATCGGTGGGCGACACGGTCGACGGGACGGCTCGACGGTACCCGCGACCCGAGCGTAGACTGCCGGCGCGGCGCCCCGCGATCCCCGTGGCGGCGACCGCCCGGAGTCGGAAGCCGATGCACATGGTCGAGCCGATCGTCCTCGTCGCGCTGAGCTACCTCGCGGGCTCGATCCCGTTCAGTGTGCTGGTCTCCCGCCTGACGGGCGGGCCCGATCCGCGGTCGATCGGCTCGGGGCGGACCGGCGGCACGAACGCGCTCCGCGCTCTTGGTCGGAAGTGGGCATTCGTGGTCGTGACCGGTGATGTGCTGAAGGGGGCCGTCCCGGTCCTCGTGGCCCGCTGGGTGAGCGGCGGCGACCCGGCGCTCGTGGCGGCCTGCGGGATCGCGGCCGTCGTCGGTTCGGCCCGTTCCGTCTTCCTCCGGTTCCACGGCGGCCGGGGGGTGGGGACCGGGGTCGGAACGATGCTCGTCATCCAGCCGATGACCCTGGTCGTCGCGACGCCGATCTTCGTGATCGTGATCCTCGTCACCCGATACGTCTCGCTCGGCTCGCTCCTTGGCTCGGCCTCGATGATCCCGGCGACGGCGCTCATCTTCCTCGTCCTCACCGGGACCGTGCCGGCCGCGTACCTCGTCTACGCGGTCGTCGGCGTGAGCTTCATCTGGGTCGCCCACGCCGACAACATCGAGCGGCTCCTCAAGGGCACCGAGCGGAAGTTCGACCTGGGCCTGATCTCCGGGAGATCACGCGCCGGCGGCTGACCGATCCGCGTCCGGGGCTGGGGCGACACCGCCGGGTTCGAACGACCCGGGCCGGCTGACGGACCCGGGTCGATTCGCTCGTTCTGGATGCGCCGGCCGCCGGGCCGACGACGCGGGTCAGCCGCAGCGCGGGGTCAGCCGCCGCGAACCGTCCGGAAGCAGTCGCTGCAGTAGACGGGCTTGCCGCTCGTCGGGCGGAACGGGACCTGGGCATCCTTGCCGCAGGTGCTGCAGGTGGCCGTGAACATCTCGCGGGGGCCGCGATCGCGCGATCCGCCGCCGTCCCCCCCGGCGCTGTACGAACCGCCGGCGCCGTAGCCGCCGGAGCCGTACCCGCCGCCGCTCGATCCGTAGCTGTCGGACGATCCTCGGGCCGCCTTGCGGCTGGCGCGACAGCTGCCGCAGCGACGCGGTTCGGTGAAGTTCCGCTGGGCGTAGAAATCCTGCTCAGAGGCGGTGAACACGAACTCCTGACCGCAGTCGGCGCAGGTCAACGTCTTGTCGGCGTACACGGGAACGAACAACTCCTCTCCTGTAGCCGCGCGAACCGTCCAGGTCTCGCGTCAGCCGAGAGAGGAGTGCGGTCGTCGTGCTACGAACTCTGGTCGCAGCCCGTGCCGCGACGTTTGATGCGCGGGAGTCTAGGTGGTCGCGAGCGCGCTGCATAGGGGGAAATGTCCCCGCGGGCAGGGCGTCCCCGTGCGATTCCGACCCGGCGCCTCAGCCGGCCGGCTCCACCCAATGGCGTGACCGCTCGACGGCGCGGTGCCAGCCGTGGAGAAGCTGGTCGCGCCGGGCGACCTCCATCGCGGGCTCGAAGCGCCGATCGACCGCCCGGGCCGCCGCCAGCTCGCCGAGATCCCGCCAGAACCCGACGGCCAAGCCGGCCAGCATCGCCGCGCCGATCGCCGTCGTCTCGGCGTGGACGGGCCGCTCGACCGGCACGCCCAGCAGGTCCGCCTGGAACTGGCAGAGCCGGTCGTTCGGGGCGGCGCCGCCGTCGACCCGGAGGAGCTCGAGCGGGACCCCGGCGTCGGCGATCATCGCCCCGACGACGTCGGCCACCTGGTAGGCCATCGCGTCGATCGCGGCCCGGGAGATCTCGGCCAGGCCGGTCCCGCGAGTCAGCCCGACGAGCGTGCCCCGGGCGTACGCATCCCAGTACGGCGCTCCGAGCCCGACGAACGCCGGGACGAGGTAGACCCCACCGGTGTCGGTCACGGTGTCGGCCAACCGCGCGATCTCGGCCGCATCCCGGCCGGCCCGGAGACCGTCGCGCAGCCACTGGACGGCGGCTCCGGCGACGAACGCCGAGCCCTCGAGCGCATAGGCCGTCGGAGCGTCCGGCCCGAGCCGCCAGGCGATCGTCGTCAGGAGGCCGTTCGCGGAGGCCATCGGCTGCTCACCGGTGTTCATCAGGAGGAAGGCGCCGGTCCCGTACGTCGCCTTCGTGGCGCCTGGCTCGAAGCAGGCCTGGCCGAACGTCGCCGCCTGCTGGTCGCCGGCGATCCCCGCGATCGGGATCGAGCGCCCGAACAGCGCCGCCTCGGTCTCGCCGAAGACGCCCGACGAGGGACGGACCTCCGGCAGCATCGAGCGCGACACCCCGACGATCGCGCACAGCTCGTCGTCCCATTCGAGGCGGTGGATGTCGAAGAGGAGGGTCCGGCTGGCGTTCGAGACGTCGGTCGCGTGGACGCGCCCACCGGTCAGCCGCCAGAGGAGGAACGCGTCGACCGTGCCGAAGGCGAGCTCGCCGCGCTCGGCCCGCTCGCGCGCCCCGGGGGTCCGGTCGAGCAGCTCGGCGATCTTCGGGCCGCTGAAGTAGGCGTCGACCGGCAAGCCGGTCCGCTCGCGGAACAGCGGCTCGTGGCCGGCGGCTCGCAGCGCGTCGCAGCGCGGCGCGGTCACCCGGCTCTGCCAGACGATCGCGTTCCCGATCGGGGCGCCGGTCGCGCGGTCCCAGACGAGGGTCGTCTCGCGCTGGTTGGTCAGCCCGATCGCCGCGATCCCCGCGGGGTCCGTGCCGGACTCCGCCAGGACCCGCCGCGCCGCCGCCAGCTGGGTCGCCCAGATCGCCTCGGGATCGTGCTCGACCTCGCCGGGCGCGGGGTAGATCTGGGGCAGCTCCTCGGACGCCGTCGCCACGATGTGCCCGCCCCGATCCACCAGCACCGCCCGGGAGGACGTGGTTCCCTGGTCGAGGGCGAGGATGAGGCTGGCCACGCCGGGTGGGCCTCAGGCTCCCGGGAAGGTCGCCGCGGGCGACGACGGATCGGGCGCCGACGGAGCCGCCGCGGGCGCTCCCGCGGTCCGGGCGCCGGGCCCACCCGCGGAGCTCGGCACGTCGAACTCGCGGTGGGCCGAGGCGAGGTAGGCCGCGATCTCGCGGGCCTCGTCGGTCTCCGACCAGCCCAGCTCCCGGCCGACGAGCTCGGCGACCCGCGGCGCGATCGAGGCGCCCCGATCCGGCAGCTCCTGGGCGAGCCGGGTCCGCCGGGCCAGGACATCGTCGAGTCCGAGCGCTGCCTCGTCGCGGACCGCCCGGACGACCTCGACCTCGAGGTGGGCGATCCCGGACCCGATCGGCCGCAGGAGGTCGAGCTCCCGGCCGAGGGCGACGACGTCGCTCGCCTCGGTCCCGTGACGGGCGACGAGCCGCTCCGCGACGACCCGGTCGAGCCCGCTCTCGGCGGCGATCCGGCCGGCAAGTCGCGCCAGGTCGGCGAGCGGCGCCGCGCCGAGCATCGGGAGGTCCGCGGTCGCCGACGGACGGGCCGCGGCGGCCTCGCGTTCGAGTGCGACGTCGACCGTCTGGGCCGCCATCACCCGGTAGGTCGTGTACTTGCCGCCGCCGATCCGGACGAGACCGCTCGGGTCGGTCCGGATGCGATGCTCGCGCGACGCCTTGACCGTGGAGCCGGGCTTGCCGCCCGGGTCGGCGGCCAGCGGTCGGAGCCCAGAGTAGGCCCCCAGGATGTCCACCCGGCTCAACCCGACGTCGAGCGTGGCGTTCACGTTGCCGAGGATCGTGTCGATCTCGGCCGCGGTCGGCACGGGCCGATCGGCCGGGCCGTCGTCGTCGAGGTCGGTCGTCCCGATCACCCAATGATCCGGCCACGGGACGAGGAAGCAGACCCGGCCCGGGATCCGGAGGGTCAGGCCGTGCCTGCTCTTGATCCGCTCGCGGGCGACGACGATGTGCGTCCCCCGACTGGGGCGGACCGGGGCCGCGCCCACCGGCACCGGGAAAGGACCGTCGGGCCGGCCCGACCAGACCCCCGTGGCATCGATCACGTGCTCGGCGGCGATCGTGAAGGCGGCTCCGGTCAGCTCGTCGCGGGCGTGGATCCCGCGGATCCGGCCGCCCTCCTCGAGCGGGCCGGTCGCACTCACCCGGGTCACCGGCAGGCCACCCGTCGCCCGGGCGGTGCGCGCCACGGCCAGCGTGTAGCGGGCGTCGTCCTCCTGGCCGTCGTGGTAGACGAAGGCGCCGCGGAGACCCGCCCGCCGGAGGCTCGGGGTCGCCTCGAGCGCCTCTGCG
>JBGPFS010000194.1:0-4926 GCA_041483455.1 Candidatus Limnocylindria bacterium | reverse complement strand
GCCGTACCGGTCAGGCCCGAGGGATCGGGGGCGGCTGCGGGCGCGGGTCGCGGATCCCCGTCCGCCGCGAAGCCCGCAAAGGCCGGGGTGGGCGCGTCGCTCGCTCGCTTCGCCTGGGTCGCCTCGGCCAGCGAGCGCTCGAACGGCGGTCTCAGGACGCCCATCTCCGTGACGATCCCGCCGATCAGCTCGGCCGGCGTGACGTCGAAGGCCGGGTTCCAGGCGCGTGCGAGCGGTGGCGCGATCCGGACTCCCTGGATGCTGAGGACCTCGTTCCGGTCCCGCTCCTCGATCGGGATCCCGGTGCCGCCCGGAGTCGCCAGGTCGACCGAGCTGAGCGGTGCGCAGACGTAGAACGGGATCCCATGGCGCGCCGCCAGGACGGCCAGCGGGTACGTGCCGACCTTGTTCGCCGTGTCGCCGTTCGCGACGACCCGGTCGGCGCCGACGAGGACGGCATCCACCCGGCCGGCCGCCAGGAGCGAGCCGGCCGCCACGTCCGCGATGAGGGTGTACGGGACACCCGCCTGGGCCAGCTCCCAGGCCGTCAGGCGGGCCCCCTGGAGGTAGGGCCGGGTCTCGTCGACGAAGACCTCGATCGGGATGCCGGCGTGAACGGCGGCCTGGACGACCCCGAGCGCCGTACCGAACTGGCCGCAGGCGAGCGGACCGGTGTTGCAGTGGGTGAGGACGCGGATCGGCCGGTCGGCGAACCGCGGGAGCACGGCCAGGCCGTGCTCCGCCAGGAGGCTGTGATCGCGGGTCGCCTCGAAGCAGATCGCGTCGGCCTCCGCGCGCAGGCCGTCGGCGAGAAGGTCCGGATCGATCTCGAGCCCGCCGAGGGCTTCGGCCCGGGCGAGCATCCGACCCACGGCCCAGGCGAGATTCACCGCGGTCGGACGGGCGGTCCAGAGGGCCGTCGCGGCCGCCTGGATCATCGCCCGGCGGGTCGCCGGGTCGCGGCTGGTCCGGGCCCGATGGGCCGAGAGCGCGACCCCGTAGGCGGCCGCCTGGCCGATCGCGGGTGCGCCACGGACGACCATCTCGACGATCGCCCGGGCGACCTCCGGGCCGGTCTCGCAGGCGACCTACTCGAGCTTCGACGGCAGCTTGCGCTGGTCGACGAACAGGATCCGCCCGTCCTCCAGCCGGAACGCGGTCCGGAACCCGGTGGGTCCGTCCTGGGCCGGATCGAGGGCCACGTCGTCGAGGGCCGCCCGCATGCCCCGGGTCCGGGCCTCGTCCTCCAGGTCGGCGGTCGTCCGGGCTCCGGCGAGCGCCGGGGGCGGGGCGACGGAGCCGGGCGTTCCCGGCGCGGCGGCGGCACCCGCTCCGCTGCCGACCCGATCGGCGGCCGACACCGGATCGAGGATCGCCCCGGCGGCCTCGCTCGCGGCGCGCTGCAGGGCGCTCACGGCGCCCACGGCGGTGGCGGCCGTCTGGACGATGTCCGTGGCGAAGGTCCGGAAGAAACGGCGCCGGCCGAGGTCCGCGGCGCCCGCACCGGGCTCGGCGGCGGGCTCGGGGGCGCCGGAACCGACCTCCGACGCCGGTTCGGTTCGTCCGGGCGGTCGCTCCCCCTGCGGTCGGTCGGTCACCGGGCCGGCTCGATCAGTAGCGGACGACGCTCTCGACCCGGAGCCCGCCGAGCCGGTCGCGGCCCTTGAGGAACTCCAGCTCGACGAGGAACCCGAGGCCGACGATCTCGCCGTGGAGCCGCTCGACCAGGTCGATCGTGCCGCGAACGGTGCCGCCGGTGGCGAGGAGGTCGTCGACGACCAGGACGCGCTGGCCAGGCTCGATCGCGTCGCGATGGATCTCGAGCGTGTTCGAGCCGTACTCGAGGGCGTACTCGACGGTCAGCGTCTCGGCCGGCAGCTTGCCGAGCTTGCGGACCGGGACGAAGCCCGCGCCGAGCTGGTACGCCATGGGGGCGCTGAAGATGAAGCCGCGCGACTCCATCCCCACCACCAGGTCGACCCGGTCGTCCTTCCACGGGGCGAGCATCAGGTCGATCGCCTCCCGATATGCGGTCCGGTCCTTGAGCAGGGTCGTGATGTCGTAGAACAGGATGCCGGGCTTGGGGAAGTCGGGGATCTCGCGGATCTTGGCGCGGAGTTCCTCGGCGGACATGCTGGCTGGAGCCTCCGGATCTGGTTCGAGCGGACGCGCGAAGGGAGGGCGGGATGACCGGCCGCTCGGGCCCCCGAAGTCTACCGCGCCCCGGACGATCCGCGGACCGGCCCGTCGGGCGGAGACTCGGCGGCCGGACCTTCGTGGTGCGGAATCTCGTCGAGCGGACCCTCGGCCCGAGCCCGGCTCACTCCGAGCGCCGGCCGCCCAGCCGCTCGCTCGCCGCGAGCCCGGCCAGGCCGACCGCGCCGGCCAGCCCGAACGCTACGGCCAGCCCCGGGTTCACCCCGGCGCCCGCCCGGACGCCGACCGCGACGACCGCCCCGCCGATCCCCGTCCCGAGCGCAGTTCCCAGCACGTCCGAGAGCTGGAGCGCGGAGGTGGCCGCGCCCACCTCGCCGGCGGGCGCCCGACGGAGGATCAGGACGGAAAGCGAGGCGTAGGCCATCCCCATCCCCAGGCCGGCGAGCCCCCACAGGCCGATCGAGGCGGCGACCGGCACGCCCGGGACCAGGAGCGTGGCGAACCCGGCGACCCCCAGGACGACGAGCCCGAAGCCGCTCCGGACGAGCCGCTCCGGCCCGATCCGCTCGCTGGTCCGCGACTGGAACCACGCCCCGGTCGTCCAGGTCAGGGTCACGACGGTGTTGGCGATCCCGGCCAGGACCGCCGATTCACCGCGGCCGCCCTGGATCGCGAGTGGGACGTAGGCATCGGCGGCGAAGAAGGCGAAGGTGAGGATCCCGCGCAGGAGGACGGTCGAGGGCAAGCCGGGTCGGAGACGAAGGGTCCCCGCTGGGGTCAGGCGCGCGAACGCCGGCACGAGGATGACGAGGCCGCCGCCGACCCCGATCGCCAGGACCGCCGGCGAGCCGTTCGTGAGCCCCTCGAGCACGAGCGCCGCCCCGGCCGCGACGAGCAGCGCCAACGGCAGGCGTCGTCGCGCGGAGGCCGCGACCCGGAGCTCGGCCGCGTGCTCAAGGCCCGGGTCAACCTCCGGTGCGTCACGAGCGGCCGTCCGGCTTCCATCGGCGACGACGCCGGTCCCCTTCGGGCCCGCCACCCGCCCGAGCGCGACGAACGTCAGCGCTCCGCCGATCCCGACCAGGGGCAGGAGGCCGAGGAAGACCGCCCGCCAGTCGAACGCCAGCGCGACCGCCGCCGCGAGGGTCGGCCCCACGATCCCCGGGATCACCCACGCCCCCGAGAGAAGGGCGAACATCCCCGGCCGGAGCCGATCCGGGAGCGCCCGGCCGATCGAGACGTAGGCGATCGGCGGGACGGCGCCCGCGCCGAGGCCCTGGAGGAACCGGCCGGCGACCAGGATCGGCATCGTCGGCGCCAGCCCGCCGATGAGCAGCCCGACGGCGAACAGCGAGATCCCTGCCACGAACGGGCCTCGGAGCCCACCCCGATCGATCAACCCGCCGACCACCACGATCCCGACGAGGCTGCCGAGGAAGAACGCGCTGAAGACCCAGCCGTAGAGCTCCAGACCGCCGAGCGCCCGGGCCACGATCGGCATCACCGTCGAGATCGCCAGCGACTCCGACGCGACGAGCGTGATCGTCAGGAGGAGCCCGACGACGAGGGCTCGCCGCGGAGGCGCGAAGAGGCCGTCGGCGGTCGACCGAGGATCGGGATCCCGAGACACCGGCCCGCCGGTGGCTTCGACGCTCGCGAGCGTCAGCGCGGCGCGAGTCGCGGGTCCGGGTCCAGGCCGGCCGGTGCCGTGCGGCCACGCATGACGGACCTGCCGATCTCGACGACTCCCGCGAGGAGGGCGGCGGCGGCGATCGTCTGGACGGCTCCGGTCTCACCAGGGACCGCCAGGTCCCAGAGGTCGCCGAGGAACCGGACCACGGGCTCGGGCGCGATCGGCGGTGCGCCGTTGACCGATGTGGCGAACACCATGGCGAGCGACGCGGCGAACAGGAGGAGCGCGCCCGCCAGGGCGTACGCCACGCCGAGGGCTCGGCTGTGCGCCCACAGCGACAGGCCGACGACGGTGACCGCCCCGGCCACGGTGAGGAGATGGGCGATCGACATCGCGAACACGAGCCCGCCCGAGTCGAACGTCGCGGACGCGGTCTGGCGGAGGTCGCGAAGCAGGGTCCCGTCATACCAGGAGGCGATCGCGATCAGCACGAGGGGCCCGAGGGCGGCAACCAGGAGCCGCGAACGACGGTTCGACATCGGTCTCTCCCAAGAGCCTGTCGCCAGCATCGAGCCGGTCGCGACGCGGTCGAGGACCCGTTGGCTGGCGATCCACATCTTAGGGTCTGCAGTCGCCCTGGAGTCCTGCCTTCAGGGCGAGGATCCGGTCGTACGAGGCCCGCAGCGTGGCCTTCGGGATCGAGCCGTCCTGGGCGTCGCCGAGGAGCATCGCGTACGCTGCCCGCGTCGACGGCTCCGAGCCGGTGAGCAGGATCATGTCGGTCCCCGCCCTCGCCGCGCGGACGGCCAGCAGCCTGGTGGACAGCCCGCGGGCAAGCGCCGTGCCGTCGAGTGAGTCCGTGATCGTCACGCCGGTGAATCCCAGGTCCTGGCGGAGCAGCGTCACGGCGATCGCGCGGGACCAGCCGGCCGCCATGAACGGGTCGTAGGCGGTGTACGTGGCGTTGGAGAGCATGATCAGCGGGATGGCGTGCCCGATCGCCGTTCGGTAGGGGCGCAGGCCCGGGGCGAGCGCGGCACTTGACGCCCCGATCGTCACCACGCTCGCGTCCGTGTTCTGCGTGGCGAACCCGATCCCGGGGAAGTGCTTCATCGTCGGCAGGACGCCCGTCGACT
>JBGPFS010000193.1:0-4990 GCA_041483455.1 Candidatus Limnocylindria bacterium | reverse complement strand
GCCGGTCGTCGGATCCGATAGGACCGACAGGAACGGGACGCCCGCGTCACGGAGGCGTTCGAGCGCGGCCAGCGTCTTGGCGAGCTGCATGAGCGCGAGGGTCCCCTCCTGCATCCGGGCGCCGCCCGATGCGCTGACGACGATGAGCGGCACCCGGCGCACGAGTGCAAACTCGGCGGCCCGGGTCACCTTCTCGCCGACGACCGCGCCCATCGAGCCGCCCATGAACGCGAAGTCCATGACGCAGATCGCCACGGTCCGCCCACCGATCGAGCCGAAGCCCCAGACGGCAGCGTCGCGCATCCCGGTCGCCAGCTGGGCCGCCGCGAGCCGGTCCGGGTAGGCCTTCTGGTCGACGAACCCGAGCGGGTCGACCGAGCTGAGCCCGGCGTCCTGCTCCTCGAAGCTGCCGTGGTCGAGCAGGAGCTCAAGCCGGGCCCGGGCGGACAGGCGGAAGTGGTGCCCACAGGTCGGACAGACCCGGTGGACCTTGTCGAGCTGCTTGTTGAACAGCATCTCGTTGCACGACGGGCACTGGGTCCACAGGTCGGGCGGGTAGGCATCCTTGCGCGGCCGGAACGAGGGCAGCTTGATCGGCATCAGATCGGCCGCGCCTCCTCGGATCCGCTGGCCGGGGCCGTCGGTGCCGGGGCGGCCAGCGCCCGGGCATGGTTCCGGCGCCAGGCGACGATCGCCGCGCCGGTGAGCGAGATCGCGGCGGACGTGAGCGCCCCGCCGATGAGGAGCGAGTGACCGACCAGGCGGAATGCCGCCGGGGCCCCGGCCGGGTCGGCGAGGTCCGCCGGATCGAGCGGCCCGAGACCGATGGGATCCGTCGCGCGGAGGCGGGACCGGTCGCCGGCCTCGCCGCCGGAGGCGACGGGCAGCCGGAGCTTCGGCGCGGCCTCGGCCAGGCGGGCCGCCAGGTGCTCCTCGAAGCGGAACGACGGGTGGACCCGGACGAGCGAGCCGGCCAGCCGCTCGGCCGCCAGCCGCAGCCCGGGGTCGAGCTCCGGGTCGGATGGCGCCGTCGAGGCCCCGCGCTCGCCGGACCGGATGAGCGCCTCGAGGTAGCGATCGGTCCGGAGCGCGTCGGTCGCGGGCTCGACCCGGTCGAGGAGGGTCATCGACGGGGGCCCAGGTCGCGGGCGACGGCCCGCAGCGCCCGGTGGATCAGCACCCGGACGGCCCCCTCCGAGCGGCCGAGCACGCCCGCGATCTCCGCCGTCGACATCTCCTCGACGAAGCGCAGGACGAGGGCCCGGCGGCGTTCGTCGGGCAGGCGACCCACGGCCGCCCAGGCGGTGCCGGCCTCGTCGCGTCCGGCGACGCCGCCATCGATGTCGAGCGGATCCGCGACCACGGCCGCGGCCTCGAGCGGGGCCTCCGGGTGCCGGCGCCGGGTCCGCCGGACGTTCGCCACGGCGTTCCGGGCGATCCGGAAGAGCCAGACCCGGAACGTGGAGGCGCCGTCGCCGTCCGCCGGCCGGGCGCGCTCCTCGAACCGGTCGAGCGCCCCGAGGGCGAGCAGGAACGTCCGCGCCGTCGCGTCCTCCGCGTCGGCGTGGTTCCCGAGCTCGTAGTAGGCGTAGCTGTACACCTGGGCGAGGTACTTCCGGTAGAGCGCATCGAAGCGGGCCGGGTCGCGACGCGCGGCGTCGACGAGCGGGCGGTCCCGATCGAGATGGACGAGCCGGCGATCCTCCTCCGCCGACCTCATCCTTCCAAACACCGGCCGAGCCATCGCGTTACACCCGGGCCCGGGCTGCGGCGGGCGCCGGGACGTCGGGGGGCGCCGGGACGGCGGCATCGTCGCCGGCCGGGATGTCGGCATCGTCGCCGGCCGGCCCCGACGACAATCGGAGGTGGCGGATCTCGCCGCTGTGGATCGTCCGCTCGCCGCCGGGGGCGCTCGGATCGCTCACCACGAGCCCGCCCGACGCCGGATCGACCCCGAGCGCACGGACTTCCGAGACGCCGCCGCCCGGCGAGTCGAGCCGGACCGACCGGCCATTGGTCAGCTGACGGGCGATCCAGTCGCCCACGTCGAACCGACCCGAGCGAAGGGCCACGGTCCGGGCCTCGAGCCGGTCGAGGAACGCCTCGAGGAGCGCCGTGCGATCGATCGGCCGTCCGCCCGACGCCGCCCGGAGGCTGGTCATCTCGCTCGCCAGCGCGGGCGGGAAGTCGCCCTCCGCCCAATCGGCGTTCAGGCCGATCCCGACGATCGCGCGCGGGTCGTCCGTGCCCAGGCCGACCGTCTCGCCGAGCACCCCGCCCAGCTTCCGGACCTCGGTCGACGCCCACGCCTCCGGTGGGGCGAGCCGGCGCGCCAGCGTCCCCGACGTCTCGACGACGAGGTCGTTCGGCCATTTCAGGCGGACCGATCGATCCGGCAGGCCCGCGACCTCCTCGGCCGCATCGGCCATCGCCAGCGAGACGATCGCCGCCAGCCGCCAGGTCCGCTCCGGCTCCAGCCAGGCGGGCCGGAACCCGAGCGAGAGGAGGAGGCCGGCGCCGGCGGGCGCGACCCACGTCCGCCCGGCCCGGCCCCGCCCGGCGGTCTGCTCGTCGGCGACCGCCAGGCAGACCTCCCGGACGCCCTCGGCGAGCCAGGCCCGGACGACGTCGTTCGTGGATCCGACCGCCCCGAAACGCTCGCTCCGGGCGAGGAACGGGGCGCCATCGGCGTCGATCGCCATCGCGGGACCCGGGCGGGCGGGCAGCGGGCCGGTCAGCTCGCCGTCCCTCCGGCGGTCGCGGTCGCCCCGGTCGCGGCGGCCAGGTCGACCGCCTCGGGCCGCTCGAGCTCGAACGCGTCGTGGAGCGCCCGGACGGCCGTCTCGACCTGGCCCTCGGCGATGATGCAGGTGATCCGGACCTCCGAGGTCGAGATCATCTCGATGTTCACCCCGGCGTCCGCGAGCGCCCCGAACATCCGGGCCGCGTAGCCGGGCGCATTGTGGATCCCGGCCCCCACGATCGACACCTTGGCGACCGCGGCGTCGGTCGCCATCTCGCGGAAGCCCAGCTCGCTGATGATCGGCTCGAGGATCCGTCTCGCCCGAACCAGCTCCACCCGGGAGATCGTGAAGCTCATGTCGGTCGTCCCGCCATGGCTCACGTTCTGGACGATCATGTCGACGTTGATGCCGGCCTCGGCGAGGGCGCCGAAGATGGCGTGCGCGACGCCCGGCCGATCGGGGACCGCGACGAGGGTGACCTTCGCCACGTCCTGGTCATGGGCCAGGCCGCGAACCTTGTTGCGCTGTTCCACGAGCGGATCCTCCATGATCAGCGTCCCGGGCGCGTCCTCGAACGAGCTGAGGACCTCGATGACGACGTCGTTGACCCAACCGAGCTCGACCGCCCGGACCTGCATGACCTGGGCGCCCTGGTGGGCCAGCTCCAGCATCTCCTCGTAGCCGATGAGCGGGAGCTGCCGGGCGGTCGGGACGACCCGCGGGTCGGCCGTGTAGATGCCCGTCACGTCGGTGAAGATCTGGCAGCGATCCGCCCCGAGCCGGGCCGCCAGCGCGACCGCCGTCGTGTCCGAACCGCCCCGGCCCAGGGTGGTCGTCTCCGCCTTGTCGACCGCCGAGGCGCTCTGGCCCTGGAACCCGGCCACGATCACGACCTTCCCGTCCGCCAACTCGTCGCGCACCCGGGCGGGGTCGACGTTCGCGATCCGGGCCCGCCCGTACGCTCCATCGGTGCTGATCCCGGCCTGGGCGCCGGTCAGGCTGATCGCCGGCACCCCGATCGCGTGGAGCGCCATCGAGAGGAGGGTCGCGCTCTGGTGCTCGCCGGTGGCCAGGAGCATGTCGAGCTCGCGCGGGTCGGGCTCCTCGGTGATCGCGCCGGCCAGGGCGAGGAGCTCGTCGGTCGCGTCGCCCATCGCGCTCACGATGACCACCAGGTCCGCCCCATCGGCGCGGGCCCGGGCGATCCGCCGCGCGACCTGCCGGATCCGGTCGGCATTCGCGACCGAGGAGCCGCCGAACTTCTGGACGACGAGGGGGCCGGGCATGGGCGGGATTCTAGCAGCGGCCTCCCGCGCACCCCCTGAGGGGCGCCCAGGGGCCCCTCGCGGCGTCCCGGGCCCCAGGGCCCCGGACGTGGCCGCGCGCTACGATGGCCCCCGTGCCGGCGCCGGCGCCACCTTGTTCGTCGGGCCCGCGGGGCCCGGCCGCCCGCCCCGTCCCCGGAGGACCCCGCCGATGTGCTTCGACCTCGACAGTCACCCGCCGATCGCGCCGATCGCGGGAGGCTCGCTCGACCACGCGGACCTGGTCCTGGCGGCGGCCGACGGGAACCGGTTCGCGGGGTTCTCCGCCCGGGCGGCGAACCCGACCGGGGCCGGGATCGTCATCCTGCCGGACGTCCGGGGCCTCCACCCCTACTACGAGGAGCTCGCGCTCCGGTTCGCCGAGCACGGGATCGACGCGCTGGCCATCGACTACTTCGGCCGGACGGCGGGCGCGGCGAAGCGAGGCGCCGACTTCGAGTACATGCCGCACGTGGCGCGGACCACGGCCGACGGCCTTCGGGCGGACGTCGCCGCGGCCGCCGAGGAGCTCGCCGGCCGGGAGATCGGTCGGGTCCGGAGCGTCTTCACGATCGGCTTCTGCTTCGGTGGGCGGCTCGCGTTCGTGGCGACGACGTTCGGTCTCGGGCTCGCCGGGGCGATCGGCTTCTACGGCTGGCCGGTGGGCGACCGGCCGAACAGCCCCGCCCCGGCCGACGTGGCCGGCGAGATGAGGGCCCCGATCCTGGCGATCTTCGGCGGGGCCGACGACGGGATCCCGGTCGAGGCGGTCGCCCAGTTCGAGGCGGCCCTCTCGGCGGCCGGGGTGCCCCACGAGATCGAGACCTACCCGGGCGCCCCGCACAGCTTCTTCGACCGGAAGGCAGCCGACCATGCCGCGGCTTCCGCCGACGCCTGGGAGCGGACGCTCGAGTTCATCCGCGGCAACGGGACCGCCGCCTG
>JBGPFS010000192.1:0-4998 GCA_041483455.1 Candidatus Limnocylindria bacterium | reverse complement strand
GGGTCCGTGACGCCCTGGAGCTCGTCGACCTGCACGGCAAGGAGCGCCACCTGCCCGACCAGCTCTCTGCCGGCGAGCAGCAACGGGTGGCGCTCGCCCGCGCGCTCGCGACCCGGCCGGCGATCCTCCTGGCCGACGAGCCGACCGGCAACCTCGACTTCACGACCGGGACCGAGATCCTCGAGGCGCTCTGGCGATCCTGCGTGGAGCGCGGCCAGACGATCGTGCTGGTGACCCACGACGCGAAGGCTGCCGCGTACGCCGACCGCGTCCTGGTCATCAGCGACGGGACGATCCGCGACGAGATCCGGCTCGGCCGGCGCGAGGACCACGGCGCCGGGCCGCTCATCGCCCGGCTCGCTGAGATCGGCCTCTGAGCATGGGCGGGCTCAACGCGCTCGCCTGGCGGAGCCTCCTCGCCCGGCCGCTCCGGACCGGGCTCACGGTGGTCGGCATCGCGCTCGGCGTGGCCGTCCTCTTCGCGGCCCTGGCGACGAGTGCGGGGATCGAGGCCGGGATCGACGCGACCGTGAGCGGGATCATCGGCCGGGCGGACCTGCGGATCGAGGCATTCCAGGAGCGCGGCCTCTCCGCCGCCTCGGTGACCGCGATCGCGGGGACGCCGGGCGTCGCGGCCGCGGCCCCGACCCTTGAGCGGCGGACCTATCTCGATCGCGATCCGGCGACCCCCGACCCGGCCGGCTACGCGGCGGCGGTCGATCTCCTGGGGATCGATCCTGCCGTCGACGGCCAGGTCCACGACCTGCCGATCGCGGCGGGGGTCCCGCTGGCCGCCGCGACCGGAGGTTCCGGGGCCGGGGCCGACCCGAATGGCGCCGTCGGGCAGGCCCTGATCACCGAGCGCCTGGCCCGCGAGACCGGCCTGAAGGTCGGCGACCCATTGGCGATCCTGGGCGCCCAGGGCTCGACCCCCCTGACGATCGTCGGGCTGCTGGCCGGCGACGGCCCGCCGGTCGGGACCGACGGCCGGACGGTCGTGGTCACGCTCGCGACCGCCGGGGGCATCCTCGGGACCGACGGGGCCACCCGGGTCGACGTGCTCCTCGCGCCCGGTGCGACCGTCGACGCGACGGTCGCGGCCCTCGGACCGCGCCTGACCGCGGACCCGTACGTCCTGTCCGGCCCGGCCGAGATCGCGGCCTCGCTGCGGGCGTCGACCGCGGATTTCCAGGCGACCACCGCGCTCATCGCGGTCGTGGCCCTGTTCGGCGGGGCGTTCCTCATCTTCAACACCCTCTCGATGACCGTGGCCGAACGGGTCCGCGAGGTCGGCCTCCTCCGGGCGGCCGGCACGACCCGCCGCCAGGTGAACAACCTCGTGATCCTCCAGGCGGCGGGCCTCGGGATCGTGGGCTCGCTCGTCGGGGTCGGGCTGGGAGCCCTCCTGTCGTTCGGGATGGCCTCGGCCGTCCGGGCGATCGGGGTCGTCCCGATCGGCGCCCCGGTCCTGCCGGTCGGCGGCGCGGTCGTCGCGTTCCTCGTCGGCCTGGCCGTGACGATCGCCGCCGCCCTCGAGCCCGCCGTGCGAGCCGGCCGGATCCCGCCGGTCGAGGCGCTCCGGTCGCGCGGCGAGGGCGTCGCCGCCGTACGGGCTAGGCTGCGCTGGCTCATCGTCGTCTTCGCGGTCGTCGCGGCCGCCGGCCTCGCGATCTGGCCCAGCGCGGCGCAGGTCGGCCTCCTCCGGCCGTTCGTCGTCTACCTCGTCCTGCTCGGCTCGACGCTCCTCCTGCCGTTCGTGCTCGGACCGCTCGGGCGGATCGCCGGCCTGCCGTTCGCCCTGCTCCTGCCGGCCGAGGCCCGGCTCACCCGGAGCTCGCTCGTCCGCGACCGGAGCCGGACGGCCCTGACCGTCGGGGCGCTGGCCGTCGGGCTGGCGATGATCGTGGCGCTCGGGAGCGTCGCGCAGGACGCCCGGCGGGCTGCCACCGCCTGGCTGGTGGGCGTCGTGCCCGGTGACGAGGTGGCGACCTCGATCCGTCCGATCGCCCCCGGCGAGGGGGTGCGCGAGCAGCTGGCCGCCATCCCCGGCGTCGCCCGGGTCTCGCCGATCGCCACGTTCGGGCTGGCCTTCCGGGGGGTCCGGATCGATGCGGCCGCGGTGGTCGGGACGGACCTGCTGGCCGACGGACGGCTGGCGTTCACGGCGGGCGACCGCCGGAACGCGCTCACCGCACTCGACGCCGGCGGTTCGGCGATCGTCCCCCGGAGCGTGGCGGAACGGCTCGCGATCCAGCTGGGCGACACGCTGGACTTCACGGTCGGCGGCGGCCGCACGAAGGCCGAGCGGGTGGTGGGGATCGTCGAGCGCGGGCTGCCCGGCCGGTCCGGCGAGACGATCTTCGTCGGCTGGCCCGACGCCCTGGGGCCGTTCGGGGTGCTGGGCGCCGACGCCTATGCGATCCGCTACGCCCCCGGCGTCGGGGCAGGGGCGGTCGACGCGCTCCATGCCCTCGCCACGGGCCTGGCCCTCGAGCCGAGCCCGCTCGAGCGGGTCAGCGGCTCGATCAGCGACGTCCTCGACCGGGTCTTCGGGCTGTTCGACGCCCTGGCGCTGGTCGCCGTGGTCGTGGCCGGCCTGGGGATCGTCAACACGCTCACGATGAACGTGATGGAGCGGGTCCGCGAGATCGGCGTCCTGCGGGCGCTGGGGATGACGCGCCGGCAAGTCTGGCGGATGGTCGTGGTGGAGGCGGCGGTCCTCGGGATCGTCGGAGTCGTGGTGGGCGTGGCGGTCGGGATCGTGGCGGGCCAGGTGCTGGTGGGGCTCGGCGGGAACGGCATCCTGCAGCTCCCGCTCGACCCGCCGTGGCGCACGATCGGGCTGGCCGCGGCCTTCGGGTTCGTCGTCGCGGTCCTGGCGGCCGCCCTGCCGGCCCGGGCGGCGAGCCGGATCTCGATCGTCCGGGCGGTCCAGGCGGAGTAGCCCCGGCCCGCTCGGTCCCGCGGGCGTCGGCTGGTAGACTCGAGCCGTCGCCCGACTCGTCCGCGAAGCTCCACCGCTCACAGGAGACCCGATGTCGCTCGCCGCGCCGCGCCTCAACCGCCTCCCCGCCGCGGAGCGGGGCATCACGATCGGCGACTTCCTCGTCCCGGTCTCGGTCGGCGAGCGGATCAGCGTCCGGGCACGCCACATCGCCCTGATCGTGGCCGGAGCGCTCCTGATCGCCCTGTCCGCGAAGATCCGCTTCCTCATCCCGGGCGATCCCGTCCCCGTCACCGGCCAGACGTTCGGCGTGCTCCTGGTCGGCGGGGCGCTCGGCGCGAAGCGGGGGACCGCCGCGACGCTCCTCTACCTGCTCCTGGGCCTCTGGCTCCCGGTCTACGCGAGCGATCACTACGGGGCGGCCCAGGTCTTCGCCTTCACCGACCGTGGGATCGTCCTGGGGGCGACCGGCGGCTACCTGATCGGGTTCGTGCTGGCCGGGGGGCTCGTCGGTCGGCTCGCCGAGCTCGGCTGGGACCGTGGGCTCGTCGGCGCGCTGGCCGCGATGCTGGTCGGGAACCTCGCGATCTACCTGGTCGGCCTCCCGTGGCTTATGGCCGCCGCCGGCATGGACCCCGCCACCGCGATCGCGAAGGGGCTCACGCCGTTCATCGCCGGCGACGCCCTGAAGCTGCTCCTGGCCGCGGGGATCTTCCCGATCGCGTGGTGGGTGGTCGATCGGCGTCCCGACGAGCGCTGAGGGTCGCGGCGGCGAGCCGGCCCGGGAAGTCGCCTTGGGGCTCGACCCGGCCGAGGTACAGCATGACCCCGCCGAGGCCCGGCATGACCCCGCCGAGGCCGAACGGAACGGCCTCTACGGACCCTCGAGCCAGGCCTGGCGCCTGAGCCGCGAATCGATCCTCCTGCTGGGCGCGGGACCCCGGGCGCTCCTGATGCAGATCGCCCATCCGCTGGTCGCCGAGGGCGTCGACCAGCACAGCGACTTCCGGACCGATCCCTGGCGTCGGCTCCGGTCCACCCTCCGGAGCTACCTCGCGATCGTGTACGGGACGACCGTCGAGGGGCGCGCGGAGATCCAGCGGCTGAACCGGTTCCACGAGGCGGTCGCCGGACCGGTCTGCGACGCCGAGGCGATCGAGGCCACCGGAGCGACGGTCTACGCCGCCCGCGACCCCGCCCTCGCGCTGTGGGTGCACGCGACGCTGATCGACGCGACCCTCGTCGCCTACGAGGCCTGGCTCGCGCCGCTCACGCCGGGCGAGCGAGCACGCTTCTACGAGGAGACGCGGCCGATCGGCCTCGCCTTCGGGATCCCGGCGGATCTCCTGCCGATCGACATCGCGGCCTTCGACGCCTACCTCGCGGCGATGCTCGGGCCCGCTGGACCGGTGCGGGTGACGCCGACCGCGCGGCAGCTGGCCCGGGCGATCCTCGCGCCCCCGCTCGCGCCCCTCGCCGCGCTCGCGCCCGAGATCGCGGGCCTGGAGGGCCTGCTCGGTACCATCCCGCCGGGCGCCTACGGATGGACGTTCTGGCCGGCCCTGTCACTCCTCCCGCCAGCGGTCCGCGATGCCTACGGCGTGCCGTGGGGGATCCGCGAACGCGCGGTCTCCGGCTGGCTCGTCGCGTCCTGGCGGGCCTGGCGCCCGCTCCTGCCGCGGACGTGGCGCCAGATGCCGCAGGCGCTGGCCGCGGACCGGCGGGTCGGCGGGGTCGGCGCGCTGGCCCGGGGGCGGCCCCGGTCGGCGCAGCGGCTCCGGGGGCGGCCCCGGTGACGGGCCCCTATCATCGGCCGCGTGACTGACCATCGACCTGGCGCGCCCGGCGGGCCCGCGCTCCTCGCGATCGACCTCGGGACGACCGAGGTCAAGTGCGGGCTGGTCGCGCTCGACGGTCGGCTCCTGGCCCTCGCCCGCGCCGGCTACCCGACCGAGGATCGGGGCATCCCGGGCGCCGCCGAGCAGGACGCCGCGGCCTGGTGGTCGGCGATCCGGGTAACGGTCACCGAGCTGCTCGCGCTGGTCGGGCCGCGG
>JBGPFS010000191.1:0-5011 GCA_041483455.1 Candidatus Limnocylindria bacterium | reverse complement strand
GGCGGCGATCACGTTCCTCGCCTCGACCGTGACCGGGTCGGCCATGGCGGCGGCCGGAGCCGGGGTCGCCGGCCTGCTCTGCATCTCGCTCCTCGGCGCGATCCCGACCATCGGGCGGTTCCTGCCGTCCGGCCTGGCCGTCCCGGCCCGGGCGATCGCCACCGGCGGGACGCTCGACGGCGGCGCCCTGGCGACGGCGCTCGGCGGGAGCGCCCTGCTGATCGCACTGGCGCTCGGCTGCGCCTGGCTGGCCTTCCGCCGCCAGGAGCTATAGGGCCGCCGTCAGTCCTCTGGCGCCAGCTCCGGCCGGGCGCCAGTACCGGCCGAGAGCGCCACGACCAGGATCCCGGCCCCGACCAGGGCCGCCCCGGCGAGGAACACCGGCCCGAGCGACTCGTGGAGGACGACGACCCCCAGGATCGCCCCGACGATCGGCTGGGCGAAGAACGCGGCGGCCGACACCGCGGCCGGCGCCCGGGCGTAGCCGCGGTACCAGAGCGACCAGGCCACGGCCGTCGACATCACGCCCAGGTAGAGGATCGCCAAGACCGTCTGGCCGGAGAGGGGCGGCAGCGTCCGTCCGGCCAGCTCGAGCGGGACGAATGGCACGAGGAGGAGCACGCCGACCAGGCTCGCCTGGAGGATCGCCCGGAACGCGCCGACCTGGGCCACCAGCGGGCGACCGACCGACGAGAAGAGGGCCCAGGCGGCCGCGGCCCCGACCAGCAGGAGGTCGCCGACCACCCGGTTCGGGGGGCCGAGGACGGCTCCATCTAGCGCCAGGTCGGTGACTGCGGCCACCTCCGTGCTTCGCAGCGCGATCACCGCCACCCCGACGAGAGCCACCATCACGCCAGCCCAGGCGGCCGCCCGGACCCGCTGCCCCTCGAGGAGACGGCCGAACAGCAGGACGAAGGCCGGGGTGGTCGTGGTCAGGATCGCCCCTTCGGCGCCACCGGTCAGGCTCGTCCCGAGGAACTGGAGGGCCATCGTGATCGCGACCACCACGCCGGCGAGCAGGACCCGCCGACCGGACGAGCGGCCGAACCCGAAGTCGCCTCGGAAGGCGACCGCCAGGACGGCGACCCCGACCGTCAGGCGGAGGACGTTGAGGGTGATCGGCGGGATCGCCGCGAAGGTCGCCGCCGAGACGACGTAGAGGCCGCCCCACAGGCCCGCCGCCAGCGCGAGGTCGACCACGGCGCCGGCCCGGGCCTCCGCGGTCGGACGCGCGTCCGATGGCGCGGCCCCTCCACGTCCCACGTTCACACGACGCCGGCGGCCCGCAGGGCGGCGACGGCGGCGGGGCCGTAGCCGAGCTCGGCGAGCAGCTCGTCGGTCTGCTCGCCCAGGAGCGGCGGGGCGGTCCGGATCGTGGCCGGGGTCGCGGCGAGCTTGAACGGCACGCCGACCTGGCGGATGTGGCCCAGCCGCGGGTGCTCGACGCTCGCGTCCATGTCGCGGGCGTGGGCCTGCGGCGAGCTGAAGGCGGCGACGATGTCGTTGATCGGGCCGCACGGGACCTCGGCGGCGTCCAGCCGGTCGAGCCAGGTCGACGTCGGCTCGGCGGCGAACCGTTCGGCGAGGATCGGTCTGAGCGTCGCCCGGTCGGCCACCCGGGCCGCGTTCGTCGCGAAGCGGGGGGCGCTCGCCAGCTCGTCCAGTCCGAGGGCGGCGCAGAACCGCGGCCATTGGCGCTCCGAGCCGACCGCCACGGCGATCTCGCCGTCGGCCGTCGCGAACGTCTCATACGGGACGATGTTCGGGTGGGCGTTCCCGAGCCGGCCCGGGGCGACGCCCGTCGCGAACGCGTTCTGGGCCTGGTTGACGAGGACCGCCAGGGTCGATTCGAGGATCGACACGTCGATCCGCTGGCCGATCCCGGCGGCCGGCGAGTCGGCCCGCTCGCGGCCGGCCAGGGCGGCCAGGACCGCGACGGCGCCCTGGAGTCCGGTCACGACGTCGGCGATCGCGATCCCGACCTTCATCGGCTCGCCTCCGGCGGCGTCGGGGCCGCCGGTGATCGACATCAGCCCGGCGACCGCCTGGATGACGAAGTCGTAGCCGGGCTTGTCGGCATCGGGGCCGTCCGGTCCGTAGCCGCTGATCGCGAGGTGGATGAGCCGCGGGTTGAGCGCCGCGAGAGCCTGGTCCTCGAAGCCGAGCCGGGCGAACCCGCCGACGCGGAAGTTCTCGACCAGGACGTCCGCCCGACCGAGCAGCCGGCCCAGGACCTCGCGCCCGGCCGCGGACTTCAGGTCCAGCCGGATCGAGCGCTTGTTCCGGTTGACCGCCAGGTAGTACGCGGCGACGCCCGGGTCGTCCGGGCCGAGCCGACCGGCGCCCACCCAGGGTGGCCCCCAGGCGCGCGTCCCGTCGCCCTCAGGAGGCTCCACCTTGACCACGGTCGCCCCAAGGTCGGCCAGGAGCATCGTGCAGTACGGCCCGGCCAGGATCGTGGAGCAGTCGGCCACGAGAACGCCGGCCAGCGGACCCGGACCGGGGCGGGGCCCGGAGGCGGCGCCGGGCGGCGAGGCGAACGGGGGATCCGGCATGCCGGGATGGTAGCGGGGCGAGGCGCCCGCCCGTTCGGCGCGCCCGGCATCCGGGCCCCGCCGGCGTCGAGACGGATGTCCGGCTACGATGCCCGCCATGAGCGACCCGCGTCCCCCGACCCTCATGACGGTCCATGCGCACCCGGACGACGAGTGCGTCGGGACGGGCGGCACGATGGCCAAGGCCGTCGCCGCCGGCCAGCGCGTCGTCCTCGTCACCTGCACCCGGGGCGAGCTCGGCGACATCGTGGTCCCGGACCTCGACACGGCCGACAACCACCGGCGCCTGGGCGAGATCCGGGCGACCGAGCTCGAGGAGGCCCTCGGCGAGCTCGGCGTGACGGAGTGGGACAACCTTGGCTATCGCGACTCGGGGATGATGGGTACCCCCGGGAACCGCGACCCGCGGGCGTTCTGGCAGGCCGACCTCGACGAGGCCATCGGGCGCCTGGTCTGGATGGTCCGCCGGTTCCGACCGGACGTGATGACGACCTACAACGACTTCGGGGGCTACGGCCATCCGGACCATATCCGGGCCCACCTCGTCGCGGTCGGGGCATTCGAGCGGGCCGGCGATCCGGCCCGATATCCGGCCCAGCTCGCGCCGGAGCACGGCGGATGCGGCCCGGCGGAGGCCGACGGCGGCCTGGCGCCATGGGCTCCCGCCAAGCTCTACGAGCAGGCCATCCCGGCCTCGACCCGCCAGGCGATCGCCTCGGCGATCGCGGACTCGGGCGCGCCGGATCCCTTCGCGCCCCCGGCCGACGCGAGCCCGGAGCGGCTCGCGCAGCTGCAGGCACAGATGGCCCGGATGCTCGTCCCCGACGAGTCCATCACGGCCTGGGTCGACGTCTCCGGCGCCCCGCTCGAGGCGAAGTGGCGGGCGACGAAGCGGCACGTGACCCAGATCGGCCCGAAGAGCTTCTTCATGCTCATGGGCCTCGAGGGCTGGCAGCGCTATTGGGCGCGCGAGGCTTACGTCCTGCGCGTCTCGCGCGTCCCGGTCGCCGGACCCGAGACGGATCTCTTCGCCGGGCTCGGCTGAGCCCCCGTCGCGCCCGGTCGGGCCTCAGCCGACCCACGGCCGACCCTATTTGAGGTCGGCCAGGATCTCTCCGGCGGCCCGGATCCCCTCCGAGGCTCCACCCTCCATGAACCCCTGGAAGTCCTGCGAGCAGTGCTCCCCGGCGAAGTGGCAGTTCGCCTGGCGGGCGCCCTCGTAGCCGGAGAAGGCCACGTACTGGCCCACGCGCCAGTAGGAGTAGGAGAGGTTGAGGTTCGGGTCCAGAGCCGGGATCGAGAGCGTCGCCCGGCCGTTCCAGGCGCGGCTGGCGCCAGGCAGCACGGGTTCGAGCTGGCGCAGGAACGCGGTCGCGTAGCTGGTCACCTGGGCGCTCGTCGAGGTGTCGCTGTACGGGTTCGACGGCTTGAACGAGCCGGCCACCTCGCCGCCCGTGTAGTCGACGAGGATGCCGGAGGCGCCGGCCTGGGCGCGGCTCACGTCCCAGGTGTTCTGGTAGCCGGTGTCCGCGTACGTCGCGCCGTTGCTGATCCCCGGCCACGCCCCGGTCGTGTTCCAGAAGCGCGTCCCGAACTGGAGCTGGAGCTTGCCGTTCCGGCCCCGGCCCAGGTTCTGGATCGCGGTGTTCTTGAGCGCGTCGAAGCCCGCGTTCTTCGTGTTCAGCGTTCGCAGCACCGCGAACGGCAGCGCCAGGATCACGCGGTCGGCCACGACCGCGCTGCGACCGTCGAACGAGATCGAGTACGTCCCGTCCGAACGGCGGGCGAGCGCCGTCATCCGCCAACCGGTCTGGATCGCCACCCCGCGGCCCGCGATGTCGGCTCCGATCGTCGCGGGCAGGCGCTCGTTGCCGCCGACGATGTGATAGCGCTCGTCCGAGGCGCCGAAGATCGAGAAGTTGCCGGGGCTCGCCTTGTAGCCGAGCAGATAGACGAGGTTGAGCGCCGACTGATCCTTCGCCTGGGCGCCGTACTCGATGTCGTACGCGACGTCGAGCAGCTGGCCCATCGGCGAGGCGTGGCCACCGGGCACCCGGCTGTCGATCCAGTCGTAGACCGTCATCTTGTCGAGCGCGACGCCGCCGGGCGTGTTGATCTTGTAGGTCGTCGGGTAGCTGGCCGCCTGGACGTCGGTCTGGAGCGCCTGGTGGACCGGCTGGAAGTCGCTATCGGCCTGGGCCTTCGGATAGTAGGCCCCGAAGAACTGGTAGGTGTCCTCTGAGCCGTTCGGCTCCGCACCGACCAGGTCGGCCGTCGCCAGGCCGTAGCGCTGGGCGAGGTGGAGGATCGTCTTATGGCCGGTGTCGATGAGCTCGCCGCACCACTCGGAGACCTGGCCCTCCGCCCAGAAGCCGCGGGCGTCCGAGTGCATCCGGCCGCCGATCCGATCGGCCGCCTCGTAGACGGTGGAGCCGAGCCCGCTGTCCGCGAGCGTG
>JBGPFS010000190.1:0-5015 GCA_041483455.1 Candidatus Limnocylindria bacterium | reverse complement strand
GTCTGGCCGAGTACGCGCTGATCCTCGCCCTGATCGCGATCGTCGCGATCATCGCCCTGATCTTCCTCGGCGGACAGGTCAGCAAGATCCTCAGCACCGTCGGCACCTCGATCTAGTCGAAGCCGCCGGACCGGGCCTCCGCGCCGAGCGCGCGGAACGCCCACCGCACGACCGACGCCGGGCCGCATCTCGCGGCCCGGCGTCATCGATTCCAGCGCGGGTCTCCGTGACGTGGACGCACCACATCCGTGCGTCGGCCCAGCATCCGACCTTGACAACCCGGGTCGACCCGCTCATACCTTCCGACACCTGCCGGGGGACGGCACCGGCCGCATCCGCGGCCACCTTTACTGGTAGGAGGCATTCGCCCGGATGAACGTCATCGGACTCATCCTCTCATCGCTCCATCGAGACGAGGACGGCCAGGGCCTCGCGGAGTACGCGCTGATCCTCGCCCTGATCGCGATCGTCGCGATCATCGCCCTGATCTTCCTCGGCCAGCAGGTCAGCACGATCCTCAGCACCGTCGGCACCTCGATCTAGTCAGGCTACGCGGCGGCGGTCCTCCGGCTCGACCGATGATCGCCCCACCGACCGAACGACGCCGGGTCGCGCAAGCGGTCCGGCGTCGTCGATTCCGGCGCGGCTGACCGCTCCCCCGGGATCGCACGCCCGAGCGCCACTACCCGACGGGGTCGCTGGCCTCCACGGGTAGGTTCGAACTCGACAGGGCCTTCCTGTCCCTCGCCACCCAGGCGATGAGCGGGATCAGCATCATCGGGACCTCGAGCAGCGAATAGTCCAGGCCGCCGTTCGAGTTCAGCACGACCTTCACCCAGTCGACCCAGAGCTTCAGGAAGGGCACGCTCATGATCGTCAGGGCCGCCAGAGCGACCCACCAGGAACGATGGCGGATGCCGAACAGGGCGAACGGTCCGAGGCTCGGCTTGATGACCACGAGCACCGATGGCCAGGCGTAGAGCGTGCCCATCGCCAGCGCGGCGACGGCCCACATCACCGGGTTCCCGGACAGGAGCCGCGCCTCCGTCGCCCTCATCGCGAGACAGAGGGCGATGAACGGCCAGGCCACCGGAGCCGGGCGAAGCCTCCAGACCGCATAGGTCGTCAGGCCGATCGGGATGGCCCACCACAGGACGGCGGGAAGCGCCGTGAATGCGACGAGGAGCGGCATGACGCTCGGTGGATAGAGGACGACCCCGACCGTGATGTCATAGCGTCCCGCGAGCTGGGCCGGATCGTAGAACCCGCCGCCCGCCAACCATCGCCGCGCTGCGTCGATGTAGATGTCGTAGTCGACCGCGACATAGCTCGCGAAGGTTGCTCGATCGACCGCGATGGCGTGGACCGCATACAGCACCAGTACCGCGGCGCATCCGCCATAAAAGATGCGCTGCCGCCGCATGGCGCCTCGACTGCGGGTTCGACGATGCCAGGTCATCAGGGTACATGATGCGATCCCCGGGTCGAGGCTCTCGCGCACCACTTCGTTACCTGCGACCTTGACAGTCGCCCCAATGCCCCATACCGTCATTCGGCCGCTCGGCGGTGCCGTGTTCCGGGGACTCCGATCGAGAGACCTCGGGTCTCGGGCGCTCTCGCCCCACGGGACGGGAGACTTCGGAAGAAAGGAGGTGGATACTCGATGCTTCAGTCCATCGCAGCTCTTATCGCTTCGTTCCGCAACGACGAGGAGGGCCAGGGTCTCGCGGAGTACGCGCTGATCCTCGCCCTGATCGCGATCGTCGCGATCATCGCCCTGATCTTCCTCGGCGGACAGGTCAGCAAGATCCTCAGCACCGTCGGCACCTCGATCTAGTTCGAGCCGACGGACCGGGCCTCGGGGACCTGGTCCGCGATCCCGACACCATGGCGAGCGGTTCGTCCCCGGAAGGGCGGCGAGCCGCTCGCCGATTCCGGGGGATCGACCGGTCTGCGACCGGGCTTCGCTCCGCTGTCGATGGGCCGCCGCGCACGACCTCGTCCGGCCGGCCGGCCGGCGCGGGACCGGCCCCGGGCACCTTGCGGGAGACCTTGCAGCGAGCGTGGAATCCCCCTATTTCCTTCTATGGTCATAGGCCTTTGGTATAGTCGCGGGCCTTTGGGGCGGTGCTACAGTGGTGCCACCTGTCACACGGCTCTGGGAGAGTGGCTTTGAAGCGTTCAAATCGGCTGATCCTGCTCATCGGGATCGTTCTGGCGGTCGTCGCCTTCGTCGGGATCGTGCTGCTCTTGCAGGGCGGCGGCGGTTCGGGCGGTACCGGCACCCAGGCGGCGCCCACGGAGCTCCCGACGGTCATGGCGACCCGGGACATCGCGCTCGGGACCCAGGTCCGGGCCGAGATGCTCGAGGTCAAGAAGGTCTCGGTCACCACGCGGGCGGCCGATGCGTTCAGCGACCCCAATGCCGTGATCGGCCAGATCGCGCGCACGAACATCCTCAGCGGAACGCAGCTGAGCGCTTCCCAGTTCGCCGCGAGCGGGTTCAGCCAGAACCCAGCACCGCTCATCGACGCGAAGAAGCGGGCGATGTCCGTCAGCGTCGACCAGGTCACCGGCGTCGGCACGCTGATCCAGATCGGCGACCACGTCGACGCGGTCGTCGGCTTCGGCGGGACGGCCGGCGCGTGCGGGAACTCGTTCCCGGTCATCACGATCGACAAGACGACCAACCAGCCGACCCCGCTCGCGGGCATCGACTCGACGAGCGTCAAGCTCCTGGTCCAGAACCTCAAGGTGGTCGGGACGCTGCTCCCGCCGCCGCCGGCCCAGACGGGCACCCAGGGCGGCACGACCACGACCAAGACCCCGTCGGGCACCGCGCTCAACGGCCAGCAGGAGATCGTCCTGCTGGCGGTCACGCCGCAACAGGCCGAGCTTCTCAAGTTCGCCCAGATCGATGCCTGCACGAGCCTGATCCTCCGCTCGCCGAAGGACTACGTGGACGACGCGGGCGCACCGGTCGATCCGCCCCTGGATCCGACGACGGGCGTGATCCTCAAGACCCTGGTCACCGAGTACGGCGTGCTCCCGCCGCAGGTGATCCAGACGGTCCTCCCGACCCCGTAGGCACCACACCCCGAACCAGGCGGCCGACCGGCGCCCCGGATCCCTCCGGATCCAGCGCCCGTCGGCCTCTCCCACCGACCGACCGAACCAGACCAGCGAGATCGAAGGCTGAACCCACCTGATGGCTGACCAGATCCGCGTCCTCATCGTGGACGATATCCCCGAGACGCGCGACCACCTCACGAAGCTGCTCGGTTTCGAGAGCGACATCGAGGTGGTCGGAGCCGCGGACTCGGGCCGTCACGCCCTCGAGATGGCTCTCACGCTCAAGCCGGACATCGTCCTGATGGACATCAACATGCCCGACATGGACGGGATCGAGACGGCCGAGCAGCTCGCTTCGGCCTTCCCGAGTGCCGCGGTCGTGATGATGTCCGTGCAGGGTGAGGCGGACTACCTCCGGCGCTCGATGCTCGCCGGCGCCCGCGAGTTCCTGGTGAAGCCGTTCAGCAGCGACGAGCTGACCGCTTCCATCCGGCAGGTCTACACCCGGGAACGCGAGAAGCAGGGCCGCGTCGCCAGCGCGCCGACGGCCGGCACCGGTGAGGTCGTCGACCAGGACCGCGAGCCGGGCCAGATCGTCGCCGTCTTCAGCCCCAAGGGAGGCGTCGGCCGGACGACGATCGCCGTCAACCTGGCCGTCGCGGCCGCCGCGGAGACGGCCCGGAAGGTCGTCCTGATGGACGGCTCGTTCCAGTTCGGCGACGTCGGGGTGCTCCTCAACCTGAACCCGAAGAACAAGTCGATCGCGGACCTGGCGCCAGAGCTCGAAGGCGCCGGTGAGCTGGAGTCGATCGACACCTTCGTGATCAACCACTCGTCGGGCGTGCGGGTCCTCCTGGCGCCGCCCTCGCCGGAGCAGGCCGAGCTGGTGACCCCGGCCGGTGTCGGCCGGATCCTCGACGCGCTGAGGGCCAAGCACGACCTGGTCGTGGTCGACTGCTCCGCCTCCTTCAGCGATTCGACCCTCACCATCCTCGACCGGGCCGACTTGATCCTGACAGTCCTCACCCTCGAGATCACCAGCATCAAGAACATGCGGCTCTTCCTCGAGGTGACCACGCAGCTGGGCTATGCCGACGACAAGATCCGGCTGGTCCTCAACCGGGCGGATTCGGCGCTCGGGATCCGGGTCGGCGACGTCGAGCACTCGATCGGCCGGAAGGTCGACCACTCGATCGTCAGCGACGGCCGGACCGTGGTCTACGCCCTGAACCGGGGCGTCCCGTTCGTGCTCAGCAACCGCGAGACCCAGGTCTCGCAGGACATCATCGGGCTTGCCCAGGGCCTGGCCGGCGGCCGACTCCGGGCGACCGTACCAGGCGAGCGCAAGACGGCCCAGTCCAAGAAGTCATTGTTCGCATGGCGCTAGCAGGCAGCCCTTCGGGGCTGGAAGGGGTGTAGGCGATGTCCCTCTTGAGGCGGATCGAGAGCGCCCGACCCGGGTCCGGAGCGACCCCGGCGGCCGGGCAACCAGGCGCGCCCGGCAATCTGCCGGCCCCGGCGCCTGTCGGCGGCGCCCCCGGTGGCGTCCAGCCGCCAGCGTCGTCGGCCCAGCGCCTGATGAGCAGCGCCCCGGTGCGCGAGTCGTTCCGGGACGTGAAGTTCCGGATCCAGTCGCGGGTCATCCAGGACCTGGACCCGAAGCTCGACCTCTCGAACCAGGTCGAGGTCCGCCGCCAGATCGAGGAGATCTTCGGCAAGGTCATCGACGAGGAGGGCCTCGCCCTCACCCGGGCCGAGCGGGTCCGGATGCTCGAGCAGATCACCGACGAGATCATCGGCCTCGGGCCGCTCGAGCCGCTGTTGCGTGACGAGTCTATCACCGAAGTCATGGTCAATGGCCCGCGCCAGGTCTACATCGAGCGCTCCGGCAAGCTGGAGCTGACCAACGTCGTCTTCCAGAACGACGATCACGTGATGCGCAT
>JBGPFS010000189.1:0-5077 GCA_041483455.1 Candidatus Limnocylindria bacterium | reverse complement strand
GTCTCGGACGCGACCGAGTTCGTCGAGGGGATCAAGCTCGACATCTTCCAGGACCAGGTCTTCGTGTTCACCCCGAAGGGCGAGGTGAAGGACCTGCCGGCCGGCGCGACCCCGCTCGACTTCGCCTACCGGATCCACACCGATGTCGGGCACCGGTGCATCGGGGCGAAGGTCAACAACCGGCTCGTCCCGCTCGACTACCGGCTCAAGAACGGCGACATCATCGAGATCGTCACGACGAAAGGCGAGCACGGTCCGTCGCGCGACTGGCTGAACGTCGTGCGGACGGGCCACGCCCGGGAGAAGATCCGGGCCTGGTTCAAGCGCCAGGAGCGCGATGAGAACATCGTCCACGGCCGCGAGTCGCTCGAGCGGGAGCTGCGGCGACTCGCCCGGAAGACGATCCAGACGGTCGGCCTGGAGCGGATCTCGGACGTCGCCCGGACGTACAACTTCGACAACCTCGACGACTTCTACGCCGCCGTCGGCTACGGCGCCGTGGGCGCCCAGCAGGTCGTCATGCGCCTGGGGGTCGTCGACGACGCCGAGCTGGCGCTGCCCACGGTCGCGCCCGCGAACCTCCCGTCCCGGACCGGCGGGGTGCGCGTCAAGGGCGTGGGCGACCTGCTCGTCCGATTCGCCAAGTGCTGCCATCCGATCCCGGGCGACCCGATCGCCGGGTTCATCACCCGGGGCAAAGGCGTGACGGTCCACCTCAGGACGTGTCCGACCGTGATGAACGAGCGGGAGGTGAGCCGGCTCATCGAGGTCGAGTGGGAGGCGGCCCCGACGACCACCTACCCGATCGCCATCCGGGTCGAGGCCTACGACCGGACGGGCCTCCTCAACGACATCACCCAGGTCGTCGCCGAGCACCGGGTGAACATCGTGGCCGCGAACGTCAATGTCCACCCGGACCACACCGCGATCGTGACCGCGACGCTCCAGGTCGCGTCGGTCTCGCAGCTGGCCAAGGTGATGAGCCGGGTCGAGGGGCTCAAGGACGTCATCTCGGTCCAGCGCGACCACGGCTGAGCCCCGGTCAGGCTCGCCCGATGCGCTACACGTTCCGTCTTCCGGACGCCCCCGCCGGGCCGGAGATCGTCCTCGACCAGAGGTCGCTGACCGGGACCCGGCTGGCGCTGGCCGACGGGACGCCGCTCCAGCGGATCCGGGACCGCGGGCGGCTGGTCTGGCTCGTGCCCGTGGCGGAGGGCGAGCCCCGTCGGATCGGGATCGCGGGCCAGGTCCGCGGGCTCCGGGTGCTGACCGAGACGGGCGAGATCCGGCTCGAGCGGACCCTCGCGACGTGGGAGCTGGTGCTGGCCTTCGCGCCGATCGCCCTGGTCGGCGTGGGCGGATTGACCGGCGGGACGGTCGGTTCGGTCGCGAGCTTCCTGAACCTGCGCCTCCTGCGGATGCCCTGGCCACGGGTCGGACGGGTCGGGGCGACCCTGGCCGTGTTCGTCCTCTCGATCGCGGCCTGGCTGGTCGTGGCGGGCCTCGTCGCCGCGCTGACCGGCGGCTGACCGGCGGCTGACCGGCGGCTGACCGGCTGCCGAGCCCGTCGGGCCGGATGTCCGCCCGGGTCCGTTGCCCGCTAGACTTCGCCGCGATGGCGTCGTTCCGCGCCCCCCGGGGCACCCGCGATCTGCTGCCCGACGAGCGCCCGACCTGGTCGCGCCTCGAGCGCCTCGCCGCGGACCTGGCCGCCAGGTATGGCTATCGCGAGATCGAGACACCGCTGTTCGAGCAGAGCGCGGTCTTCGAGCGCGGCCTCGGCGAGGCGACCGACGCGGTCGAGAAGGAGCTCTTCCGGCTCGCGCCACGAACGGAGGAATCGGAGAGCTGGGCGCTCCGGCCGGAGCCCACCGCCGGGATCGTCCGCGCGTACGTTCAGCACGGCCTCCAGACCTGGCCCCAGCCCGTCAAGCTGAGCCTGGTCGGGCCGATGTTCCGCTACGACCGCCCGCAGGCGGGCCGGTACCGCCAGTTCTGGCAGTTCGACGTCGAGGCGCTGGGCGACCCGGGACCGGCGATCGACGCCGAGATCGTCGAGCTCGGCCTGCGCTTCTACCGCGAGGCGGGCCTGCCCGACGTGGAGGTCCTCCTCAACTCGATCGGCGACGCCGACTGCCGGCCCGCCTACCTGGTCGAGCTCACGGGCTACTACCGGGCGCGCGCCGGGGCGCTCCAGCCGACGGAGCTCGATCGGCTCGATCGGAATCCGCTCCGCCTGCTCGATTCGAAGGAACCGGCGATGGCCGAGCTCAACGCCGGCGCGCCGCGGCTCGTCGATCGCCTGTGCGCCGCCTGCGCGGAGCACTTCGCCGCCGTTCGGGCCCATCTCGACGCGCTGGGGATCGGCTACCGGCTGGAGCCGGGCCTCGTCCGCGGCCTCGACTACTACACCCGAACGACGTTCGAGTACTACCGGCCGGGCGCGGAGGGTCAGCAGCAGGCCCTCGGCGGGGGTGGTCGCTACGACGGGCTGGTGGAGCTCCTGGGGGGTCGCCCGACGCCCGGGATCGGGTTCGGCCTCGGGCTCGACCGGGTCGTGCTCGCGCTGGCCGCCGCCGGGGTCGCGGCCGCGCCGGCCGAGGCGCCGCTGGCGGTGGTCGTGGGGGTGGATCCGGGGGCCACGATCGAGCGCCTGCGGGTCGCCACGGCGCTCCGGGCGGCCGGCCTCTCGGTGCGCGCGGAGCTGGCCCCGCGGAAGCTCGGCCGCCAGCTAGAGTCCGCGGCCCGGGAGGGCGCCCACTTCGCGGTCATCCTGGGCGACGAGCTGGCCGAGGGCCAGGTGGGTGTCCGAGACCTCCAGGCGGGGACCCAGCGGACGCTCCCGCTCGAGACGCTCGAACGGGAGCTACGGCGCGCGCTCGCCTCGCATCGCCACGGCTGACCGACGGACCGACCCTCAGGTCGCGGCGGCGAACTCGATGACCCCGATCAGGTTGCCCTCGCTGTCCTTGAACCAGGCTGCCCGGTTGGGGCCCACCGGGGCGATCCCGTCGACCGTCCGGAAGTTCGGGAAGTCGTATTCCTCGAACACGATCCCCCGGGCCCGGAGGTCGGCCACTTCCGCGCTCAGATCGTCGACGGTGAAGGCCATCTGGGTGTGCGCACCGGAGGCCAGTGCGGTGCCCTTCGTGACGGCGAAGAGCGTGCCTTCGCCCGCCCGGTAGAGGACGGCCGTGGGCTGGACGTCGTACGGCACGAACCCGAGTCGGCCCTCGTAGAAGGCGCGAGCGCGGTCGAGATCGGCGACCGGGAGGGTGACGTGGACGCGTCGCTCGGGGAGCATGGCGAAGCCTCCTTGAGGCCCGGCGGATCCGCGCGGTCAACCCGCGATCGGCTGCCAGACCCATCGTTCCCGTACGATACCGCCACCATGACCGATCGCCCCGCCAGCCTCGCGACGCCCTACCGGACGCATACCTGTGGCCAGCTCCGGGCCTCCGAGGCCGGGAGCCCGGCCCGCCTGGCGGGGTGGGTCCATCGCCGGCGCGACCACGGGCACCTGATCTTCCTCGACCTGCGTGACCGGCACGGGCTCACCCAGGTCGTGATCGACGCGACCATCGCCCCCGAGGCGCACGCGACCGCCTCGCGGGTGCGCAACGAGTTCGTGTTGACCGTTGCCGGCGAGGTCGCCCGGCGACTCCCGGGCACGGAGAACCCGAAGCTCCCAACCGGTGAGATCGAGGTCCGGGCCAGCGAGCTGACGATCCTGTCCGAGGCCAAGACGCCGCCGTTCTACATCAACGAGCCGGACGCGCCCGTCGACGAGTCGATCCGCCTCCAGTACCGCTACCTCGACATCCGGCGCGAGCCGATGCTGCACCGGCTCCTCCTCCGCTCGAAGCTGGTGGAGGAGATCCGGCGGGTCCACGAGGCGCACGGCTTCGTCGACATCGAGACGCCCATCCTCATCAAGAGCACCCCGGAGGGGGCCCGCGACTTCATCGTCCCGAGCCGCCTCCAGCCCGGCACGGTCTACGCCCTGCCCCAGAGCCCGCAGCAGCTCAAGCAGCTCCTGATGGTGGCCGGTCTCGACCGCTACTACCAGATCGCGCGCTGCTTCCGGGACGAGGACATGCGCGGTGACCGGCAGCCCGAGTTCACCCAGCTCGACCTCGAGATGAGCTTCGTGGACGAGGTCACCGTGATGGCCTTCGTGGAGACCATGGCCATCGCGGTCAGCCGGGCGGTGACCCCTGAGCGGCCGCTCCTCGAGGTGCCGTTCCCGCGGTTCACCTACGAAGAGGCCCTCGAGCGCTTCGGTTCGGACAAGCCGGACCTGCGCTTCGCGATGGAGCTGGCCGACCTGGCCTCGATCCTCGTCGACGGCGCCGGCACGCCCACCTCCGGATTCAAGGTGTTCGACGACGTCCTCGCCTCGGGCGGAAGCGTGAAGGCGATCGCCGCACCCGGCCTGGCGAGTGCCAGCCGCTCGCAGATCGATGAGCTCGTCGAGACCGCCCGGCGTTTCGGCGCCCGGGGTCTCGTTCACCTCGCCGTGACCGCCGAGGGGGTCCATGGACCGACCCTGAAGTTCCTCGGCGAGGAGCGGGCGCGGTCGATCGCGGAGCGCGTCGGCGCGAAGGAGGGGGACCTGATCCTCGTCGTCGCCGATCGCGCGAGCGTCACCGCGGACGTCCTGGGCCGCCTGCGGGCAGAGCTGGGGAACCGCCTGGGGCTCGCCGACCCGAACCAGCTCGCCTATTGCTGGATCCATCGCTTCCCGATGTACGAGTGGGACGAGGACCGCGGGGGCTGGCACGCTACCCACAACCCCTTCAGCGGGGTCGTCCCCGAGGACGAGCCCCTCCTGGTGACCGCCTCGGGCGACCCGGAGCGACCGTCGCCGGAGGACCCGGCCGGCAGGGCCCGGGCGATGCAATACGACCTCGCGCTCAACGGCTGGGAGCTCGGTGGCGGGTCGGTCCGGATCCACCGGCGCGACCTCCTGGAGCGGAGCTTCGCCCTCCAGGGCCACAGCTATGCCGGGATGCGCGAGAAGTTCGGAGGGATGCTCGAGGCGTTCGATTTCGGTGCGCCGCCCCACGGCGGGATC